>JAFASQ010000364.1 GCA_019244395.1 Solirubrobacterales bacterium | reverse complement strand
TCGGATCCGGATCGAGCCCTGGGATCAGGGCCTCGTGCAGCCCGCGAGCGTCGACCTACGCCTGGGCGATTCGTTCCGCGTGTTCCACAACCACCGCGCCTCGGCGATCGACCTGCGCGAGCCTCCCTCGGGCTTGACCGAGGAGGTCGTCATCGGCAACGACGAATCGTTCGTCATCCACCCTGGCGAGTTCTGCCTCGGACGTACCCTCGAGTGGGTCGAATTGCCCGACGACATCGTGGCTCGCATAGAAGGGAAGAGCTCAATCGGGCGGCTCGGCCTCATTGTCCACGCCACCGCCGGCTTCTGCGACCCGGGCTGGAAGGGCACCCTGACCCTCGAGCTCAACAACCTCACAAGAGTTCCGATCAAGCTCTACCCAGGCCTCCCGATCGCTCAACTGTCGTTCATGGCCCTGGACCGGCCGGCGCTGCGGCCCTACGGCAGCCCCGAGCTGGGCAGTCACTACCAGGGACAGCGCGCCGCCACCGAAAGCCGCTACGAGGGCGTGCGGTCAAGGCCAGCACGAACTGCGCGCACGAGCCAGCCACCCACGGAGTAAGCTCGCGCCCGTGCTGACGCTCCTCCTAGCCGCCGGCGAGCCCTCCAAGATCCCCTTCTACATCGCCGGCGGGCTTCTCGTCCTGTGGGCGCTGACCCTCGCCGCGGTTGGGCTGACCCGGCCGGCCTTTCCGACCAACGGGCGCGGCGCCCGCGGGGTGATGCTGGTCAGCGTCGCCCTCGCGCTCCTCGCGATGGCGATGGCCGTCATCACCAGCGCCTTCCCGAAGTAGCGCGCCCGGCCCCGGCGGCGGGCCCGTCCCAAGCGTCGCCGCGCGCCCGGCCACGGCCGCCGCCCGAGCCGAAACACGGCCGAAACCCGTCCGCCCGGACACGCCGCGCGAGCCCGAGCATCCCGCCCGGACGATCCAGGTACTAAATTCAAGGCGGGTACTCGGCCCCGCCCCCGGGCTGGACGACCCCCGGAACCCGCGCGAGAGGAGCGCCATGACGACACAGACGCAGGAACAGGACGGCGCCGGCGCAGCGACGGCGAACGAGAGTCTGACCATCACCGACAACCGGACCGGGAAGCAGTACGAGATCCCGATCGAGGACGGCACCATCCGCGCCACCGAGCTGCGCAACATCAAGGTCGAGGAGGACGACTTCGGCCTGATGACCTACGACCCGGCCTACATGGCAACCGCGTCGTGCCGCTCAGCGATCACGTTCATCGACGGCGAGAAGGGCATCCTCGAGTACCGGGGCTACCCGATCGAGCAGCTCGCCGAGCGCTCGAGCTATCTCGAGGTCGCCTACCTGCTGATCCACGGCGAGCTCCCCACCAAGGACCAGCTCGACGAGTGGATCCACCAGATCACGATCCACACGTTCGTGCACGAGAACATCAAGGAGTTCATGCACGGCTTCCGCTACGACGCGCACCCGATGGGGATGCTGCTGGCCTCGGTCAGCGCGCTCTCGACCTTCTATCCGGAGGCCACCGCGATCAAGGACCCCGACGTCCGCTACATCCAGGTGATCCGGATGCTGGCCAAGATGCCCACGCTGGCCGCGTTCTCCTTCCGCCACAACCAGGGCAAGCCCTACGTCTATCCCGACAACGAGCTGTCCTACCCGGGCAACTTCCTCTCGATGATCTACAAGATGACGGAGATCCGCTACGAGCCCGATCCCCGGCTCGAGCACGCCCTCGACGTCCTGTTCATCCTCCACGCCGACCACGAGCAGAACGCCTCCACCAGCGCCGTGCGCAGCGTTGGCTCGACCCAGGTCGACCCCTACTCGGCCGTGGCCGCGGGGGTGGCGGCGCTGTACGGTCCGCTCCACGGCGGCGCCAACGAGGCGGCGCTACGCATGCTGCGCCGGATCGAGAGCAAGGACAACATCCCCGACTTCATCAAGGGCGTGAAGGAGGGCGAGGAGCGCCTGATGGGCTTCGGCCACCGCGTGTACAAGAACTACGACCCGCGGGCCAAGATCATCAAGAAGGCGGTCGAGGACGTCCTCGAGGTCACCGGCACCAACCCGCTGCTCGACATCGCGCTCGAGCTCGAGAAGATCGCGCTCGAGGACGAGTACTTCGTCGATCGCAAGCTCTACCCGAACGTCGACTTCTACTCGGGTCTGATCTACGAGGCGCTCGGAATGCCGATGGAGATGTTCCCCGTCCTGTTTGCCATCGGCCGGACCAGCGGCTGGATTGCCCAGTGGCTCGAGATGATCGACGACAAGGAGCAGAAGATCGCCCGTCCGCGCCAGATCTACACCGGCGAGCGCGGCCGGGACTACGTACCGATCGATCGGCGCTCCTAGCCGCTGGACCGTCACCGTCCACGCGGGGGGTTGACCCCCCGCGGCGACGCCTGCACCGACCGACCCGGGTCGCATTCGTCGGCCGGCATTTCCCCGGCGCGGCAGGACCGCTGAGGTACAGTTACCCCGACCGCTGATGAGAGCCGTCTTATCGATCCCGCGGGCGGTCGTACGCCCGTTCGGCTACCTCGCGTTCGTTCTCGCGCTCGCCTCGTTGTCGCTCGCGTCCAAGCTGCTCGGCGACCGGGACGAGCTCGGCTACTTCACCGGCCGTCTCGCCGGCATGATCTGGCGCTATCCAGAGGTCACCCGCCGCGGCGTCCAGATCGCCTGGGTCGTCTGGACCCTGGCCTTCCTGGTCGCCCTGCCGCCGCTGGACCCGCTCGCTACCCCGTGGGACGAGGCTGTGCTTGGGGCCGCTGCGATGATCGTGCTTTGGCGGCGGATTGTCGGCGGGCACCGAGCCGAGCGTTGAGGTTCGCGAGTGCCTGCTCGAGTCCGACCTCGGCCGGATCCAGCTCGCGCATCGCCGCGGCGAGGCGGTACTCGGCGAAGTAATCGGGATCGACCTCGCACGCCGCCGCGATGAGCTCCATCGCCCGCATCGAGGGCTTATCGTGCCCGTTGGCGAGCATGTTGATGTGGGCGTGCGTTATGCCTTTGCCGTCGAGCTTGCGCGTCGCTTCGGCGAGGCCGCGATAGGTCAGCGCGCGCTTGTCCATCAGCGCGCGCAGCGATTCGCCAAATGGCTTGGTGCTTGGAGTCATCGAAACGGTTGGTGCGGCTCTCGCAGGGTAGCGTCCGGGCGGGTCGCCATGACACCATCAACTTGACAGTCAGGGTCGGCGCTTGGTAGGTTACCTAACAGCGCCATCGTAGGCAAGCCTACAGACCGGCGGCTCTCCCTCGTGCAGCGCAGACCGGCAGGCTCGCGCGAGGGTTGCGGCCGGGCCGAGACCTCGACCCCGCATAGGGGGCGCAGACATGAACATCTGCGCGGGGCCCTCGGCCCGGCTTCGTATGCCATTGACCACGTCGCGCTGTTCGCGCCGCGAGAGCAGCCTTGACCGCGCCGCGCGCGCCGCGCCACTACAGCGCCAGCGTGGCGCCGTGTGCCCGCAGCCAGCGCACATGCTGGCGGTAGCCCGGACTGCGGCTGGCCAGCAGCCGCCAGAAGCGCGCAGAGTGATCCATCACCTCGAGGTGGCAGACCTCGTGCCAGATGACGTAGTCGAGCACCTCCTCGGGCGCGAGCAGGAGCCGCCAGTTGAAGCTCATGGCGCCCGTGCGCGAGCAACTGGCCCAGCGGGTTCGCTGTCCCCGGATGGTGAGTCGCGAGTAGGTCGTGCCCGCCAGCTGACACGCCCGGTCGAGCCGCGGCTCGATCTCCGCGCGCGCCGCGCGGCGATACCACCGCTCGAGCGCCGGTCCTCGCCCGGCCCCGGCAGGTACTAACAGCACATCGCCGCGCCGGACCACCCTGGAGCGACCCGGAGAGTCGGTTACCAGCGCCAGCTTCCGCCCCAGGTACGGCACGCTGTTGCCACGCGCAGCCACCGCGGCGCGGGCATCGGCCAGCTCCGCGACGCGACGCTTGATCCACGGCCGCAGCTCCCGGATGGCCGCGGCCGCCTCGCGCTCGGGAGCCCGGCGCGGCAGCACCACCTCGACGCCCCGCGTCGCGTCGACCGTGACCCGGACCCGCCGGGCGCGATCGGAGCGCCTCACCCTATACGCGACCTCTTCCACGGCGGGACAGGGTACGGTCAGCGTCCGACGATGTCCTCGTTCCCGCACCTGAGCGAGCCCCTCACCGACGGACAGGTCGTGCTTCGGGACTACGAGGAGCGCGACATCCCGGAGATCCTCATCGCCTACCAGGACGATCCCCACCTGCACCTCCGCATGGGCGAGGAGCGGCCGCCGAGCGGTGCCGAGCTGGGGCGTCAAGCCGAGCGCGGGCGCGCGGATCGTGCCATCGGGCAGCGGGCATGGCTCACGATCCTCGAGCCGGGTTCCGATACCTGTCTGGGACTGGTCCGGGTGGACACGACCGACTGGGACCAGTCCCGCACGGAGATGGGGATTTTCCTCGCCCCTGGGATGAGAGGCCGCGGGCTCGGCCGCGCCGCGCTCAGGCTGGCCGGCCAATGGCTACTCGGGCCATGCGGCTTGGCGCGGGTCGAGCTCATGATCGAGCCCGGCGACGCGGCCATGCTCGCGTCCTGTGCTGCGGCCGGCTTTGCCCGCGAGGGGATCTTGCGCGAATATCTGAGGCAGCGGGGTAAGCGGGTCGATGTGGTGATCATGTCTCTGATCCGTGCCGACGTCTAACGAGCCTCACCCATGCCCTACTGGCGCGTCAAGCTCCCTTCCGGCGTCCGCTCGCCGTTCGAGGTCTACGTAAACGGCGTGCGCCAGGAACTCGGCACCGATTACCGGGTCTCCGAGGGCGATCTGCTGTTCGAGCGGGAGCTGGTCCGGCAGAAACTGGGCCTCCGCGCCTGGCTCCTCGGGTTCTGGGGGATCGGCACCTACAAGCGCAACGACGAGATTGATATCCGTTACGAGATCGAGGGCCAGCCGCGCGTCGCCCGCATCACCGAGATCGTCCCGCCGGCGTGACCGGCTGCGGCCGAGAAAACTACGAACTGTTCGTAGAAGCCTCAGCCGGAGGAGGTCCGCACGACCTCGCGTCGCACCCAGGGGCGCAGCAGTCGCAAGGCAGCGAGGATCGCGCGCGTGGCCGGCGAGCGGTTGAGCGTGTAGAAGTGGATGCCGGGCGCCCCGCGCGCCAACAGCTCGGCGCACTGCAAGGTGGCGTACGACACCCCGAGCTGGAGCGCGGCTTCCGGACAGCCCGCCCGCGCCTCTAGTTGCTCCAGCAACGCAGACGGGATACAGGACCCACACATACCGGTGATCGTCTTGATCTGCGCCACGTCGGTGATCGGCATGATCCCCGGGACGATCGGGACCTCGATCCCGACCGCCCGCGCCTCCTCGACGAAGCGGAAGTACACCTCGTTGTCGAAGAACAGCTGCGTGATCAGGAACGAGACGCCGCTCTCGACCTTCGTCTTCAAAAACCGCAGATCGCTCGCCATGTCCACCGCTTCCGGATGGACTTCGGGGAAACAGGCCGCGCCCACGCAGACCGGATAACGCGCGGAAATCAGTGCCGCCAGCTCACTCGAGTAGCGCAACCCCCCCGGATGCGGCCGCCACGACGTGTCGCCCCGCGGAGCATCGCCTCGCAGCGCCAGCACGTTCTCGATCCCCGCGCTTACGAGGCTGTCGAGGATCACGCGCAGCTCGTCGCTGGTGGCGCCAACGCAGCTCAGGTGGGCCATCGCTTCGATCCCGAGCTCCTGCTTGATCCACTTCGTCAGCTCGAGCGTCAGGCCGCGGGTCGAGCCGCCCGCTCCGTAGGTCACCGAGACGAAGTCCGGCTCGAGCTCGCGCAGCTCGCCCAACGCCCGGCGCAGGTTCCGCTCGCCGTCATCGGTCTTAGGCGGGAAGAACTCGAACGAGAAGACCGGCTCGTCCGCCCCGGCGAGGATCTGATCGATTCGCATGGTGGGGCACCATACCAACCTTGACAAGATCGTGTCAAGGTTTTGTGCGCGAATCTGACAATGCGGCGGACCACCGCTCCACGCCGTCGTCGGAGTCGCGTGCGACCTGCCCGGCCAGCTCCAGGTGGCGCAGGTAGCAGAGCGTTTCGGGTAGCCACCACGCGGCGTTGGCCTCGGTCACCGGCTCACCGTGCAGGTGCGGCGTGATCTCGAGCGCGGTCCGCGGCCCGCCGGCCAGCGCCGCGAGCGTCGCGTCGAGCCGCTCACGGACAAGCCGCCGGTTGCCCTCGATGTGCCCGTGCACGTCCAGGAACGGCTTGCCGTGCCCGGACAGCGCCAGCCGCGCGTCGAGACCGTCGACCACGTCCAGGGAGCCCAGAAACTCCCCGATCGGGTCCGGCGTCCAGCCGTAGTCGAAGTACAGCGAGATTCGGCCGAGGACATGGTCGCCCGAGATCAGCAGGCGCCGCTCCGCCTGGAACAGGCACACGTGCGACGGTGCGTGCCCGGGGGTTTCAAAAACCCGCCACGTCCCCAGGTCCGTCTCGAGGCAAACGCCGGCTACCAGCTCCCGATCGGGCTCGATCACCCGCGCGATCCCGGACGCCCCGTCCTTCGCCTGCTCGGCGTAGCGCGCCAGCGCCGCCTCGGACACGCCGCTCTGCCGCCCAATCTCGAGCCGGCGGGCCAGCCCCACGTCCGGGTCGGCCGCGCCGGCGAATCCATGCTCGTGGTCGGGATGCATCCACATCTCGCACCCGGTCCGGTCGCAGATCGTGGCCGCCTGACCCCAGTGGTCGACGTGCGCGTGCGTGCACACGACGAGCCTGACCTCATCGACGCTCAGCCCGACCTGGTTGAAGGCCCGCTCGAGCTCGGTCATCGATCCCGGTTCGTGCATCCCGGTGTCGACCAGCACGATCCCGTCGTCGGCGGCCACGGCCCATGCGTTGCAGTGCGGCACGCCCGGGAACGGCAGCGGGAGCCGCAGGCGCCACAGTCCCGATAGCACCCGTTCTCCACGCCCGAGCTCGCGCCTGCGCGGCATGACCGTGCACGATATTCCCCGCGTACACTGCGCGGCTCGGATGTCCAGCACAGACGTGGCCCGCCGCTACTTCGACGCGATCGCCGCGCGCGATTTCGACACCGCTCTCGCCCTCTGGGCTCCCGGCGGGGTCGAGCGCGTGGTCGGCCAGCGCGAGTTCGCCGCGCCCGACGGCGTTCGCGCCCTCCACGAGGAGCTGAACGGTGCGTTCCCCGACCTGACCTGGGAGCTCCTCGACATCATCGACGGAGAACAGGGACTCGTCGCCGTACGCTGGCGGGCGAGGGGCACGTTCGCCGGCCCGGGCACCTTCCAGAGCTTCGTGGCCAACGGCGCGCACCTCGAGATGGAGGGCTGCGATGTCCTGACGGTCAATGCCGAGGGCAAGATCGAGCGGCTCGATGCCTACCTCGACAGCGGTGACGTCGCCCGCCAGCTCGGCCTGCTGCCGCCGGCCGGATCGCGCGCTGAATCAAACCTGACCAAGCTGGCGAACGTTCGCACGCGAGCTCGCGCCTGGATCCACGGATCCGATGCGGAGCGGATCGCCGAGGGAGTGTGGCTCGTCCGGGGCGGTGTCCGCAAGGTCATGAACGTCTACCTACTCGAGGACGACGGCGGCGTCACGCTGTTCGACGCCGGCATCTGCGACATGGTGGCGCCGCTGGCCGCCGCCGCCGCGCGCCTGGGCGGTATCAAGCGGATCGTGCTCGGCCACGCGGATGCCGATCACCGGGGGGCTGCGCCCCGGCTGGGCGCACCGGTGTACTGCCACCCTGCCGATCGCGCAGCCGCCGAGTCGCCCGATCCCTACCGTGACTACTGGGAGCGCTCGAAGCTCGATCCGCACGGGCGCGCAGGTCTCTGGCGGCTCATCTCCACCTGGGACGGTGGCGCAGTCGAGATCGCCGGCACCGTCGGCGAGGACGATCAGATCGCCGGATTCAGGGTCATCGAACTGCCCGGCCACGCGCCCGGTCTGATCGGGCTGTTCCGCGCGTCCGACCGGCTCGCCATCGTCTCCGACACGCTTTACACGCTCGACCCCCAGACCGGGCGCGGCCAGGCCGCGCACGTGCCACACTCCGCCTTCAACCAGGACACCGAGCAGGCCCGCGCCGCGATCCGCAAGCTCGCCGCGCTCGATCCGCAGACCGTGTGGGCCGGCCATGCCGACCCGGTGACCGGCGACGTCGCCACCCAGCTCGAGCGCGCCGCAACCGCATAACGTGGCCAGACGCAAGCGCGAGAAGCTGGTCGCCCCCACGGCGGAGTACCGGGACCCGGACGGCAACGTCCTCACTTTGCGCGGGTCGCTCACGCCGGGGGCCCGCGGCGAGTACGCGGACATCCTGGCCGGTGGGCTGGAGCGCGAGGACGCCTGGCAGCGCGCCACCGAGCTGCTCTTCGAGCGCCTCGCGGTCTCCTGGACAATCTCGGGCCTCGAGATCACGCGCCAGAAGGAACTCGTCGGCCGCTACCGGATGGCCTCCACCGACGAGCGGCGCTTCATCCGCGACGCGCTGCGCGAGCACGCTGCCGAGCACTTCCCGGAGCTCCAGGCGCCGTGATGATGGCCGACCCGCCACCGACCACGCTCGACCCCGCCGCCATCGCCAGCCTCCTCTGCGACTGGTGCCTTGACATCCGCGAGCGCGATTACGTGCTCGTCTTCACGACCACGCTGGCGGCGCCGCTGATCCGCGCCGTTCACCGCGAGCTGATCACCCGAGGAGCGTGGCCGCCGGGCCTCCGCGTCACGCCACCTGGGCTGATCGAGGACTTCTATCGCCTGGCCTCGGACGAGCTGCTCGACAACTTTGCTCCGCTCGAGCTGGCCGAGGTCGAGCACGCCGACGCCTACCTTTGGATCGACGCGCCGCACAACACCCGCGCCCTGGCTGGCATCGACCCGGCGACCATTGCCCGTGCCGCCCGCGCCCGGGTGCCGATCCAGGAGACGCGTCTCGCCAAGCGCTGGTGCGGCACGCTGTGGCCGACGCCGGCGCTCGCCCAGCAGGCCGGCATGAGCGACGACGACTACGCGACATTCCTCGGCCGCGCCATGTTCCTCGACCGCCGTGACCCGGCGGGGGCCTGGCGCGAGCTGAGCGAGCGCCAGCAGCGCATCTTGGAGCGACTCACGAGCGCCAGAGAGATCCGCATCGAGGCCGACGGGACCGATCTCCGCCTGCGGGTCGACGGCCGCACCTGGGTCAATTCCGACGGCCGGCGCAACATGCCGAGCGGCGAGGTGTTCACCGGGCCGCTCGAGGACTCGGCCACCGGGACTATCCGCTTCACGATCCCCTCGAGCCCGCGCGGCGTGCTGGTCGAGGACGTGACCCTCACCTTCGATAACGGGAAGGTGACGCAAGCCACCGCCGCCCGTGGGCAGGCTTACCTCGACGCCGCCCTGGCCACCGACCCCGGCGCGCGCTTCCTCGGTGAACTCGGCATCGGCACCAACACCGGCATCGACCGCGCCACCGGCTCGATCCTCCTCGACGAGAAGATGGCCGGGACCGTGCACCTCGCGCTCGGCCGCTCCTATCCCGAGACCGGTGGCCGCAACGCGAGCGCGCTGCACTGGGATCTGATCTGCGACCTGCGCGACGGCGGTCGGCTGACTGCCGACGGCGAGGCGATCGCCCGCGAGTGATCGACGCCATACCGGACATTCGCGCGCATGTCGGCGCGCCGCGGTCGGAGGTGGACGGCGGCCGTGCAGTAGCGTCCAGCCTAAAGGGACCACCTAATGCGCCGCACCAAGATCGTCGCCACCATCGGACCGTCCTCGCGTGACCTCGAGACGCTCACACGCATGGTCGAAGCGGGCATGGACGTGGCCCGGCTCAACTTCTCCCACGGCAACCGTGACATGCACGCCGAGAACGCCGATCTGGTGCGCAGCGCCGCCTCCGCCGCCGGCCGCCAGGTGGCCATCCTCCAGGACCTCCCCGGTCCCAAGATTCGCATCGGAAGCCTCGACGACGACATCGCCGAGCTCAAGCCCGGCGAAAAGCTCGTGCTGCTGTGCGGCGACAACACGGTCGGCAACGGCGAACGGATGTCGGTCAGCTGGGGCGGCCTGGCCAGCGCGGTCGACCCCGAAGACGTCATCTACCTGGCCGACGGGGCCATCCGCCTGCGGGTCAAGAACGTGCGCGCGGGCGACGGCGAGGTCGAGACCGCGGTCGAGATCGGCGGGGCGGTGTCCTCGCGCCAAGGCCTCAACATCCCCGGCTCGACGCGCGGACTCCCGGCCGTGCCCGAGGAGGACCTCGACATGCTGCGCTTCGGCGAGTCAATCGGCGTCGACCTGGTGGCGCTGTCGTTCGTACGAACGGCCGAGGACGTCACCAGCGTGCGCCGGCACACCCGCCTGCCGCTGATCGCCAAGATCGAGAAGCCCCAGGCGGTCGACTCGGCCGAGGAGATCATCCGCGCTGCGGACTGCGTGATGGTGGCGCGCGGCGACCTCGGCATCGAGCTCCCGATCGAGGACGTACCGATCGTCCAGAAGCAGCTCTTGCGCACCGCCGGCAAGCTGGCCCGGCCGGCCATCACTGCCACGCAGATGCTCGACTCGATGGTCAACTCCTCGCGGCCCACCCGGGCCGAGGTGGCCGACGTGGCCAACGCGATCCTCGACGGCACCGACGCCGTGATGCTCTCCCAGGAGACCGCCATCGGCGCCTATCCGGTCGGCGCGGTGGAGATGATGGCCTCAGTGGCCGAGCGCGTGGAGCACACCGTCCCCTACCGCACCTGGAACGAGGAGCGGGTCCGCCGCGACGCGCGCGACCCCGCCTACACGATCGCCTACGGCGCCTGCGCCGCCGCCCGTGACCTGCACCTGGCCGCGCTGGTCGTGCCGACGCTGTCCGGGCGTTCGGCCCGCCTGATCTCCGCTCACCGTCCCCAGGTGCCGATCTACGCCCTCTCACCCGGCAAGGAGACGGTGCGCCGATGCAGCCTCATGTGGGGCGTCCAGGCCGGCCCGATGCGCCGGCACGAGGTCACCGAGGCGCTGATCGCCGACGCCGCCCGCCGCGTGGTGGAGCTGGGCTGGGTCAAGTCGGGCGCCCGCGTGGGGATCACTGCGGGGTTGCCGTCCGGGCGTCCCGGCACCACCAGCCTGTTCCAGATCCAGAGGGTTTGACTCGGCCCCCGCACCCTCAGGCCGCGCGCCGCCCGTAGAACTCGTACTCCTCCTCACCCAGCTCGCTCGCCGGGGCATCGCCGTAGAACCACTCGCGCGCGATGCGGTGGAAGTTCCCGCGCGCGTGCAGCTGCGCGAGCACGGCCAGGGTCAGCACCTCCATCCGCCGGCCGAAGATGTGATCGGGCGGCGCGGACTCGTGGCGGAGCTGGCCGAAGTACTCCGAGCGCGGATCGCTCATGTCGATCAGGACCTGGGTGGCGTAGTCGGGCGTGAGCTGCGTGTACTGGTCGACCGTGTACCAGGAGGTGGCGGCACGGAAGTGGGCAAGGACCCGCTGAGGGTCGAACTTGTCGGGCTCGGGGAAGAAGCCGACCTCGGTGCCCAGCCGCATGATCGCGTCGGTGTTGCCGTCGATGATCGCGCGCGCGACCTGGATCTCGAGCTCGACCGCCCCGGGCGGCATCCGCTTGAACAACCCGAAGTCGAAGAACACCATCCGGCCATCGTCGAGGAGCATCGAGTTGCCCGGATGGGGGTCGCCCGAGAACTGATGATGGCGGTACAGGCAGCCGAAGTAGAAGCGGAACAGGATCTCGCCGATCCGGTCGCGCTCCTCCTGGGGATAAGCCTTGAGCTCCTCGAAGCCGGTGCCCGAGATGAACTCCGAGACCATCACCCGCTCGTGGGAGAGCGAGGTGACCACTTCGGGAATCACGATGAAGGGGTGGCCACGGAAGATCCGCGCCAGCGTGCGCTGGTTCTGGGCCTCGAGCTCGTAGTCGAGCTCGTCGTGGATGCGCTCCGAGATCTCCCGTCCGATCGCCTGCGGGTTGAGGCCGGGCGCAATCCGCTTGGCCAGCCGAAGGATCAGCCCTAGGTTCTGCATGTCCGAGCGGACCGCCGCGGCCACGCCCGGGTACTGGACCTTGATCGCTACGACGCGCCCATCGTGCAACCGCGCCCGGTAGACCTGGCCGATCGAGGCCGCGGCCACCGGCTCCTCGTTGAACTCGGCGAACACTTCCCCCAGCGGCCCGTCGAGCTCCTCCTCGATGACCTTGCGCATGTCCTTGAAGGCGACGTTGGGCGCCGCGTCGCGCAGCGCCGCCAGCTTGCGCTGGAACTCGTCGCGGTACTCGTCGGGGACCAGGCCTACGTCGAGAAACGACAGCACCTGGCCGAGCTTCATGGCCGCGCCCTTTATCGTCCCGAGCGCGGCCACGATCTGCTCGGCGGCCTCGATCTGGCGACGCTCGAGCGCGACCTTTCGCCCCTCGCCTGAGCGGGTTACGTTGGCCGCGCGTGTGCCGGCCTGGCGGATCGCCTGCCCGGCGGCCAGCCCCCCGATCCTGGCGGTTCGCCCCACGCGCGAGGTGGGGATCTTGTCCTTCGCCACGTCCTTAGATGCTAGCTGGGCCTGGATCCTGCCCGCCGCAGCCGGCGCTCAGAGTCGCAGGTAGGATGCTCCGTTGACGTCGAGCACGGTTCCGCTGGCCAGCTCGGCCTCGGACGAGGCCAGATAGTGCACTGCCGCCGCGATCTCATCGGGCGTGGCCACCCGACCCAGCGGGCTCTCGGCGCGCCGCCTCCGCCCGCCCTCGCCCTCGAGCTCAGCCGCCGCCATCTCGGTCTCGACGAATCCCGGCGCCACCGCGGTCACCGAGATCCGTCGCTCACCGAGCGCGCGGGCCAGTGATTGTCCGAACGCGATCAGCCCGGCCTTGCTCGCGCCGTAGGCGGGTTGCTCGGGCTCGCCGCGGAACGCCCCGCGCGAGGAGACGTTGACGATGCGTCCGCCGGCCCCCATGTGGCGAAGGACGCACCAGGTGACATTGGCCGCCCCAGTTAGGTTCACGCCCAGCGTGCGCCTCCACGCTTCCTGCCATTCCTCGTAGGTGGTCTCGTCGACGGCATGGCGCTCGAACACGCCGGCGTTGTTGACCAGCACGTCGATGCCTCCGAGCGCGTCGGCCACCTCGTCGACCATGCGCCGGATCGCGTCGGGGTCGGCCAGGTCGGCACCCGCCACCACATGCCCGTCAGCCGGAAGCATGGCGCGCACCTGCATGGCCGCCTCGCGGCGTGAGCCATAGTGAAGCCCGACGCGATCGCCAGAGGCCGCGAACGCACGCGCAACCGCGGCGCCGATGCCCCGCGACGCGCCGGTGACGAGCACCGCCCTTCCGGTAGGCACGACTATGCGTCTCGCTGCACGCGCGAACCAGGCACGATGTCGTCAGAGCCGTCCGGCCAGCGGATCCACGCCTTGTGCCCGCCGTCGTAGTCACGCCCGAACAAGATCAGCGTGGCCGGTTGGCCGAGCGCCGTGCATGGCTCGCTGCCCTCAGGATCGAGTCCGCGCCAGATCCGCACGAACGCGTTGTGCTCGAGCTCCTCGGCCACCGTGGTCGGGTCCGTGTGGCCCGGGTGGATGTGCGTGTCGGGCGGCAGCCTGAGCAGCTTGTCCATGATCGAGGCCTTCAGGTCCGCATACCCCGTGCTCCCCGGCGCCCGCACCCCGCCGACGGATCCCTTGAACAGCGTGTCGCCCGTGAACACGTCGCTGCCGTTGACCAGCAGCGACAGCATCCCGGCCGTGTGGCCGGGAGTGTGGATCGGCTCGATCTCGAGCGCGCCGCTCTCGATCTTCTCGCCCGGCGCCATCGTCCCGCTTGCCGCGGGCACGTGTGAGCGCTCGAGCTCGTGGATCAGGACGGGCGTGTCCGCGTAGCGCGCCAGGACCTGGTCGACCTGCGAGACGTGGTCGTTGTGGTGATGGGTGAGCAGCACGTGGGTGAGCGTGAGCTGTCCCCGCTCGAGGAAGCGCAGCAGCGGCGCGACCGGGCCGCCGGCGTCGATCATCACCGCATGGCCACCCGGCTCGTCGGCCACCACGTAGGTGTTGGACAGAAAGTCGTCGTTCATCGACCGCTCGACGATCACATCCGGCAGCCTACTCGTTAGCCTGCGGACCATGAGCCTGCTCCACACCTGCTACCGGATTACCGACATCGACCGCTCGGTCGCCTTCTACGAGGCGCTGGGCTTCGAGGAGCGCCGCCGCGTCCCCATCCGCGAAGAGGCGATCAACGTGTTCATGAGCATGCCCGACGACGGTCCCGAGCCCCGGCTCGAGCTGACTTACAACATGGGCGTGGACTCGTACGAGATCGGCTCGGGCTACGGCCACATCGCGATCGCCGCGCCCGACCTCGACGGCACGCTCGAGCGCCTGAAGCAACAGGGCATCGAGCCCGAGCGCCCGCCCTACTCGATCCGCGAGGGCGGCAACCGCCTGTGCTTCGTGCGCGATCCCGATGGCTACCGGATCGAGCTGCTCGAACGCGGCTGAACGCTCGGCCCGGGATCGGCTAGCCTAGGTCGTCGATGGCCGACCCGAGCAAGATCGCCATCTTGTTGCAGCAGGTCGCGATGGCCGTCAACGCCCACGACCGCGAGAACCCCGACCACCACACCTGGGGCATCGGCATGGCGCACTTTGACATCGAGCGGCTCGGGCTCGAGGACGGCGAAGAGCTGATCCCGGGCATCGTGCTCCAGGCCGACGGCGGACCGACCGGCCAGTTCCGCATCCTCTGCGACGGTCTCCACGACCAGGGCGAGGTCGAGGAGGAGGAAGAGGTCGTCGACGCGGTCGCCGACCAGGAGCTCGCCGAGCCGCTGCAGGCGCCCGGGCCGGCGCCGAGGATCACGCCGCCGCTCTGAGGCGACGGGCGTGACCTACTCGATCGTCGCGCGCGATCCCGACACGGGCGAGCTCGGCGTCGCGGTCCAGTCCCACTGGTTCTCGGCCGGCTCGATCGTGACCTGGGCTCGACCGGGCGTCGGCGCCGTCGCCACCCAGGCCAATGCGGAGGTGGCGTACGGGCCGCGCGCGCTCGAGCTGCTGGCCGACGGCCTCGCGGCGCCCGACGCCCTCGCCCGGCTGGTGGCCGGGGACCCCGGCGGATCCTCCCGCCAGGTGGCGGTCGTTGACGGGGCCGGAAGAGTCGGCGTGCACACCGGCCGGAGCTGTATCGCCTACGCCGGGCACGTCACCGGCGACGGCGTCTCGTGCCAGGCCAACATCATGGTCTCCGAGCGGGTCTGGCCGGCCATGCTCGAGGCGTTCACCACAGCGCGGGGCCCGCTCGCCGAGCGGCTGCTGAGCGCGCTCGAGGCGGCCGAGCGCGAAGGCGGCGACATCCGGGGTCGTCAGTCCGCGGCGATCCTGGTCGTTCCCGCCGAGGGCGAGGCGTGGCGGACGACGCTGTCGCTGCGCGTCGAGGACCTTCCCGAACCGCTGCCCGAGCTGCGGCGCCTGCTCGCCCTGCACGACGCCTACGCGCTCGCGGGCCAGGCCGACGAAATGCTAAATGCCGGCCGCCACGACGAGGCCTCGCGACTGTACGTGCAGGCCAGCGAGCGCGCCCCCGGCAACCACGAGTTGCTCTTCTGGGCCGGGTTGGGCACGGCCCAGGCCGGTGACTTCGAGGCCGGCCTGGCGCAGGTGCGGGCCGCGATCGAGCTCCAGCCCGCCTGGCGCGAGCTGCTCCCACGCCTGCCTGCGGATCTCGCGCCGTCCGCGCCGGCCGTGCTCGCGAAGCTCGACGGTGGCGGCGCCTAGCGCGCGGTCTTCTCAGCGGCGTCGCGCATCTGCCGCCACCCCGCTCGCGCCTGCCGAGCGCCTTGACCCCCCGTGGTCAGGCGGGCTGTTTGGCCGGGAACTCGGCCCCGTCGCGCGTCCGCCACTCCTGGAGCACCATCAGCGACGCGTCCACGACCCGGTCGGTGTACATCTTGCTGTCGTTCAGCCGCGGGAACTGCGCGTCCGGGACCTCGACCTCGAGGAACTGGCACAGAGGCTCCCAGCCGTCCTGGACGCTCCAGACGAGCAGCCGGTCCTCGGGGATGTTGCGCTGGACCTGCTCCTGGTAGCGGGTGATCGCCTCGGCCAGCTGACTGGGCCGCAGCTCGCTGCCGGCGAAGATGCCCTGGGCGGCCCACATCCGCGACATCAGCCGGATGTACTCGTGCCACGCGGGGTCGACCAACTCCCGGGCCTTCGAGATGTGCGCCGTCGGCGAGTGGCCATAGATCGTGTCCCAGATCGTGTCGCGCATGCTCTTCTCCCACGCCTCCGGATCGCGGGTGCTCAGCACCACCTTGGCCTCCGGGTAGGCATCCGCCAGTTCGCGGTAGAAGAACGCCCCCGGCCAGTCAACCGTGGACTCGTGCTCGCCGAAGATCTGGTCCCAGTCGGCCTCGCCATCCATCGCGGCCTCCCACTGCCGTGCCAGCGGCAAGTCGGTGAGGACGTTGACCATGTGGTAACAGGGCCCGAACCCGAGCATCTCGAGGGCCACCTTCTGGGAAAGCGTTCCGGTGCGGGGCAGCCCGGCGCCGATGACCTTCATGTACGTCTCCTGTCTTGAGATGTTGGCTCGGCGGTGATGACGTAATAGCCGAGGTGAAGCTCGTCCGTTTTGAGCATTTCGCGGTGGCGCTTCTGCCACCTGCCGCTCTCCAGATCCGCGCCCAGCGCATCGATCGCGCGGTCCACCGCGCGGGAGCTTAGCTGTGCGAATACCGAAATGCCTGCTCGCACGGTGGGGTCAAGATAGGCCTCGGGGCGGCGCCAGTAGGCGCCGTAGAAGCCGTCGGTGCAGTCGTGGGGGACCGGCACGGCGGTGAGCGCCACCTCGCCGAGGGTCTTCCGCAGCTCATCCGACCACGCGCCGGGCCGCCGGTAGCGCGCCGGGATCAGCTCGAGGAACTCCGGCAGGTACTCGGTGGTCAGCCAGAACAGGTCGGCCTCGCCCGGGTCGGCGTTGAACAGGACGACGCGCCGGCGTGCGACCCGGCGTAGCTCGGTCAGGCCCAGTCGGCGGTCGCTCCAGTGGTGGTCTGAGAGGATCGCCATCGTGGCATCGAACGAGCCGTCGTCGAACGGCAGATGCTCGGCCCGCCCTTGCACGACCGGGGCCAACCCCGACGGACGCTGAGCAATCATCACCGGCGAGGGCTCAAGCGCCGTCACCTCCCGGTCGGTCGGCTCGTAGTTGCCCGTGCCGGCACCGACGTTGAGCACGGTGTGGGCATCGCCCAGGGCAGTCCAGATCGCCGTCGCGATACGCGGGTCCGGCCGGCGCGTCGCGGTGTACGTGCGGCCGATTCGGTCGTAGCGTTCATGCCCCAGTCCGATGCTGCCGAACGGACGCGTCATGGATCGATCAGCACGCCCGGGTTGAGCGCTCCATGCGGGTCGACGGCCGCCTTGGCCGCGCGAAGGGCGGCGGCGAACGGTTCGGGACGCTGGCGGTCATACCAGGGTCGGTGCTCGCGTCCCACCGCGTGGTGATGGGTGATCGTCCCGCCGCCCGCGATCACCGCCTCCGATGCGGCCCGCTTGATCTGCGCCCACTGCTCGAGCTCGCCGCCGCGGCGAGCCGGCGCGAGGATCGTGTAATACGGAGCGGGCCCATCTGGATATACGTGCGTGAAGCGGCTGGTCACGGTGCCCGCGCCGCACACCTCGCGGACGGTTTCCGAGACGCGCGCCAGCACGGCCTCGTGGAAGTTGGCGAACCGATCCCAGGTGATCGCGGTCTCGAACGTCTCCGACAGCACTCCGATCGATATGAACACATCCCGCAGGTAAGGAGCGCGCAGGAAGGCCTGCCGCCAGCTCCCGACCGCCTCGGCCGACGCGTCCCCGTCCCTCCGGTGTTCCCACGATCCACCGTGGTCGGCGCAGCACTCGAGCGCCATCGTCATCCACCGCTCGACGTCGTGTTCCGCCGCCTCGAACCCGAGCACGAGCAACGCGTATGAGCCGTCGCCGGCGCCGGTCAACTCGGCCTCCCGAGCGTCGATCAGGCGGCAGTTGCTCGGATACAACCCGGACTGGGACAAAGCCCTCACGGCTTCCGCTCCGGCCGTGAAGTCGTCGAATCGAACTGGCGCAGACGCGCGATGGTTCGGCCTCCGGCGCACCCTGACCCAGGCTTCGGTGATCAGGCCGAGTGTGCCCTCCGAGCCGATCAGCATCCGGTCGGGCGAGATGCCGGCGCCCGAGCCCGGCAGCCGCCGCGATTCCCAGGCTCCGACCGGCGTGAGCGCCCGCACGGACTCGACCAGGTCGTCGATGTGGGTGTAGAGCGTGGCGAAGTGCCCGCCGGCGCGGGTGGCGATCCACCCGCCGAGCGTGGAGAACTGAAACGACTGCGGGAAGTGGCGAAGGGTCAGGCCGTGCTCGGCGAGCTGATCCTCGAGGCGGGGTCCGGTGGCGCCGGCCTGGATCCGTGCCGAGAGCGACACTGGATCGGCCTCGAGCACCCGATCGAGCGCCTTGAGGTCGATAGTCACCACGCCGGCGTGGTCCTCGCAGCCGACGCCTGCCTCGACGCCACCCACCACGCTGGTGCCGCCGCCGAACGGGATGACTGCCGCCCCGGACGAGAGCGCCCAGTCCAGCGCCGCCTGTACGTCGTGCTCATCGCGGGGATGCACCACGACGTCCGGCGGATGGTCGAACCGGCCGCGGAAGGCGCGCACGACGTCGGGATAGGACCGTCCGTAGCAGTGCAGCGCGCGCTGGTAGGCGCCCGTGGCGCAGATCGGCTCGAGCGCCGTCGGCGGGGACAGTCGCGGCGCCGGCAGCTCGATCTCCGAGAGCGCCACCGCCTGCTCCGGTTCGGTCGACCCGAACCCGAGCCGTCCGGTGAGGAACCTGGCGGCGCCCCGGAGGTCCTCGGGCGAAGGCTGCTCGTCCTCATAGCCCCAGCCCCAATGCTTGCGCCGTCGCTCCACAGGTGCCGACGCTACCTTGTGCCAGGTGGGCGTATCTGCCGGTGTCCTGGCCCGAGGCCCCTGGGATCCCGCCCAGGTCGAGGTCGCCTGGCGCGGCGATCCGTTCGATCCGCCCGGCGAGGCGACGGAAGCCGCCGACGTGGCTCTAAATGCCCTGCGGGCCCGCGGCTCGCCCAGCCACGACGGGTTCGCCGCCCGGCTGGTCGACTTCAATACCGCGTGTGGCCGGTTGTCGCTCGAGCTTCAGCCGGCGCGCTGGGCGCTTCGCCTGATCCCCGACGGCGCCGCCCAGAGCCTGTCGATCCTCTGCGCCGTGCGCGATGCCGACGGCCGCTGGCTGGCCGGGCGCCGAGCCGACTGGCTCGCCTCGTGGGCGGGACGCTGGGCGCTCGGAGCCGGCGGCTCGGTCGAGGTTGACGAGAACCCGGCCGACACCATGGCCCGCGAGCTTCGCGAGGAGTGGTCGGTGGAGCCCGAGCGCCTGCGGGTCGAGGCCCTCGTCCTCCTCCCCAGCGACATGGTGCTGCTCGTGGGACAGGCCTGGCTGGCCGACGGGGCGACCGTCAGCCCCGACCACGAGCACGACGAGTACGCCTGGTGGCCGGCCGAGGTGTCGCGCTGGCCGATCGAGGCGCATGAAGCGCTGCGGCGTATGGCCGAGCTGATCTCGGGGTGATGCGCTCCAACCGCTCGCCGATGCACTTCGCCACCTTCGGCCGCCTCGAGGTGGTGTCGTTCGTCCACTCCACGGTCTACCTCGCGCTGCTCGTCTGCGCCTTCGCGCTCGGCAAGCCGGAGCCGGCGACGTTCATCTTCGGGATGGCGCACGGCCTGATCTGGATCGGGATGTCGCTCGTCTGCATCGCCGCCGCGCGCCGGCGAGTGATCCCGTACTGGCTCGCCCTGACCGTCGCGGTGCTCGGCGGACTGGGTCCGTTTGCGGGCACCATCGGGTTTGTCATCGAGGCCCGGCGGCGTAGGCAGCGAGCCGTTTCCGGGCTACAGTTGACGCGGTGATCTTCTCCGCAAGTACGACGACATTCGAGTCGCCCCTGGCGGCGCCTGTCTTCGTCCTCGCTCGCTCGCGTACGTCCGTACGCCACGCTCGCTGCGTCCTTGACAGACCTCCACCAGTGACGCCTCTCGGTGCCGCCGTACCTACGGAGAAGACCACCTGATGGCAGTCAGTAGTGGCACCGTCCAGGTGGTCATGCCCGCGATGGGAGATTCCGTCGCCGAGGGCACGGTGCTCGAGTGGCAAAAGCACGAGGGGGACGAGGTCCAGGCCGACGAGACACTCGTCGAGATCTCGACCGACAAGGTCGACGCCGAAGTCCCTTCGCCGGCCTCGGGCCGCCTCGTGAAGATCCACGCCACCGAGGGCGAGACCGTCGCCGTGGGGGCGGTGCTGGCCGAGATCGCCACCAACGGGGAGGGCGCGGTCACCGAGCCCGCCCCGGTCACTGACGCCGGCGCGGTCAACGAGCCCGCCCCGGTCCCCGACGCCGGCGAGGTCGCCGAGCCGGCGGCGGTCAGCCAGGCCGACGCGGTCGAGGCCGATGTCCCGCCGACTCCGGTGTCCGCGGAGTCGCCACCGGCCACCACCGAGGAGGCCGTGGCCAGCGCCACCACCGAGGCCGAGGGCGTCGCCGCGGCCGAGGCCTCCGGCGAGATCATCGACATCGTCACCCCGACTGGGGGCGAGTCCGTCACCGAGGGCACCATCCTCGAGTGGAGCGTCAAGGCCGGCGACGCGGTCAAGCAGGGCGACACCGTGGTCGAGATCTCTACCGACAAGGTGGACATGGAGCTGCCGGCGCCCGCCAGCGGGACGATCACCGAGATCCTCGCCGCGGAGGGCGAGACCGTGAGCGTCGGGCAGGTGATCGCGCGGATGAGCGCCGGCGCTACCGCCGCCGGAGCCTCCGCCCCCGCCACCGGAACCCCCGCCACTTCCACCGAAGCCCCGGCCTCCGCCACCGCCACCAAAACCCCCACCGCCGGCGCCCCTGCCACCCCCTCCGGAACCCCCGCGTCCGCGACTCCGACTCCGCCGCCTCTCACCCGCGCCGCACCTGAATCCAGTGCATCACCGCTGGGTGGCGATGGTGGCACAACCGGGCACATCTCACCGGTCGCCCGCCGCATCGCCGCCGAGCAGGGCGTGGATCTGTCCGCGCTGCACGGCACCGCGCGCGGCGGCCGGATCACGAAGGCCGATGTCCTCGCCGCCACGGCCAACGGGGGAAACGGCGCGACGGCGGCGCCTGCAGCGCCGGCGCCGGTGCCCGCGCGGACCTCGACCACGGCGCCCGCTCCCACCGCGCCGGCACCGACTCCGGCGCCGCCCGGCGCGCAACCGATCCGCGGCGGCGCGGCCGCGCTCGCGCGCTACATGGACGAGAGCCGCGCGATCCCGACCGCGACCTCGTTCCGCACTCTCACGGTCGGCGTGCTCGAACAGCGCCGTGAGCAACTCAAGACCGCCGGCCACCGCGTGTCGTTCACGCATCTCATCGCCTACGCGATCGCCCGTGTGGCCTCGGAGGACATGGCGGTGATGGCACATCACTTCGCCGAGATCGACGGCAAACCGCATCGCGTCGACGATGGCGCCTGCAACCTCGGTCTAGCCGTCGATGTCGAGAGGAGGGGCGGCACTCGGACGCTGATGGTCCCGGTGATCCGCGACGCCGGCCGCAAGACCTTCGCCCAGTTTCTCGAGGCCTACAACGCACTGGTCGAGAAGGCGCGGGTCAATAAGCTGACCGCCGACGATCTGACGGGGGCCAACCTCTCGCTCACCAACCCCGGCGGCATCGGGACGATCGCCTCCGTCCCCAGGCTCATGGTCGGGCAGGGCACCATCGTCGCCACGGGCGCCATCGGATACCCGCCCGGGCTTGGCGCGATCGCCGAGACCATCGGCGCCGAGAAGGTCATGACCATGACCTCGACCTATGACCACCGCATCATCCAGGGCGCTGAGTCGGGCCGCTTCCTGCAGCGAATCGACGCCCTGCTCCGCGGCGAGGACGGCTTCTACGAGCGGGTGTTCGGCGACCTCGGGCTGGCCCTCCCGGCGCTGGCGCCCGGTCCGGCGCCGGCCGAGGCCATCGCCGTCGCGCCCGCAAGGGACCGGGCGGCCGCCCCGGCCGAGACGCCCGCCCCGGCCGCCGTGCCCGCCGAGGAACTGCTGCAGGCGGTGCAGGCCGCCACCTCGCTGCTCAAGGCGCACCGCACGCACGGCCATCTCGCCGCCCACCTCGACCCGCTCGGGCGCGAGCCGGAGGGCGACCCGGCCCTCGATCCCGAGCCGCTGGGCCTCACCCCCGAGCTGATGGAGCGGATCCCGGCCCACATCCTGCGGATGTACGTGCCGGGTCGGACGCTGGCCGAGGCGCTGCCCCACCTGCGCGAGACCTACTGCGGCCCGATCGCCTACGAGATCGAGCACATCGCCTCGCACCGCCAGCGGCTTTGGCTGCGCGAGGCGATCGAGTCCGGCCGGTTCCGCGCGCCCCTGAACAGCGATGAGCAGAAGACGCTGCTCCGGCGCCTGACCGAGGTCGACGCGCTCGAGCGCTTCATGCACAAGGCCTATCTGGGCCAGAAGCAGTTCTCGATCGAGGGTCTCGATATGACCGTTCCAATGCTCGACGAGCTGATCCAGCTGGCCGCTACGCGCGGCGCGCGGGAGGTCGTGATCGGGACGGCCCATCGCGGCCGGCTAAACGTTCTGGCGCACAACCTGGGGCGGCCGTACGACTCGATCTTCGCCGAGTTCGAGGGCTCCTCGACGCTCGAGGCAATCACGACGATCCCGCAGGGCGGCACCGGCGACGTCAAGTACCACCACGGTGCCCAGGGCTCCTACCAGCTGCCCAGCGGCGAATCGATCATCGTCCGCCTCGAGTCCAACCCGAGCCACCTGGAGTTCGTGGCACCCGTCGCGGCCGGCGCGACGCGCGCGGCACAGACCACCCGGCAGGGCCCGCACGCCCATCGCGAAACCAACGCGGCCGTCCCGGCGATCCTCCACGGAGACGCCGCTTTCCCGGGACAGGGTGTGGTCGCTGAGACGCTCAACCTGCAGGCGCTGGACGGCTACACGGTCGGCGGCACGATCCACATAATCCAAAACAACCAGGTCGGCTTCACCACCGATCCGGACGACGCCCGCTCGACCACGTGGGCCTCGGATCTGGCTAAGGGATACGACGTGCCGATCATCCACGTCAACGCCGACGACGTGCCCGCGTGCATCAGCGCGGTCCGGCTGGCCTTTGCCTTCCGCCAGGAGTTCGGCCACGACGTGCTGATCGACCTGATCGGCTACCGGCGCTTCGGGCACAACGAAGCGGACGAGCCCGCCTACACCCAGCCCGAGATGTACCAGGTGATCAAGAAGCACCCGCCCGCGCGCGAGCTGTTCGCCCGGCAGTTGATCGAGCAGGGCGTGGTGTCCGAGCAGGAATCGACCGAGCTGACCGACCAGGTGTGGGAGGTCCTGGCCGAGGAGCACCAGCAGCTCAAGGACCGGATCGCCGCCGCCAAGGACATCAGGCACGCGACCGGCGAGTACGAGCTCGACCGAACCCCATCGCCCGAAGTCAAGACCGCGGTGTCGGCGGACCGTCTACGCGTGCTCAACGACGAGCTGCTGTCCGTCCCCGACGGCTTCACGATCCATCCCAAGCTGGTTCGCCAGCTCGAGCAGCGCCGCGAGGTGTTCGACAACGGCTCCGGCGGGATGGTGTGGGCGCATGCGGAGGCTCTCGCGTTTGCCTCGCTGCTCACGGAGGGGATCCCGATCCGGTTGACCGGCCAGGACACCGAGCGCGGCACGTTCAGCCAGCGCCACCTCGTCCTGCACGATCCGAAGACCGGCCAGGAGCACTGCCCGATCCAGCATCTGCCCGGCGCGCTGGCCCCGATGGAGCTGCACAACAGCCCGCTGTCGGAGATGGGCTGCCTCGGGTTCGAGTACGGCTACTCCCAGGAGGCGCCCGAGACGCTGGTCCTGTGGGAGGCCCAGTTCGGCGACTTCGCCAACGGCGCGCAGGTGATCATCGACCAGTTCATCGTTTCCGGACTGGCCAAGTGGGGCCAGACCTCGCGCCTGACGTTGCTTCTGCCGCACGGCTATGAGGGCTCGGGCCCGGAGCACTCCTCGGCCCGGCTCGAGCGCTTCCTCCAGCTCGCTGCCGAAGGGAACATCAGGGTGGCCAACGCCACCACGCCGGCGCAGTATTTCCACCTGCTGCGTCGCCAGGCGCGGGTGGCCAAGCAGCGCCCGCTCGTGATCATGACCCCAAAGAGCCTGCTGCGCCTGCCGCAAGCGACCAGCGGCGTGGAGGATCTCGCCGATGGCCGCTTCCAGCCCGTGCTCGCCGAGGACTCGGGGCACGATCCGGCGCAGGTCAGGCGGCTGATCCTGTGCAGCGGCAAGATCTTCTACGAGCTGGCCGGGCACGAGTCGCGCCGCGAGAACCCGCACGTGGCGATTGGCCGGGTCGAGTTGCTCTACCCCTTCCCGCAGGCCGAGATCCTGTCCCTCGTCGAGAGCTACCCGAACCTCGCGGATGTCGTGTGGGTTCAGGAGGAGCCGCGCAACATGGGCGCCCGCGCCCACATGTCACCGCGGCTCATGCAGATCTTGCCTGCGCACCTGCGCTTCGGCTACATCGGCCGCCCCGAGCGGGCAGCCTCGGGGGAGGGCTATCCCGTGGCGCACGCCCAGGAGCAGGACCGCATCCTCCGCACCGCTCTCGACGTAGGCGAGGCCGTGTCGCAGTATCCGCACAAGCTGCCGGGGGAACGGTAGGAATTTGCCTGGGCCGCGCGCCGGCGCCGCGCGGGTCGGCCGGCGCAGGCAGTCGGGCGCGCGGCATCCATGGGGCCAGGCGGCCCCATCCGGACGGGGCACGTGGCGGTCGCGGCGACGGCCGCGCTCGGCGTCCGTGCCTCGCAGGCGCGGCCTGCCGCGCCACATCCGACGGACGCCGAGCGCAGCGAGGCCCCCAATTCCACGGCGTAATCAGCGCGCCCGATAGCAGGGCTTTCACCCTCCGCGCGCGCATTTCTGGCACCCTTCCCTCGTGGGCTTCCGCAGAGACGGATCGCGCAGAGACAATTCGCGGCGCCACCTGACGCCGGCGTTCGGCGTGCACGACATGGCGATCGACCTGGGCACCGCCAACACGCTGGTATACGTGGGCGGGCGGGGGATAGTCGTGTCCGAGCCCTCGGTCGTCGCCTCCGACGTGGACACCGGCGAGGTTCACGCCGTCGGCGCCGACGCCGAGCGGATGATCGGGCGCACCCCTGCGTTCATCGCCGCGACCCGGCCGCTGCGCCACGGAGTGATCGCCGACTTCGACGTGACCGAGCAGATGCTGCGCTACTTCATCCGTAAGGTCCTCGACCGCCGCATGGCCCACCCGCGGCTGATCGTATGCGCGCCGTCGGGTGTGACCGAGGTCGAGAAGCGCGCGGTGGAGGAGGCCTCGCTGGCCGCCGGGGCCCGACGCGTGCACCTAATCGAGGAGCCGATCGCAGCGGCGATCGGCGCCGGCCTCGAGATTGACGCGCCGGTGGGGCGGATGGTGGTCGATGTGGGCGGCGGGACCAGCGAGATGGCAGTCATCTCGCTCGGCGGAATCGTTGTCTCGCGCTCGGTTCGGGTGGGCGGTTACGAGATGGACGAGGCCATCACCCAGTACATACGGAACGCACACCAACTGGCGATCGGCTCGCGCACCGCCGAACAGATCAAGATCCAGGTCGGATCGGTGGTGCCTCTGCATCCCGAGGAGACGATCGAGGTTCGCGGCCGCCATCTGGTGACCGGGCTTCCCACCGCGGTGGAGCTACGCAGCGAGGAGGTGCGCGCCGCGATCATGGCGCCGGCCCGCGAGGTCCTGCGGGCGATCCGCGACACGCTCGAGGAGACCCCGCCCGAGCTGTCCTCGGACATCGCGCGGGATGGCATCCTGCTCGCCGGGGGCGGCACGCTCATCCGCGGCTTCCAGGAGCTCGTCGCGGAGGAGACGGGGATGCCGGTGCTCTCGGCCGAGTCACCGCTCACCTGCGTGGCCTTCGGGTCAGGCCAGGCGCTCGCGCATTTCGACCAGCTGAGCCGGGCGAGCCGGCACCGGGTCCCGAGTCTCACCTACGACTGGCGTACGGCCTAGCGCGGATCTGACGCCCGCGGCCGCGGTCGCGAGTCCGGCCGCCGCGAGCAGGATCAGGAACGGGTCGACCGGCGCCCGGAAGCGCGGCGTCTCGACGTTGACCAGCACCACGCTGAGCGCCAGCAGCAGTGGGATGAGCCAAGGCCATCTGGGCGCGGCGCGGGTCAGTCGGGTGAACGAGCCGGCGAGCGCCAGCGCGCACAGAATCCAGAAGGAGACGACGCCGGTTCCGGCGCGGTCGGTAGCGATGCTCTGAGCCGTCGCCGACGCGTGCCACGCGAACGAGCCCTCGAGCTCCAACAGCCTGAGCGTGTTGTGGAATGCGACGTCGATCGGGCTGAGGGGATGCTGGCCGATGTAGTCGAGCGCCTGGCGCTGCAGCCTGGCACCTAGCTGCGGCTCCGTGAGATGGCTGCGCTGGCGGATGAGCGGGCGCTCCCCCGGGATGCCGAAGAAGATCCGCCACTTGTATGGGACCTGCGGGTTGGCGGCCGAGGCCGGGTTGTAGGTGCCAACGAGGGTGATCCCGGTCTCGTCCGAGACCGGGACGAAACCGTGCATGACGACGGCGTTCCGGATCGTCCAGGGCGCGATCGTAAGCGCGGTGGTCGCAATGAGCAGCGCCGGCGCGATCAGCCAGTGCCGCTTGGCTGCAGGCGCATGTCTCGACACCGCGGCCAGCAGGGGCAACAGGATCAGGATCCCGTTCTCATGCGTGAGGGTGGCGAGCCCGGTCAGCACGCCGGCGCCGGCGATCCAGCCGCACGCGCTCGCGACCGTGCGCGCCCGGCGCACGCGCAGGCCGCAGTACACCGCGCCGAGCGCGAGCGCGGTGAGCAGGTCCTCCGCGACCAGGATCGACGAGAGCTCGATCAGCACGGGGTACACGGCCGCGAGCGCCAGCGCGAACACTCCCGCAACGGCACCGAACAGTTCGAGCGCCACCAGCCCGATCAGCGCCACCGTGACCGTGCCCAGCAGCGCCATCGCGATCCGAGCCGGATGAACGGCCCCGTCCCGACGGACCTCGTGACCATCGATGATGTCGACGGCAGCCAGGAAGTACGGGAAGCCGGGGGCGAAGTACGCGCTTGGACCAAGGGTGCCGCCCGCGCCCACGCCCGGGTTGCGGCTCAGGGTGTAGTCGCCGGTATGGGCGATGTCGCTGGCCAGGGTGAGGTAAGAGCCGGCGTCGTTCCTCGGCGCGTAAGCGTGCTCCTGCACTGCGGCGACGCGCAGCGCCAGGGCCACGATCAGAATCATGGCGACGATGGCGGGGTCCCGCGCGGCCTTCACCGCGCGGAGATTAAGCGGTCGGCCGGGCGGGAGTCAGTGGATGCCGACGATGCCGGAGCAGACCCAGTTGGACGCGCCGGAGCCGCCGCTCCAGAGTTGCGAGGCCCGCTGGTCCTGCAACGACTTGGGCGCCTGGTACGCCTGGCCGTAGCCGCCGTAACCGTTCCAC
>JAFASQ010000015.1 GCA_019244395.1 Solirubrobacterales bacterium | reverse complement strand
TGTCTTTGTAGTTGATGTTTCTAGCAGTGAGTCTTGCTGCTTGACTACTCGGCGGAGAGGCCGTCGATGAGCCGGTCGTTCCTCGAGCACGTGGTGGCAGCCTAAGCTAAGCCGAACCGGTGGCGGAGGCGAGAGCGTTCTCGGGAGCCGGCGAACCGTTGGCCATCGAGGCTACCCTCGATCGCGCTGGACTCACACTCACCGAGCACTCCGCGCCGGCGAGAGCCGCATTCGTGCCGCGGTCCGAACGAGTGACCAGCCAGCGGGGATTTGAGCTACTAGCTCGTTCCGGATGCGAGAGGACGGGGTCTGGCGTTCGCGGCGGTTACCGAGATGATGGAGATCGCCGCGGACGCCGGATTGAGGTCGTTGGCGCTTGACATCGAGGAGGAAAACGTTGCCTCCATACGGGTGGCCGAGCGCTTGGGCGCGGCACGGCGAAGCCCGACGCGTTTACACCGGGACCTCTTCGGCAGGATCGCCAGGCCAATCGCGAGCGCTAACACGACGATCGTTGTCGCCGCTGCGACGTGCACGCGCCCAGAAACGCCAGGCAAACTCATCACAGCCCCGACGAACTGCTCGACGGCCGACTCATCCTTGGAGTGCTTAACAGACAATTCACAGCCCCAGCTCGCTCGCCGCGCCTGCGTGGCGGAGGAGTTGCCACGCAGACGCCGGTCACGAACGGACGCATGCATGTGCAAAGAACCAACCGATCGATCCACCTACGGCTTATATGGCCTCACCCTGTCGACCTCGCCGCTTCCGCGCTCGCGCTCCCGGGTTAGCGCGTCGCAAATGTCGCAGCCGCCACCGCCAGCATTGGTCGACGTAGTGCAGGTGTTCGGGCTTCCGTCTAAGGGGGCGAAGCAGGAATTCGAGCCGCCGCCTGCGCTATCTGATGGGTTGCCGCCGCCGCACCCGACGAACGCCCCGCACATAGCTAACAGAACAAGACAGAGAAGAAGTCCGTGACTGCGTACCGTACGTCGATGAACCGAAAAAACAAGCACCGAGACCCCCGGAAGGTAGAGAGACCAAGCACCCGCAAGAGGCACGACAACACCCGGTGATACATCGAGTCGAAGCGACAACTCCGAACCGATCAGGCTTAAGCAAATACATCAGCCACCAGCGAGCATGCTCGATGGCAGCCCCGCTGAGCTTCTGCTTTCCAGGGGTGAACTTGGGGGGCGAGGTCCGTCCGGGCCCGGGCCTAGGGTCTGCTGATCCGGGACAGGGGCTTCGTTTGGGAGAACGCAGACGGGTCGACAGCGTGGGCATGTCGGAGTTGGTGTGGCGCGAAGCGCCGGCGGACCCCCGCTTCAACAGCGATCTGGTGCAGCTGCAGCCTGGCGGCGCTGGCCGACCAGGCATGTCCGCGTGTGGGTCCGGCGATTACGCAGAACAAGGGGCCGACCGGCAGCATCGCGCGGTCGGTCAGCCATGGTCCTAGCGCCACCCCCACGCGTCCATCCCGACTTGGCGCCGGGGATCATTCTTGCCATGCCTGACCAAAATCGACCCGCGGCGTTCTTCCAGATCGGTCTCGATGAGCGAGAGCGCCTCGTTGATCCGTAGCCCGGCGCGCCAGAGGACGACGATCAACCGTTCAGGCGATTGCCATACCGGGCGTCACCGGCGTGGCGCATGACCGCGATGATCTCATCGACCGTCGGCGGGTCAGCCGCGTAGCTGCCCTCTGTTCCCCGGCGCCCTCCCGGCGTGAAAGTCCGACAACGTCGCCGGCGAGCGGCGGCGGCCGGCAGTATCGAGCAGCGGCACAGTAGAAGACATGGATCCCTCCCTTGGAGAGCTGGACGTTGACCACCCAGATCTACCGCCCGACAGCCCATGAATCGAAGCCGCGTCGCGCGCAATCGCCAGGAAAGCGATCCCGATCACGCACTACCGCGTCCTGCCTAAGGAGCAGGCAGCCGCAGCTGCTCGGCCCGTGGCAAAGCACAATTCGGGCGGCAGCTCGGGTGACGCCCGGAATGTCGCCAATGGAGCAGCGAGCTCGTGGCCGCCCGTCGGTCGAAGCGATCGCCGGCGTCAGCTCGGACCTGCGCCCGAGTCCGTTCTCGATGTCGCGCTCGTGCATATGCAGATGGCTCCACCCGCCGGGGTCGAGGCGGCGGTCCTCCACGTGCTCGGCGTGCGCGTTAGCAGGAATCGAGCAAGCATCGCCACGTGCGTTCGTGGAAAGCAGGGCCGCCGACTACTCGTCCACCCGTCGGGGTCGTCGACGACGCGGCTGGTTGCGAGATTGGCGAATACGAGGGCCGGCGCAAGCGTCGGCGGGACACCTGCATCGTTGAGATCGCGGTAACTTCGCCCAGACGCAGGCGAGGCGATCGCGTCCGTTCTAGCCGGGCGTTTCCGCGAGATACGGAGGGGCTTGTGACGCGCTTCCCCCGAGCCTCACTCCGAGCCACCGGCTTAGGGATATTCGGGATCGTCACGGATTGGGGTAGGGGGTAAGCGCCGGTTGGTCGATGCTGGTGGCGCCGATGCGGCGTGCGGCGGATTGACCCGTAGAGCCGATCGGAGCGTGCACACATGCGGCCGCGAGGCCGACGCGGGGCATGTTGACGTAGATGCATTCGTACTCGCCGGCCCGCACGTGGTACGTCTCGTGCCATATGCCCACGTCGCCGGATGCTCGGACCGCGCGGTTGAACCAAGTCCATACCGGCAGGTGAGGCTGCTCGGCGGCCCGCGCGAAGCGCTCGAGCTGCTCAAAACTCGCCCAGTACTGCACGACCGCCGGACCTTGCATCCAGGCGCTGTGCCATTTCAGCAGGCCGGCCTCCGGGTGCTGGGCTAGCCAGCGCAGCATCTGCGGCATCGCCCTCAAGATCGGGAGCCACTTGTGCACTTTCCAAGGACAATTCAGCCGCATTCCGATCAGGAAGACGACAAAGTCCTCGGGCATCTCGGCCGTGTAACGGCCGCGGTGTACGGCGGCTCCCGTCGATCTGGCTTTCATCAGTGCCGGTGCCATTGCGATCGCTTCGGGTCAGGCCGGAGCGTTCGTTTGCGAGCGTGGCACCGCTACGTGGTTGCCTGTGGACCGCGCGTTCGCAGCGTCGGCGTACGGTGCCTTGTTTATGGCACCAGCGGTCAGCTCGGCTGACTGGCCGCGGTGCCGACGGTACATCCGTGCGACCCATTGGCCGCCGGGCCGCTGCCCCAGGGAGTCAGCGAACTGGCGCCACGAACGCGGTAGGTCAGTTACGGCGACCATCGGATACGGGAACTCCGGAGGGCGTGCCACTCCGTAGAACAGCGCGGCTGCGG
>JAFASQ010000579.1 GCA_019244395.1 Solirubrobacterales bacterium | reverse complement strand
GATCGGATCGCAGGCCGCAACGCCAACCTCCGCGCTGCCGACGCGGATCGCGAACACACCGCGGAACGCCTTCGCGAGAGCCATTCCGAAGGCCGTCTCGACATGGACGAGTTCCAGCAGCGCCTCGAGCGCTGCTACCAGGCAAAGACCATCGGCGAGCTCGACGAGCTCGTCAACGACCTACCCCGGCAAGCCGAGCACGCCGAGCAACCCCCGCTCGGATGGTTCCGGCCGTCAGGCTCTCGCGTGGCACCGTTGGCCGCGATCGTGATCGCACTGATCGTGATCTCCGCGGCGATCGGACATCACCTCTTCTGGCTGTGGCTCCCGCTGGTGTTCCTCTTGTGGAGAATGTCGTCGTGGCGCCGGAGGCGGCCGTGGGCAGGTGCACGGCGCGGACCGAACGGGTGGATCTGACATCGCGCGGCCGGCGCTGACCACACCCTCTGATTCATACCGTCGCACACGGCAGGCCTCGGCACGGGCGACACCCGCGCCTGCCGCCCATCCACATGCGGCCCTCGCGCGCGCGCCAAAGCGGACCGAGCCCATTCTTCTCGGATGCCGGCTATGTCGCCGAAGCGCCGATCCGGGCATCGAGGCATGAGACGGGAATGCGATCCCGGTGTTGACTTTGTCCGTGTGGTGTTGCAATCGCAACGCGTCGGCACAGTTGAAGGGCGCTAGGCACGCCGCCATTGCGATCGCGCGGGCGCTGTGGTCGGGCGCGACGTGGACGTCGGAAAGAGGCTGTGGCGTGTGCCGCCTCCCGATTCGAGCTGGGTTCGACTGACACCGGGGCGGGCCAGGCTGCTTACTTAGTGGGGATGGGGCGCAGCCGTTTGCGCACGCCGGGGATCGCTGGTGTCGATCGATCGCGAGAACCGGTTCCCCCATGGTGTCCCGTCGGACCCCTCGGGCGCCCGCCGGGTGCCTCAGTGCAGCACTGACTGACCGAAGTCCTGGGCGACGGCGTCCATGAGCACCATGTCCGTCGGCCGCCCCCGGCTTATCACCGCGCCGCGCCGGATGCCGATGCGGCGGAAGCCTGCGCGCTCGTATGCCTTCTGCCCGGCGACGTTCCAGTCCAGTGTCTCGAGCAGCACGTTACGCAGCTGCAGGACGTGGAACGCGAAGTCGAGCACGAGCCGGGTGGCCGCGGTGCCAAGGCCTTGGCCGCGCCGCTCGCCGATCGCGATGCCGAACTCGGCACGCCCCTGGGCGTGGACGATGTGAAACAGGCCCGCGGTACCCACCGGCGCGGAATCAGCGCGGTCATAGATCGTGAACTCGACGCCTTCCGGTTCGCGCTTCGCGCCCCGCTCAATGTTGTCGTCGACCCACTTCTCGTAGCTCTGCGGGGTGGCGATACCGAGGTAGTCGAGGCCTCGCCGGACGTCTAGCTGGTTCATCCAGCGCGCGTAGATGTCGGCGAGATCGCGCCGCAAGGGTCCCAACGCGACCTTCTCGCCGACGACGATGAAGTCCGGCTCGCCGCTATCCATCCAGGGGCATTGTCGCGCCGCCCGCGGCGTTACGGTGCGCCGAGCCGTCGACGATGACCGCGACTTCGACGCAGGGCCACCGCCCCGTCGCCATTGCACTTCTCCACTCGGCGACCGCGAATCGACGACTTTCAGGAGCGCGGTGGGGCGTCGAGGCCGCCGTGCTGCTCCGCCGGCATTGCGACAGCGGCCGCGTCGCGCCGCTTGCCGGGTCGCGGGGCCTCAGCTAACTCAGCGCCGGTTGCTCGGGCGTCCCGTCCGCAGGGGTTCTGCAAACGAAGGCCTGAGCCGCAAGGAATCTCAGCAGTGCGGTGCAGGCCATCGATGGCCAGCCGGTACCTGTGCAGAGCCCATGAACCGACCACGCGGGCACCGGCGAGCACAGCTGACGGACGCCGGCGATCGGAACGTCACCAAACCGATTGCAGTGGACTCGGTCGGCGAGAGAGCGATCGTCGCGCACGCTGGTAGCCGGACGCAGGGAGGGCCACGAGCTGGATCGGTTCCCTTCAGGCAGCTGCCGGGCCGGGTTCGGGTGCGGGTCAGGCCGGGTTTCGGCGTGTTGCCGGGGGTCTGCGGATCTGAGGCCCAGGCTGTTGAGCGGGGTTTCTGGGGGCGTGTGTCAGTAGTGTGCGACGTCGCGGCCGGCGACTGGCAGCTGGTCCATGCAACTTCGGTGCCGGGTGGCTGGTGCTGCCGGCGAGGTCGACTGGCCGGCGGTCGTTGATGCAGCTGGCATGGATGCCGCGGGACCATCTGGATGATCACGGCGGGACTCGCCCGCAGGGCACCGTAGGCCGCGCGGCTCACGTGGGCGGATTGATGGGCTTCCACGGTCCCACCGACGACCCCAGACCGCCCTCCCCCTCTTCGATTCCCCAATGCTGATTCAGCGGGGCGCGGCCGCGCGCGGACGGGTACGCTCCGGGCCGGCTACGCGTGGGGCGGCTCAGTCGGGTGGTTGCTTCCCTTCGGATCGGATGGATCGAGCTATGGCGCGCTGCGGTCTAGCCCTGGCGTCGCTCCAGAATTGCTGGGCCCAGTTGGAGACCCTGTTCGGCGGTGCAGGCTGCGTCGCACGAGATCTCGAACACGTCTTGCCAGGTGAGGCCGAGTTCCAG
>JAFASQ010000395.1 GCA_019244395.1 Solirubrobacterales bacterium | reverse complement strand
GGCCACGCTCGCGACCACCCGCGCCGAGCGAACCCGCAGAGCGACGGAAACAGGCGACGCATCGAAGGGCAAATGCAGGAGCGGCGATCCGGGGTCGATCTGGCGACCTACTTCGGGCGGCCACATGACCTGGCCCGGCCGATCCGACCGACCCCGCCGCGCGGCGAGCAGGGAAGACGGCGCGCCCGCGGTGGCGGGCAAGGCCGGCGTCTTGGCGAGATCTGGGCAGTCGCGTTGCTGGGTCCCGGACTTCTCGGGGCATCAATGCGCGGCCCGGAGATCTCTCGCACGCCACCCGGTTGCGGGCACCCGCGGACTGCGCAGAGCAGGACGCTCGGGATCGGGGTCAGGCGAATTCCGCGCGGTAGTCGTGAAGGAACTCGGCGATCGCGCGTGGGGGGCGGGCGGTGATCTGCTGGAAGGTGCCGGTTGTGTAGTCATTCTCGCCGGCGAGGATCGCCCACTCGCGCGTGATGAGCAGCTCAGCCTGTCCCGCCGGTACCCCAGCGCTGGTGAGGTGCTCGAGGAACTTCCGCTCGGCCGCTACCCGAAAGGTGACGGGCTCGCCGAGCTCCGCCGACAGTAGCTCGAGCGCCTCCGGCCACGACATCGGAGCCGGTCCTGTCAGGTCGTGGTGCACGTCCCATAGCGCCGGGTCGCTGAGCACGCGCACCCCGGCCTCGGCCACGTCGCGATGGTCGATTAGGGCCATGCGGCCGCTGCCGGCGAGGCCGGTCCACGTGCGCGAGGCGCGCACCTCGCGCGCGGCGGCGAGCAGCGACGCTGAGAAGATCGCGGGGCGGATGGTCGAGTACGGCACTGCGGTCGAGGAGGCGAACCGGTCGATGCTGTAGTGGGCTCGCTGGTTGATCCCCAGTGAGTCCGCCGAGGCGTTGAGCACCGACAGGCGGGTGACCTGCTCGATCGAGGGGATCCCAGCGGCTGCGTTGATCGCGACCCGCTGCAAGACGCCCTCGATCCCGACTGATCCCATCGCGATGAACACCGAGCGGATCCCGTCAAACGCCTCGGCAAGGTCCCGCGGGTCGTCCAGACGTGTGGGACGGATGTGCAGCCCGCCGGGTTCGCCAAAGGCGCGGCGGGCTTTGCCGGCGTCGCGAACGAGCGCGGCGACCTCCTCCTCACGCGCGACCAAGCCGCGGACGATCTCGCTGCCGATGCGGCCCGTCGCGCCGATCACGGCGGTCGTCATGTGGCTCCTTCCCGGTAGAGCTCGGTCACCTCCGCCGCCGACCGCGCCTGCTCACGGCGGGGCTGCTCAGTCGCGGTCAGCCCGCACCCTCGGGATACCTCGTCACCCCGGAATAACGCCGCCCGCCTCATGCAGCGCCTCCGCCACGTCGTGGCTGAGAAAGTACTGGGCGTAACGGGTGCCGGCGAAGTGCTCGCCCATGAGCTGGGACCAGAGCAGCACCGAGCGCAACGGCCGATGGTTCACCACGATCCGGACGGTTTGGCCAGCCTGGTTGAAGCGCACCACAACCACGCTGCCGATCGGCTCACCCCGCACGACCGACGTGTAGTCCTCGACGAACCCGTCGTCCCCGTAACGGCCGACGAAGTTGAACTCCTGATACTCGTACAGCGTCCGCGCAAAGCCGAGGATCGCCCGTATCGCCTCGGGTCCCTCCGCGATCCCAGTCAGCACCGACCCCTCGATCGTCACGTCGTCTGAGAGGTTGTCCAGCCACTCTGGGCGGTAGTCCCGGCGGTGCCTGCTCGCGTCGCCGCTGCCCAGATATGTCGTGGTGGTCACAGCCGACCTCCCACTCGAACGTCCCCTGACGTCATGCACGTCGGTTCTGTCGGCTGTTCGCGTGGTCGCGTCGAGCGTTCCACGGCAAGCGTGCTCCTCGGTGTGTTGGGCATCTTCGTCTCCTAGGGCTTGGTGGCCGTCAGCTTGGAGACGTTCCCTCCGACTCGCGCCCGTGACCCCCCTGGTACGCACACTGGCGCGCCACGCGGTCGGCATTGGCCTATACCAGACACAAACAACCACGAGTCCTGCGCATCACGCGCACGAACAAAGAGACTCTCGACCGACGGGTGACGGCGCAGCGAGACCAACCGGTCGTCGGCGCGACTGTTGTCGAGACCGTCGACTAAAGATCCGGAATCACCGAGCGGCCGGCGGCGAGCGGCGTGGCGCCATCTGTGTTTAGGTCGTCTTGATCAGGCCGCCGTCGATCACGTAGTTGACGCCGGTCACGTTGGCCATCCGGGGCGAGGCGAGCATCGTGACCAGGGTCGCGACCTCGTCCGGCGTGGTGAATCGGCCGGTGGCTATCGCAGCCGCAGCGGTAGCGCGGATTGAGTCGGCATCGACGCCGCTGGCTTCGGCGATGGTGGCGGCGACGCCGTGCTCGCCCAACCAGAGGTCGGTGCTGACCTGGCCGGGCGAGACACAGTTGATTCGGATGCCCTTCGGCCCGAACTCTTGCGAGAGCGATTTGCTCAGGTTTACCACGGCGGCCTTGGCCGCGCCGTAGTCAATCGTGGCGGCGTCGGGCTGAAAGAACGAGTTAACCGAGGCGATGTTCACGATCGAGCCGGAGCCCTGATCGAGCATTGGGCCAAGGGCGGCACGCGTGGCGCGCAAGCCCGAGAAGAAGTTCATCTGCATCGCCCACTCGAACTCATCGTCGCTGGTGCCAAGGAAACCGTCCAGCCGGATTCTTACCGCGCCGACATTGTTGACCAGCACATCGAGGCGGCCGTGCTCGTCGATGGCCTTCTGGACGAGCAGGGCGGGGCCGTCGGGGGTCATCAGGTCGACCGCGAGCGGCGTAACCCGCTCGATCGCGTCGAGATTCTCGGTCGAAAGCGACCCTGCGACCACGTAGGCGCCTTCGGCTACCAGCGCCTTGGTGATCGCGAGGCCGATGCCCTTGTTGGCACCGGTGACCACCGTGACCGTGTCGCTCAACTCAAGCTCCATGGCCAGTCGCCTCTATGAGGCTTGGCCGATAGCTGGAGCGGGCGCGTCGAGCACGCCGTCGAGCCAGCTGTCGATGCCCTCGGCGACCTCCTGCCAGTCGGAGGCGACCATGTGAAGGTGTGGCCGTCCCTCGAACTCCAGGTAGTCGGTCCGCGCCTGGGAGTGCTCGTAGCGCCGGTATGCCGCTTTGGTGAGCGAGGCCGGCACGGTGTGGTCCTCGCTCGCGCCGAGGAGTAGCAACGGCGCGCGCTCTGCGTTCTTGAAGTGCACCTCGGTCGGCGGGTGCAAGTGGAAGTTGGCGAATCCCGCCTCGTAGAGGATCTGCCCGGTCTCCGGTACGGCGTAGCGCTCATACGCAGCCGCGGCGTCCTCCGCGGAGAACGTATTGACGAACGCGTAGGTGAACTCCTGCAGCGTCAGCGTCACGACCCCGTGCCACTTCGACGGATGCCCAAGCGCCGGCGCCCCGGCCTTCAGCGTCGATAGCGGCAGCGCGAGGATGCCCTTCGCCGGCGCTGGGCTCATCGCGACGCCCGCCCGGCCCAGGCCGCGGTCGAGCAGAAGCTCGACGAACAGCCCGCCATAGGAGTGGCCTATCAACACCGGCGGCCCGTCGAGCTCCCCGATCAACCCCTCATAGTGCTCCACGATCTCCCGCACGCCCAGACCAGCCGACTCCTCCGAGCTCTCCCGCATCTCCTCCACGTCACCGTGCTTGCGCGGCCACTCCGGCGCGGACACTGCGAACCCGCGCCTGCCGAAGTAATCGGCGTAGTTCTCCCAACTGCGGGCCGATAGCCACGCGCCATGGATCAGCATCAAGGGGATCTGGCCGTTGGTTGTATCGCCGGCTTGCATCCGGTCCCTCCTCGTTTGGGGTTCGACGACGACCGACCCTAGGTCACGAGCCCTCGCGGAAAAAGTCCAATCGGAGGCAAGATTGAGACCGTCTTCGACTCAATCGTCGGGTAGCTCGGTCCGCGCCGTTCGCTCGGTCAGCCATCCCTCCGCATCGCGCACCTCTTGAGCGACCCGCACCAATGCGTCGACCGCCTCGCTCGCCGGCCAGCAGGAAGCCAGATCCATTGGGAACGTGAGCGGCGGATCGAAGGGCACCGCCGTAAATCCAGCCGCCGCGTCGCCTGCCCATTCGGCGACCACAACCGACACGGCCTCGCCGCTCGCCACCGGCGGCATCCGCCGATCCCACGGAGCGCTCAGCGTCGCCATTGTCCGCTCCAGCTCATAACCGTGAGCGCGGATCAGCGTGAGCAGCCAGGCGTTGAACATGTGACCTGGACGCTCGCGCGGAAGCAGCACCTTCTCGGCCGCGAAAATCCCGATCGGAATCGACGACTCCCGCGCGTAGGCGTGCTCCGGCGAAAGCGCAGCGAGCAGCGGCTCGTCGCGAAGCGCGTCGACCCGGACGTGGTGACGACGCGCCGCCGCCGGCGACTCCATCACGACACCCGCCGCCAGCTCACGTGCTCCGACCCGCTTCAGCGACTCCGGCGTGATCTCCTCCTCGATCCGCACGCTCAGCTCCGGACGCCGCGCGCCCAACGCCTGGACCAGCCGCACCGCCACCACTCCACTGAACGGGCCCGAGCCGATCGCCAGCACGCCGGCGGCCGCTTGGCTTGAGCGCCGCGCGTCCGCGATCGCGCCGTCGATCTCAGCGAGCGCCGGCCGCGCTCGCTCGAGCAACACTGTCCCGGCCACCGTCAGCTCGACCCGCCGGGTGGTCCGCACGAACAGGACGACCCCGAGGTCCCGCTCCAGATCACGAATCGCCCGCGACAACGGCGACTGCGACATGTGCAAACGCTCCGCCGCCCGGCCGAAATGCAACTCCTCTGCAACCGCCACGAAATACCGCAGCTGCCGCAGCTCGATCGCGATGTCCACCCCGCGGATACTGAACCGCACGCCAGCCCAGCGCCAGCTCAGCTCCTCTCCTTCGCCCGGCATCCGGGACTTGCTACGAGCACTGGCCGCCCGGTAATTCCTGTCCTGGCGCTTGACTCGCAACGGCGCGGCGCTGGTCTGATGACCGGTCACGCGGCGCGGACCCGACCCCGGAGTCCGAGCCCGCGCCCCGGACATCTCAGGGCTGGATGTGCTCCAGGTCTTCCAGTAGGCGGGGATGCGTCGGCTTCCAACCGAGCGTCTGACGGGTGTGGGCGCTTGAGGATGGCTGGTCGGCCGCCCTCGATGCGACCGCTGCGTTCGAACAGGTCGGTGACGCCGCCTCGGACGTCGACGCGCTACCTGCCCGCGCGCCCCGCTCCATGTCTCGTCGGCAGACGATCCGGAAAGTCGCGCTGTGATGCTCGCCGACAGGCACCCACTGAAGCTCGTCGTCGGGCCCCTCGAGCGCGTTCGCGACCGAGGTCATCGGCTCGATGCAAACGTATTCGGTGCCGGGTGGCGCGAAGATTTGCGCCACCGGGTACCCGTCGGTGTAATGCACCTCGATCGTACGACCACCGCCGCTGAGCTGAAAGCACGCCCCTGGCTCGACGCCATCGAATTCGTCGTCCCAGGTCCGCTCGCCGACCCCACCCGTGACGGGCCTCGCGGGCTCGGTCGCGCCCGTCGGCACCATCAACGGATCGAGCGGCAGGCGCTCGTGCACCGGAAATAGCACCTCCCACCGTGCCCGAGGCAGGCCCGGGAGCCGGAAATATGGATGGAAGCCGAACGCGACCGGGACGGGCTCACTGCCCGTGGCGGTGAGCGTGGTGCGAACCTGCACCGCGCCGCCGGACACCTCAACGGCAAGTTCGACGCGATGGGGAAACGGGAACGCCTCGAGCAGTTCGGGACGATCGAAATCCAGCGAGGACACCAGCCTGGCCCGATCGCCGTCAGCCGTCACCTCCTGCACGACCCACCGGCGAGAGCCGGTAAGGACACCATGAATCGGCAGGCCGTGATCGTCCAGGAGCAGCTGCGGCGAACGAGGGTCGAGCACGACGTGGTGGCCCCTCGCCTCGTACTCGAACCCATCCAGGCGATTGGCCCACGGATGCAAAAAAGGGATACCCATGAACTTGCGCTCGCGTGCGTAAGCACGCACTCCAGCGCCCTGCCACAGCAGCTCCTCCCCTCCCTGCACGAGCGACGCCCCCAGCATGCCTGCGCCGGGCACCCAGGTGCAGTGAAGATCGGCTCCGGCCTCGCTGAGCGACCACGCTCGCATCCCGGCTACACGCGCCATCTTGATGCTGTACTCCGAGGGCATCACAACACGGCGAGCGGGTTTATCGGCGAGCCGGTCCCGCCCAGGATGCGCAAGGCCGC
>JAFASQ010000162.1 GCA_019244395.1 Solirubrobacterales bacterium | reverse complement strand
GCCTGCTCGATCACGCCGCGCACTACCTCGGTGAGCAACTCCTCCTTACCGGCGAAGTGGTAGCTGATCAGACCTCTGCTGATCCCGGCGCGCTCGGCGATCCGCCCGAGCGATGCACGGCCGTAACCCTCCGCCGCGATCGTCTCGATCGCGGCGTCGACGATCTGCGCGCGACGTGCCCTCTCGATGAACGTCCGGTCGGTTTCAGCCTTGCCTAGCTGCACGGCCAAGAATTTATCATGAGTGCCAGAAAGTGCTACGGTCGGCCAAGTTGCCGCAGACCGCCCCTCGCAAATCGCCGCTGATCGAAGTCGCCGGCATCGTCCTGCCGCTGGTCGCCTATCTGGCGCTGAAGCAGATCGCTGGAAACGACACCGTCGCGCTGGCCGTGGCGGAGGCGATCCCGTGCGTCTGGATCGTCGCGATGATGGCCCGCACGAAGCAGTTTCAGCCGATCGCGATGGTGCCGCTGACCGTGTTCGGGATCGCGCTGCTGATCACACTCCTGTCTGGTGGGAGCACCCTGCCGCTGAAGCTCCGCCGCGGCTTCCTGACCGGTGGTATCGGCATCGCCTGCCTGATCTCGCTCGCGATCCGCCGCCCGCTGCTGGAGGTCCTGCTGCCGTTGTTCGTGCGTCTGCGCCGGATCCCTGAACGGCACGCGAAGCTGCTCATCGACACCGCCGTGGGGCACCGGCTGCTGATTGGGATCACGGCGCTCATCGGCATCATCTGTACGGTCGACGCGACGTTGCAGGTGGTGCTCGCCTTCACGGTCTCGACCTCGACTTTCCTGGTCGCCTCTAAGCTCGCGCGCTACCCGCTGCTCGCAATCGGACTGCTCGTCGGCTGGAGCTACGCGCGGCGTTCCGGGATCGTCGCCGAGCTCAAATCGGCCCAGCAGTCAATGTCGACCCCGGCACCACCACCGCGGTGTGGAAGTGATCCTCAACCACCTGGAGCAGACTGAGCCACTACTCCGGCGACGCACGTAGCCCGGCACCTGCTTTGACTTCTGCACGGAACGCACACCGCAGATCGACCCTCACCTGCTTGGCGCGGTCAGCGGGGCGGACCGTTCGGGTGCGACCTGCCTACGGTTGAGTCTGTGGCGGTCAGGCACCGGTGTCGGAGGCCTGCGGTGGCGAGATCACAAGCGCCGGTCGTCGGTGACGATGTCGATGATCTGTTATTGCTGGCGCTGGTCGGGGGGCGGGAAGTCAGCGTGGCGATGGATGAGCTTCCAGCCCCGATCGGTGCGACGGTAGATGTGGGTGACGCGGATGACCATCTCGTCCTCGCGCTCGCGATCGACCCGGACTGGCCCGCGCTCAAACCCAACGGTGTAGGCCAGATCGCCGCTGGACGCGACGACGGTGTGCTCCACGGTGGCTTTGACTGGCATGGGGTCGCCGGCGTATCTGCAGCCGACCCAGCGAAAGGTGTCGAACAGTGCCTGGCTTCCTTTCTCGATCGGACCCCAGGCGCCAACCAGGGTCGCGTCCTCGCTTTCGGCCCAACAGGCGATGTACGGCTCGGGGTCACCGGAGCGCATCGCGGCGACCGCCGCCTCGGTGCGACGCAGAGCATGAAGCAGAGCCGGCACGGGTTCGTCCCCGGCGTTCCCGGACTCCGCGGTGGTTTCGGTTGCCGTCATCAGCCTCTCCTATTGTCCGTACCGGTTAAATCGGTACGATAATATGTGAGGGCATGGGACGAAGTCAACGCCCAGCTCCCGGATCAGCCAACACGGCCTACCCGCGTTCGTGGGTGTGGGAGTTCCCGTTCCGCAGCGACCGGCTCTGTCTTGACTTCGTCTCGACACTAGGATCGAGGCGCAGCCTCGAGCTCGAGCGACTCAGGGCGCCGTCCGACTTGCAGCGCTGGGTCCGCCAGGCCGGGATCGGGGAACTGCAAACCGCCAGTAAGTCTGGCCTGGGGCGTGCGCTCGAGCTACGCGAGGCGGTGTACACGCTCGTGACTGGCAACGCCCAACAGCAGCCGTCAGCGATCGCCACCCTCAACCACGCGGCACTCCATCCACCGCTGGTCGCGCAACTCGAGGCACCCGCACACAAGTCGAAATGGCTGCCCACCGCAGACGTCGGCCAAGTACTGTCGACCATCGCTCGCGACGCGATCGATCTCCTGTCGGGGCCGCTTCGAACCCGCGTCAAAGAGTGCGCCGGAGCCGACTGCACAATCCTCTTTCTAGACACCTCCCGCCCCGGCACGCGCCGCTGGTGCGCGATGGAAGTCTGCGGAAACCAGGTCAAGAGCGCAAGCCTCCGCGCCAAACGCAAAGCCGCCCGCGTCACGCCAGCCCCCCAATCCACCTGAGCGCCAGCTCTTCGACCCTCGAGTCCTGCTCTCCTACCGCGACGAGCATTTCGATCGCTCCCGCCTGAGTTCCGCATCGCGCGGATCGGAGGGCGGGCCGCAGGGTCGCCATCGGCGTACTCTCATGTCAGCCATGGTTCGACGATGTGGCGCGGCTTCGTCTCATGTCTAACACTCCGGCGATGAGCCACCGCTCGCGAGCGCTCGCTTGGGCCGAGGCGCAGGTCGCGGCCGCCCGGGACGATCCTGCCGAACGCTTGGCTTTGCTCGAGCGGACCTACCACGGGCCGACAGGCCGCGCGCCGCGACGTCTGCCGTTCCGACGGGCGGCGTTGTCGTTCATGCGGTGGCAGACGGATCGGGGGTTGCTTGAAGCGCTCCACGCCTCGCCCCCCGGTAGCAGGTGGTGGCGTGCGGTGAACGAGCGGCTGTTGCGGGATGGATGCGAGTCAGTCGCGCTCTCGGGCGGCCTGCCAGGAGAGCCATCGTCACGGGCCGTGGGACTGTGGCTTCAGTTCATCGGGCGACCGACGGGGCGCAACTGGTACCGCGCTCACAACGCAAGCATCGTCGGTGCCTACCTGGAGCAC
>JAFASQ010000121.1 GCA_019244395.1 Solirubrobacterales bacterium | reverse complement strand
CACTTCGCGCCGCCCCGCGCCGGCCCCGCGCCGCCGGGCGCCGGCCCCCCGCCTCTCGGGCCCGGCCCCCGGATTCGCTAGAGCAGGTTGATGCCCGCCGCCACCGCCACCGCGAGCGTCACCGCGGCGTAGCCGTAATAGCCCTGCAGCACGAGGATCAGCAGCGCGATGAGACACACCACCACGGTCCCCAGCCAAGCGAGTCGGCCCAGATCCACGACACTATTCTGGTCCGCCTCGCCGACGGTCGGCTCGGCTTCGTCCGGTTCGGTGCGGTCAGCGCGGGTGATCATGGTGTCGAAATGTGCAAATTCCGGTAATCAGAGAGCGCGATCGTGCGCCGTTTGCCGCCCAGTGGGGAGAATTCCCCGGTCCCGGCGACAGGCGTGGGCATCCGCCGCGCGTGTTAGCGTCGGGAATTCCTACCACCTCGAAGGAGGGAGCAAGTGACCAAACAAGAATTCGTGGACCAGGTCGCCGATCGTGCCGGATTGAGCAGGAAGGACGCGACGGGCGCGGTCGACGCTTTCCTGGATACGGTCCAAGACGCGCTCAAACGGGGGAGTGAAGTCGCGTTCTCAGGCTTCGGCAAGTTCAGCGTCTCGCAGCGCAGCGCTCGCGAGGGGCGTAATCCGGCGACCGGCGAGACGATCCAGATCGCGGCCTCGCGCGTGCCGAGATTTACGCCCGGTTCGTCGCTCAAGAAGGCCGTCAAGTAGGGAGTCCCGCGCCACCAGCGTCGTGCCGGAAGCTGGATGCTGCGGTCGCGACCGGGGTGCCGTGACCGTGGCGTCCGCCGAAGGATCATCCCGCGGGCCTGGGGCAGACGAGCTCACGGGCTTCGGCGACTGGCTGGCCGAGCGGGTCGCCGCGCGCGAGTCACAACTCGTGCTCGGTCTCGACCCCGATCCCGCGCGCCTGTGGCCTTCGGCAATCCGGCGCGCTGAGGCGAACGGGACGGTTGCAGCTCCGCCCGCGACGCGCGCCGCGCGAGCGGTCGCGGCTCACTGCGCGCTCGCCATCGAGGCGACGGGCGAGCATTGCGTGGCGGTGAAGCTTCAGGTTGCCTGCTTCGAGCGGCTGGGCGCGCCCGGCTGGAGCGTCCTCGCCGAAACGGCGGGACGTGCGCGAGAGCACGGCTTGCTCGTGATCGCCGACGCCAAGCGGGGGGACATCCACGTCACCGCCGCGGCATACGCGCAGGCCTTCCTCGGCGAGACGCCCACGCCGTTCGGGCCGGTCCCCGGCTTGGGCGTCGACGCGATGACCGTCAACCCGCTGCTCGGCCGCGACTCTCTCGAGCCGTTCACGACCGCTGCTCGGGCGCATGGTCGCGGCCTGTTCGTGCTCGTGCGCACCTCCAACCCCGGGGCCGACGACGTGCAGGAGCGCGGCCTCGTCGACGGCGGTTCGGTGAGCGACCGCCTGGCCGCTCTGGTCGGCGAAATCGGCGCCGCCGGCACGGGACAGAGCGGCCTCTCCGACATCGGCGCGGTGGTGGGCGCCACCGCCCCGGATCGGCTGCACGCACTGCGCGAGCAGATGCCGCACGCTCCGTTCCTGCTGCCCGGCGTCGGCGCCCAGGGCGGCCGCATCGAAGAGCTCGCGCCCGCGTTCGTGCCCGGACCGGCCGGTGCGCTGATCGCGGCGTCGCGCGGGATCGTGGCTGCGCACGAGCAAACCGGCGGGGATCCCGCCGCCGCGGCAGCGCGCGAGGCAGGCCGCCTGCGCGCGCTCGCGTGGCGCGTGGCCGCGTGAGCCGCTTGTATGATCGCGCGTGCGATGGTGGGGTGGAGGAATCCGGCGCGCTACCTGGCCCCGCTTGCACTCGCCGCGGCGGCGACAGCCACGTACTTGATCGTCCACCGCGCCGTGGAGCACAAACACGCATCACCACCCGCACCGATCGTGCAGACCACGTCCTCTCACGCGCGCAGCGGCGGCCACGCGGCGGCCGCCAAAGCGAAGTTCTATGTCGTCCAGCCCAACGACACGCTGTCGAAGATTGCGACTAGGACCGGCGTGTCGCTCAGCACCCTCGAAGCGCTCAATCCGAGCATCAATCCCGACGCGCTCCATCCGACACAGCGGCTCCGGCTGCGGCCGTGAGGTAGCGGTGGCGGGCGGACCAGCGCCGGCGCCGGCGTGGATCAGGGCGCTCGCGCTCGTGACCTGCGCGGTGGCCGCAATCGCGATCGCCGGGCCAGGCGCGGACGCCGCAACCCCACCGGCGCTGGGCACGGCGACCGCGCTCGCCACCGCCCCACCGGCGCTCGGCACGGCGACCGCGCGCGCCACCGATCCGGCGGCACTAGGGGTCCGCGCGGCCGCGCTGATCGAGGCGAGCACCGGACAGGCGCTCTACGGGACCAGCGCAAACGCACGACTCCCGATCGCCAGCACCACCAAGCTGATGACGGCGCTGGTCACCTTTCACCACGCGCGCCTCGGCACGATGTTCGCCGCGCCGCCGTATTACGCATCGCCGGCCGAGGTGCAGATCGGCCTTGAGCCGGGCGAGCGTATGAGCGTGCGCGATCTCCTGACCGCGATGTTGCTTCCCAGCGCGAACGATGCCGCCGAGGACCTGGCGTACAACGTGGGGCGTCGTTCGGTGGCGCGGTTCGTGTCGATGATGAACGCCCGGGCGCGGGAGCTGCGGCTGGGCCACACCCACTACGCGACCCCGATCGGGCTGGACACACCCGGCAACTACTCGAGCGCGGACGACCTGGTCACGCTGGCGCGCTACCTGTTGCGCACCGAGCCATTTTTCAAGGCGGTGGTGGCTAAGCCGCGCGCGGTGTTGAGGACCGGCAGCCACGTCCGCGTCGTGGTCAACCGCAACGATTTGGTGGCGCGGTATTCGTGGGTCCACGGCGTCAAGACTGGCCATACGCTCCAGGCCGGCTACGTGCTGGTGGCCTCCGGGACGCGGAACGGCATGACCCTTATCGGCGCCGTTCTCGGTGCCGCGAGCGAGGCCGGTTGCGACGCCGCGGCCCTGACCCTCCTGAACTACGGCTTCGCAAACTACAAGCTGCGCACACCGGTCCGCGCCGGCCAGCTGTTCGCCCGGCCGGCGGTGAGCGGTAGGCCCGGCGTGCATGCTCGCCTGATCGCTGCGTCCAGCTACACCAGCGTGTTCTCTCGCCGGGGTCGTATCACGCTGCATGTCAACGCTCCGGCGCGGCTCACCGGGCCGCTCCCCCGCGACGCTGTGGTCGGCTCGGTGGCGGTGCGTGCCGACCATCGCGTCGTGGCCCGGATCCCGCTGCTGCTGGCCGCGCAACTGCCCAAGGTCCGCCCCAAGACATCGCTCGAGAGCGTGGTCGTCCTATCGGTTACGCTGTCTGGACTATTGGTGGCAGCGGGCGCGGCACTCGGGCTGACGATGTTTTGGCGCAGGTGGCACCGAGATAACGCGCCGCGGGATCACGGATCACTGAAGCCACGATGATCATCACCGTCACGCTCAACGCTGCGCTCGACAAGACGCTCGAGGTTCCGAACTTCAAGGTCGGGCGCCGGCATCGCTCGGTTGAGCAGACCACGATGCCGGGCGGCAAAGGGGTGAACATCGCCCGGGCGCTCAAGCGCCTCGGTCAGCCGGTGATCGCGACCGGGTTGGCGGGCGGGGCCACCGGCAACATGATCGTCGACGCGCTGGGTGACGAGGCGATCCTCAACGGCTTCGTCCGCATCCGCGAGGAGTCGCGGACGAACACCGCCGTGCTCGACCCGACGACCGGGGTCCACACCGAGATCAACGAGCGCGGGCCGACCGTCTCGGCCCACGACCTCGAGCTGTTCCGGGACAAGCTGCTCTACCTGGCCAAGGGCGCGAGCATGTGCGTGTTCGCGGGCAGCCTGCCGCGGGGGGTGCCGCCCGACGTTTACGCAAACCTGATCCGGGAGCTCAAGAAGCTGAACGTGACGACGATCGTCGACACCGAGGGTGAGCCACTTCGTCTCGCCGCGCGTGCCGAACCCGCGATCATCTCGCCGAACGAGCTCGAGGCCGAGGAGCTGGTCGGCCACGAGTTCAACGACATCGATGACCGAACCGGCGCGGTCCTCGAGATGACCCGCCTGGGGCCGGCCGAGGCGCTCATGACCGTCTCGGACGGCTGCTACGCGCACGTGCTGGACGGCGGTGGCCACACGCTCTACCGGGTGCGCATCGAGGAGCAGGAGGCACGCTCGACGATCGGCTCTGGCGATGCCTTCCTCGCTGGCTACATCGCCGCCCGCTATCTGGGACGCGCGCCGACCGAGTGCCTGCGTTACGGGGTGGCGTGCGGCGCCGAGTCCGTGCAGCACTTCGGCGCCGGCTTGGTTGATCCCGTCGCCGTGGACCGGCTGCTCGGCGAGGTCGAACTCGAGCACCTGGAGATCGGCGCGGCCCGCTAAGCCGGCTGCCCGTCCGGCCCGCGGCACGGGGCTTTCCGAAACGGGTCGCCGGGCGTTCTGAATCGAACGCGAGCGCCCCGGGCCGCACGTCGCAGCCTCCCGCTAAAGCGTGGCGGACCCGCTGCTACGATCGACAATTCGATGCCTCACGCCCCGCTGCCGTCCGGCCCGACTACTACGATGCCGCAATGGAAGTAGAGATCGGACGCGGGAAGAAGGCTCGGCGGGCGTACGGGTTCGACGAGATCGCGATTGTCCCGTCCCGGCGAACGCGCGATCCCGACGACGTCGACATCTCCTGGACGCTCGGTCCGTACCGGTTCGAGCTCCCGATGATGGGGGCGGCGCTCGACGGCGTCGTCTCGCCTGAGACAGCCGGGATCATCGGCAAGCTCGGCGGCCTCGCCGTGCTCAACCTCGAGGGGATCTTTTGTCGCTACGAGGACGCCGACGCTCAGCTCGAGCGCATCTCGACGTTCTCCAAGGACATCTCCACGCGCGAGATGCAGGACATCTACCGTGAGCCCGTTAAGCCCGAGCTGATCGCCCAGCGGATCCAGGAGATCAAACAGCAAGGCGTGGTCGCCGCCGCGTCCCTGACGCCCCAGAAGGTACGCAGGTACTGCGACGTCGCACTCGACGCGGGCCTGGACATACTGGTCATCCAGGGGACCGTGGTGTCCGCCGAGCACGTCTCCCGCGACGAGACGCGACCGCCGCTCAACCTAAAGGAGTTCATCCGAGAGCTGGCGCCGACGCCGGTGATCGTGGGCGGCTGCGCCTCGTACCACACCGGCCTTCACCTGATGCGCACTGGCGCTGCGGGCGTGCTGGTCGGGGTTGGTCCGGGAGCGATCTGCACCACCCGCGGGGTGCTCGGCATCGGCGTTCCGCAGGCCACGGCGATCGCCGACGTGGCCGCCGCGCGATCGCAGCACATGCTCGAGACGGGTGACTACGTCAAGGTCATCGCCGACGGCGGGATGCGCAACGGCGGCGATATCGCCAAGGCGGTCGCCTGCGGCGCCGACGCGGTCATGCTTGGCTCGGCGCTCGCGCGGGCCTACGAGTCACCCGGGCGCGGCTACAACTGGGGCATGGCCACCTTCCACCCGACGCTGCCGCGTGGGGCCCGCGTCGCCACCACGCCAAATGGAACCCTCGAGGAGATCATCAGGGGCCCGGCGCGGGAGAACGACGGGACGTTCAACCTGATGGGGGCGCTGCGCACGTCGATGGCGACCTGCGGGTACCGGGACATCGCCGAGTTCAACCGCGCGGAGCTGGCGGTGGCGCCTGCGCTGCAGACCGAGGGCAAGCAGCTTCAGCGCGAGCAGGGCGTCGGCATGGGCGCCAAGCCAGCGGCTGCCGCGGTCAGTGTCGAGTAATACGGGCCTCGCTGCGCTCGGCATCGTGCCTGGCGGCTGCAAACCGTCGCCGGCCGGCGTCCTCGCTCGCTCGCGTGCTGGCGCACGCCACGCTCACTGCGTCCTTGCCCGGCTCGGTTTTCGCTCGCCAGGCGGGGTACGGTGAGCACGACCACCGTCCGGACGGGCCCTGATGGACCCACGGACGCCGCGAAGCGGCCCCCAATCCAGGAAGAGGTCGTCGTCCTCGACTTCGGAGGCCAGTACTCGCAGCTGATCGCCCGCCGGGTACGCGAGTGCGGGGTGTTCTCCGAGTTGCTGCCGCATCACGTGGGGCTGGACGAGGTGATACGCCGGCGCCCTAAGGGCGTGATCCTGTCCGGCGGCCCGGCCTCGGTGTACGAAGAGGGCGCGCCGCCGCTCGATCGTGAGCTGCTCGAGCTCGGCGTCCCGGTGCTTGGCATCTGCTACGGGATGCAGCTGATCGCGCTGGCGCTTGGCGGGCGGATCCAGGGGGCCGAGGTGGGCGAGTTCGGGCGCTCCCAGCTCACCGTCAGCCAGCCCGGCCGGCTGCTCGCCGGCACGCCGCCCGAGCAGACGTGCTGGATGTCCCACCGCGACACCGTGTTCGCGCCACCGCCGGGCTTCACCGCCCTGGCCTCCTCGACCGCGTCTCCGGTGGCCGCGTTCGAGTCGGCCGAGCGGTCCATCTATGGGATCCAGTTTCACCCCGAAGTGGTGCACACGCCCTACGGCCAGCACGTCCTGACCAACTTCCTCGAGGACGTGTGCGGCTGTGAGCGGACGTGGAGCCCGACGTCGGTGATCGAGGACCAGATCGAGGCGATCCGCGCCCAGGTGGGCGAGGGCCGCGCGATTTGCGGCCTGTCGGGCGGCGTGGACTCGAGCGTTGCCGCGCTGCTCGTCCACCGCGCGATCGGCGACCGCCTGACCTGCGTGTTCGTCGATCACGGGCTGATGCGCAAGAACGAAGGAGCGCAGGTCATCGCCGCGTTTCGCGATCACTTCCACGTGCCGCTGGTCGCGGTGGAAGCGTCCGAGCGATTCCTGGCGCGGCTGCAGGGCGTGACCGACCCGGAGGAGAAGCGCAAGCGGATCGGCACCGAGTTCATCCGCGTGTTCGAGGAGGAGGCGCGCAACCTCGAGGACGTGCGCTACCTGGTCCAGGGCACCCTTTACTCCGACGTGATCGAGTCGGGGGGCAGCACCGGCGCGGCCACGATCAAGTCCCACCACAACGTGGGCGGCCTGCCAGAAGATCTGGACCTCGAACTGGTCGAGCCGCTCCGCGCGCTGTTCAAGGACGAGGTGCGCGCGGTGGGCGAGGAACTCGGCCTGCCCGGACGGCTGGTGTGGCGCCAGCCGTTTCCCGGCCCCGGGCTGGCCATCAGGATCGTCGGCGGCGAGGCCACCCGCGAGCGCCTCGAGATCCTGCGCGAGGCCGACGCGATCCTCCAGGAGGAGATCCGCAAGGCCGGGCTGTACCAAGAGCTGTGGCAGTCGTTCTGCGTGCTGCCCGATATCCGTACGGTGGGTGTGCAAGGCGATGTGCGCACGTACGGCAACGTGATCGTGATCCGGGCGGTGACGAGCGACGACGCGATGACCGCCGACTGGGCGCGGCTGCCCTACGACCTGCTGGAGCAGATCGCGGCGCGGATGATCGGCGAGATCCGTCCGGTCGGCCGCGTGGTGCTCGACATCACGAGCAAGCCCCCGGGCACGATCGAATGGGAGTAACCTGACGCGGGTTGTCTGTCGTAGGTAGGGCGGTTTGGGGGCTTGTGGCGGTCGCGGCCGCCTTCGGCGCGGCTGCGCCGGCCGCGCAGGCGTCGCTATCCGTGCCGACCGGGGGTCCGCCCGTGACGTTCACCTCCCTGTCGGCCTTCGAGGCGGCTGCTGGCGGAGCGGACAACGGGACGCTGGTCGGCGAGCAGGGAGGCGGCTTTCGTCACGTGAATTGGGACGCCATCCGCTTGGACGGCAGCGACCCGGGTTCGGCCGTGATCAATCCCGGCCTTCTCGTCGCCCCGGCGCCCGGCCGCCTGCAACCCTGGGGGTTGAGCCTCGGGCCGGACGTCGCGGTGTCGAGCGACGGTTTTCATTCGGTGAACTCGAGCGTCCGGTTCACGCCGTTCACCCCGCCGAACTCGTGGGCGCCGTTCAACTCGAACGTCGCCGAGTTCGACGTGGTTGCCCCGGACGCCCAAGGGAGCACGCCGGTCCCGGCGCAATCGCGCGGGCTCGGCGTGCTGTTTCTCGACGTCAGACTCGCGGACAGCACCGAGATCCAGTACTTCAACGGCGACATCCCTCTCGGGCAGGTGTTCGCGCCGGTCAATCCCGGCGGTCCCTCGTTCGCGGGGCTGCTGTTTCCAAACCCGGTCGTCACGCGTGTCGCGGTCACCCTGGGAACCGGAAGGATCTTTGACTTCAACGGCAGCGTCGCTTCTCCAGGGCCGAGCACCGCCGATCCAGTGGCGGGCGACGACGTCGCGCTGGCCGAGCCGGCGCCGGCGCGGGCGCCGCTCACGGCCACGGCGGGTGTGCCCGTCACCGCGGTGCTCGACACGTTCACCGAGAGCACCTCCGGATCTAGCGTGAGCGCGGTGATCGACTGGGGCGACGGCGTACGGACGCCGGGCACGATCGCGCCGGCTGCCGGCGGCGCGTTCGCGGTGACCGGCAACCACGCTTACGCGGCGGCGGGCAGCCACACGGCCAAGGTGACCGTGCAGGACTTCCAGGGTCCGCAGCAGATCTCGCAGACGGACATCTCGGTTGGTCCACGGCCGACCACGATGAGCGTGACGTGCTCGCCCTCGCCGGTCGCCGTGACCGCGGCGACGACGTGCACCGTGGCTGTGTCCGATGCCGCCGCCGGCGAGGGCAGCGCTCCGACCGGCCTCGTCTCGTTTACCTCGCCAACTCCGGGGGCGGCGTTCCCGCGTGCCGGCTCGTGCCTGCTGGGTTCGTCCGCGACGTCAGGCGAGTCGGTGTGTGCGGTGCGCTTCACGCCGGGCCAGCTTCCCCCCGATCAAGCGCGCGTGCTCGCCGCCTTCAGCGGCGATGGCCTGCATGCCGCGAGCAATGGGATAGCGACGATCGGCGTCAGTGCGCAACGATGCCGAGTGCAGACGCTGTCGCGTCGGCTGCGCCCGGCCGGACTGGGCGTGTTGGTGACCTGCGATGCCCGCGCCAGCGTCCAGATCACGGCCAAAGCGCTCGCCGCACGGAAGGGGACGTTCAGGGCGTTCCAGCTCCAGTTCGGGACGCTCCGCGCTGCGGTCACGGCGGGACGCCCGACCGTGCTGGTCATCAAGCCCGCCTCGGGCGTGCTCCGGGCCCTGCGCACAGCTCTTCGTCGCCACCAGCACGTCTCGCTCAAACTGACGCTGACCGCGAGCTCGCACGCGACCCAGCGGACCACGACCACTCGCGTGGCCGCGATCAGGCTTTCCTGACCCGGGCCAGGATGGGCCGGACGTAGCGGCCGAGATCCGGCGGTAGCGCCCCCAGCGGGAACCAGTTCGCCTCGGCCAGCTCAGTCAGGTCGAGGTCGATCTGCCGGTCGTGGACGTAGGCCTGGAACAGGTGCAAGTTGTCGTGGTGGTGGTTGATGTTGACGTAGAGCTCGCCCAGGTCGACCCAGTCCTCGATGCGTCGGCCGAGCTCCTCGTTCATCTCTCGGCGGGCGGCGTCACGAGGCAGCTCACGGCGCCGCACGGTGCCGCCGGGAAGGTCCCAGACGGGCTTGCCATAGGTGTGGCGGACGAGCAGGACGTCGCCTCCGTGGCTCACCACGCATTTCACGCCCTCGATCTGGGGCCGAAACAGGAACCAGTAGGTGCACAGGCCGGCGTAGGCGAGGCGAATCGCCGCCCGGCGAGCGTGCACGGAAATGGCCACGGCCACTTAGGCCAGGGTACGCCGCGGATCGCCTATCATTGCTCTAAGCCGCGCGATCGACGCGCGGCTTATGCGTGCCATGAAGACCTACGTTGCCACCCCCGCAGACCGTGAGCGAAACTGGCTGCTCGTCGACGCGTCCGGACAGACGCTCGGCCGGCTGGCCACGCAGATCGCCGACGCGCTGCGCGGCAAGCGCAAGCCCACCTACACACCGCATGTCGACACCGGCGACTTCGTGATCGTCGTCAACGCGGAGAAGATCGCGGTGACCGGCAACAAGCTCCGGGACAAGCGCTACTACCGCCACTCCGGGTATCCGGGCGGCCTGAAGTCCCGCAGCCTGAACGACATGCTGGAGCGCCGGCCGGAGGAGGTAATCCGCCTCGCGGTCAAGGGCATGCTGCCGCGCAACCGTCTGGCCCGCAAGCAGCTGACCAAGCTGAAGGTCTACGCCGGGGCCGAGCATCCGCACGCCGCCCAGAAGCCGCAACCGATGGAGATCGAGCAGTGACCGAGCGTCCCGAGGACGAGCAGCGCGACGTGGAGCAGGAGGCCCCTGGCCAGGAGCCGGCGGCCGAGGGTGAGACCGCCGCGCCTGCGCCGGTGGCGGAGGAGCAGCCGGAGCCTGGTGTGCCTGCGCCGGTGGCGGAGGAGCAGCCGGAGCCTGCCGTGCCTGCGCCGGTGGCGGAGGAGCAGCCGGAGCCTGCCGTGCCTGCGCCGGTGGCGGAGGAGCAGCCCGAGCCTGCCGTGCCCGGGCCAGCCGCGCCTGAGCCGACCGCCGGGCAGCCGCCGGCGGCCGGCGACGGGGCCGAGGTCAGAATCGAAGCCCGGCAGTCTCCCGCCGAGGACGAGGAGCTGGTCGAGGACGAGGAGCTCGAGGTAGCCCCGCGAGAGAAGCCCGAGATCCCCGGGGCCGACCTGATCCCCGACATCGTCCCCGAGGGCGAGCAGTTCCTCGACGCCGAGGCGCAGGCGGCGGCCGAGGCCGAGGCCGAGGCGGAGGCCGCTCGCCGGCGGGAGGAAGTCGATGAGGATGAAGCCAGGCCGATCGCGGACGCCGCGATCGATCTCGCCGCCGGCGCGCGCTATACCGCGACCGGCAAGCGCAAGACCGCGGTGGCGCGGGTGATCGTCAAGCCCGGCACCGGCACCTACCTGATCAACGGCAAGACACTCGAGACGTTCTTCCCCCGCGAGACGCTGCGCCGGGTCATCCGCCAGCCGCTCGAGACCGTCGGCTACGAGTCCAGGATGGACGTGGTCGCGCGGATGCACGGCGGCGGGGTGTCCGCTCAGGCCGGCGCGCTGCGCCACGGGATCTCACGCGCGCTCATCGTGGCCGACCCCAACCTGCGCGGGGAGCTCAAGCGCCGCGGCTTCCTGACTCGCGATCCTCGCGTCAAGGAGCGCAAGAAGGCCGGGCTCAAGAAGGCCCGAAAGCGGCCCCAGTTCTCGAAGCGCTAACCGCTCGTGGCACGCCAGCTATTCGGCACGGACGGTGTCCGGGGCCGGGCCGGCCACTTCCTCACCGCCGAGCTCGCACTCAAGCTGGCCCGCACCGCGGTGGCCCGGCTGGAGGCGGAGCGGCCCCAAGTCCTGATCATCCGTGACACGCGCGAGTCGGGCGAGATGCTCGAGTCGGCGATCGCCGCCGGCGTGGCGGCGGCCGGCGGCGACGCGTGGCTGGCCGGCGTGCTGCCCACGCCGGCCGCGCCGCTCCTGGTGCGACGGCACGGGCTGGATCTCGCCGCGGTCATCTCGGCGTCGCACAACCCCTACGAGGACAACGGCATCAAACTGTTTGGCTCGGACGGCTTCAAGCTCCACGACGACACCGAGCACGCGATCGAGGCCGAGCTCGAGACGCCCCCGCCGCCGCCTGCGCACATCGGCCGGGTCAGGCCCTTCGACGGCGCGGTCGAGGACTACCTGCATCAGCTCCAGCAGCGCTTCTCGGGACTCGACCTGCGCGGCCGGCACGTACTACTCGATTGCGCCAACGGCGCCACCTTCCAGGCCGCGCCCGAGGTCTTTCGGCGGCTCGGCGCCACGGTCGACGTGCTATCCGATCAGCCCGACGGCACCAATATCAACCTACGCTGCGGCTCCACTCATCTCGACGAGCTGATCGCGCGGATGCCAGATGGCAAACACGACGTGGCTTTCGCCTTTGACGGCGACGGCGACCGGGTCCTGGCGGTCGACCGCGGAGGCGGCGTCGTCGACGGTGACGAGCTGATCGCCGTGGCCGCCACCCACCTGCGCGGGCTGGACCGGCTGCCGGGCAACGGGGTCGCGGTCACCGTGATGACCAACTACGGCTTTCACCGCGCGATGCAGGTGGCCGGGATCGACGTGGCGACGACCGCCGTGGGCGACCGGTACGTGCTGGACGAGCTCCGCCGGCGCGGCTGGGCACTCGGCGGGGAGCAGTCCGGCCACATCATCGACCTGGGTTTCGGCCCTTCGGGCGACGGGATCGCCACCGCGCTGCTTACGCTCGAGGCGCTGGGCGGCCGAGACCTGCTTGACCGCGGCGCGATGGAGAAGCTCCCGCAGCGCCTGGTCAACATCCGAGCCGGCGACCGAGCGGGCCTGGCCGCCGCGTTGGCCGACCCGCGGGTGGAGGAGGCGATCGCCCGCGAGCAGGCCGGGCTGACCGGCCGGGGGCGCGTCCTCGTGCGCGCTTCGGGCACCGAGCCGCTGATCCGGGTCATGGTCGAGGCGCCCAGCCAGCAGGAGACAGACGAGATCTGCGACCGGCTGCGGCGGGTCGTGGAGACCGCCCTGCCCTAGCCATCGTGTTCGCTGAGCGCGGGGGGTCGCGCGTTCGGGCCCGCCGGGCCAGGAATCCGTCCAAATCGCGCGAACTACCTACTCGCTCGGGCGTTAATCGGTCGAAGCGCGTCCGGCTAACATCACCGGCAGCGCACGCCGACCGGCAAGCGGCGAGGCATCGCCGTCGCCTGCACGAAAGGGGAAGTAAGGACGGATGTGTGGAATCGTCGGGTATGTAGGTCCGCGCAAGGCGCGCCCGCTTCTGCTCGCGGGCCTGGAGAAGCTCGAATACCGGGGCTACGACAGCGCCGGCATCTCGGTGCTGGAGGAGGGCCGCATCGACGCCGTGCGCGCGGTGGGCAACCTGAGCGCCCTGCGCAGCGCGATTACCGCTAACGGGCGCGATCACGATACCCGCGCTACGGCGCTGGCCCTGGCCGAGCGGCCCCAGCCGGGCACCGGGATCGGCCACACCCGCTGGGCCACCCATGGGCGCGTCACCGAGGAGAACGCGCACCCGCATTTCGACACCACCGACCGGATCCACATCGTGGTCAACGGAATCGTCGAGAACTACGTCTCGCTCAAACGGCGCCTACAGGCGGAGGGGGCCGAGTTCACCTCCGAGACGGACGCGGAGGTAATCGCGCACCTGGTCGCCCACTACGACCAGGGCGACCTCGTCGGGGCGGTGCGCCGGGCCTACGCCGATCTGCGCGGCCATTATGCGTTCGTGGCCATGACTGCGAACGAGCCGGGCCTGCTGGTGGGGGCGCGCAAGGAATGTCCGCTGATTATCGGGCGAGGCGAGGGAGAGCAGTTCATCGCCTCGGCGATCCCGGCGTTCCTGCGCCACACCCGTCACGTCCAGTACATCGAGAACGACGAGATCGTCGTGCTCCGCCCGGATGGGGTCGAGTTCTTCACGCCCGACGGGATGCCGCTGCAGCGCGAGGTGGTCGAGATCGACTGGGACGCCGAGACGGCCGAGAAGCAGGGCTTCGAGACGTTCATGCTCAAGGAGATCCACGAGCAGGCGGACGCCGTGGCCGAGACCATCGGCGAACGGGCCGCGCGTGGCGTCGGGATCGATCTCGGCGATCTCGGGCCGATCGATGACGAACGGTTGCGGACGCTGAGCCGAGTCGTGATCGTCGCCTGCGGCACCTCCTACCACGCCGGGTTGATCGGCCGGTACGCGATCGAGGAGTTCTCGCGTGTGCCGGTCGAGGTCGAGATCGCCTCCGAATATCGCTACCGCAACCCGGTGGTCGGCCCGGGCGACCTCGTGATCGGGATCTCCCAGTCGGGCGAGACGGCCGACACACTGGCGGCCATGCGAACGGCGAAGGAGCGCGGCGCGCACGTGCTCGCGGTGACGAACATCATGGGCTCGCAGGCCACCCGCGACGCCGACGCCGTGCTCTACACGCGGGCCGGCCTCGAGATCGGAGTGGCGGCGACCAAGACGTTCGTGAGCCAAGTCGCGGCCATGTACCTGGTGGCGCTGCGGCTGGCCGAGGTGCGGGAAACGATGGAGCCGGCCGTGCTCAAGGAGACGATCAGCGAGGTCAAGCGGCTCCCGCACCGGATCACGGAGATGTTTGAGCGCGACATGGGCGGCGTCGCGCGGGTCGCCGAGAGTGTTTGCGGGGCGGATTTCTTCCTGTATCTGGGGCGGCACGTGGGGCTGCCGGTCGCTTTGGAGGGGGCGCTCAAGCTCAAGGAGATCTCCTACATCGCGACCGACGCCTATGCCGCCGGCGAGATGAAGCACGGCCCGATCGCGCTGCTCGACCAGAGCACCCCGGTAGTCGTGGTCGCCACCGAGTCGCCGGTGCTTGAGAAAGTGATCTCGAACATCCAGGAGGTCCGCGCGCGCGGCGCACGCGTGATCGCCGTGGCCAGCGAGGGCGATGAGGAGATCGGCCAGCATGCCGACGAGGTGATTGAGGTGCCGCGGACGCAGTGGATGCTGGCGCCGCTGCTCGCCGTGATCCCGCTTCAGCTGCTGGCCTACCACATCGCCCGCCGCCGCGGCCTGAACGTCGACCAGCCACGCAACCTGGCCAAGACCGTCACGGTGGAGTGACCGCGTGGGCGGGGCCGTTCTCGGCGTCGGCATCGACCTGCTCGAAATCGAGCGGCTCGAGCGGGCGCTAGAGCGGACCCCGCGTCTCGCCGAACGCCTGTTCACCGAGGCCGAGCGAGCCTACGCGGCGTCCCGCGGGCGGCCCGGGCAGCATCTGGCGGCGCGGTTCTGCGCCAAGGAAGCGGTGGCCAAGGCGCTCGATCTGAGCTCGTGGAACTTTCACGAGGTGGAGGTCGTGGGGATGGGCGGCCCACCGTCGATTCGCTTATCGGGCACGGCGGCGGCGCGCGCAGCGGAGCTTGGGGTCACTGTGTCGGTGTCGCTGACCCATACCGGTCGCGACGCCGGCGCTGTGGCGATCGCCGGGTGAACTTCCGCATTTACTTGTGGGCCGACACGAAACGTTTCGCCCGGAAGGCCGAGGCCGGGGGCCGTCAGGCGAGGACGCAGGATCCGACGCGTAGCGGAGCTACGCGAGGATCCGAGGACAAAGCCTGGCGGTCATCCGGCCCGGCATTACGGACGAAACGTTGAGGTGAGTCCCACGTAGTGAGGATCCCGCTGGATTCCGGCTTAGGACGCGGTTGCCGGCGGGTCAGGGCACCTTTACGACGGGCGAGCGCGCCAGGACATGGCCCTTGGCGTCGACCGCCTCCACGGCGACGTAGGCGCGGGCGCGTGAATTGATCGCGGTTTCGAACCCGCCCCTCGGAGCCCTCGCCA
>JAFASQ010000546.1 GCA_019244395.1 Solirubrobacterales bacterium | reverse complement strand
GGACTACTCCACTACCGGACACTCACGCCGGCACGCGCCAGCACGGCCGGCGAAGGCGGAAGCTGCGGCGGCCAGCGGCCGGTGTTGCACGCGCCATCGGTCACCTCGACGCCCACCAGGTAGCTCCCCGCCGGCGCCGGCCGGCCGCGGATCGTCCCGTCCCACACCGTCGTCTGGCGGTTCCACCCCGTTACGAACGTCTTGACCAGCTCCGGCTGCGCCGCCCCGTCCATCCGGTAGAGGAGCACGGTGGCACTCCGTGTCTCGTTGCCGGCGTAGCGAATCGTGACGCGCGTGCTCCCCGAATCGGATGGAATCACCGCCGGCGAAACGCCCACGACGACCGGGCGGGGCGGCACGGTCTTGACCTTGACCGTCTGCTGGGGTTCGTTCAGATTGATCGTCCTGCCTTGATGCAGGAGCGCCACCCGGAAGTAGTAGGTGCCGTCGGGGGCCACCCGCCCGTCGGGCAGACGGCCGTCCCAGTGGAATACCCCGTCCGGGTTGCGCTCGTCCTTGCGCATGTGCCGCCCGCTCGCCACCGTGCGCACGATCTCGTCCGCGGCGTCGACCACGTACACGTCGACGTCGTCCGAACGGTGCTGCAGGTAGAACGAGATCGTCGTCGACCCGCTCAAGTAGTTGCCGCACCGCACCGGGTGCAGCGGATTGATCACGCCCGGCACCGGGCGCGGCGCCCCCTGGATCAGCGGCGTGGTCACCTTCAGGTGCTGGCTGACGAAGAAGGCCGCGATCGTCGCCGCGACCAGGACGCCGAACGCGCCGGTTGAGAGCCGAGTGGTCGTCATCGCAGACCCCACCCACTACAGCTGGACGACGGCCGCGTTCGGGACCTCGAACGTGTGGAACGCATCCAGGCCCCGGGGATCACGAAGGCACAACATCACGCGGATCGAGCCTCCGTGGCACACGGCGAGGCCGGGGAGCTCGCCGCTCGCCTCGATCTCCGTCAGCGCGGCCATTACCCGCTCCTGCTGCTCTCGCAGCGACTCGCCACCGGGAAAGCGCCATGAAGGCCCGGCGCGCATCCAGGCGGCAAACTGCTCGGGTTCCTCGCGCTTGACATCGATGAACCGCCGACCCTCCCAGACACCGCGGTTGGCCTCGCGCAGGCGCGGATCCAGACGCGGCTCGAGCCCGATTCGAGCGCCGACGATCTCCGCCGTCTCCCGGGCGCGGCTCAGGTCCGAGGCCCACAGCGACCGGATCGGCTCCTGGAGCGCCGCCACCCGCTCAGCGAGTTCGTGCGCCTGCGCGCGGCCGGTGTCATTCAACGGGGTGTCGCGGAACCCCTGAAAGCGGATCGGCTGGCGGTTGTCGTCGGTCTCGCCGTGGCGAGCCAGCAGCACCCCGTCCAAGGATGACGTGCTCACCGACCGCCGATGCCGAGGGTGTCCGAGCGCAGGCCGAGCCGCAGCGTCTCGAGCGCGAGCACCTCGCCCACCGGGACGTTGCTCAGGTTGACCTCGGTGCCGAACCGGCGCACGAACCACACTTGCTGGTCTTTGCGCGGCGCATCGAACATGATCCGAGCCGGCGCGATCTCGTGCACGATCTCGCCGATCAGACCCTCGCGTACCTCCCCCGAAGGCCGGAAGATCCCGGCGGTGCCCGCCTCGCGACCCTCGGCGATCACCTTCCAAGCGCCGGCACCGAGCTCCGCCCGCATCTGCTCGACCCACACGTAGGGCGGGGTGATCGCGCCGGTGTCATCCTTCGAACCCACCTCGGAGAGCACCGTGAACTCCTGGGCCAATCGGTCGATCAGCTCCACCTTGTGCTCGTGCTCCAGCGAGATCGTGCCGTCGGAGATCTCGAAGTGTTCGAGGCCAAGCTCATGCACCCAGGCGATCAGCTCGTCGAGCCGGCCCCGGCTGATGGCCAGCTCGGTCAGCGTGCCGCCCAGCACGACCGGGATGCCATGGGAGCGGTAGCACTCGAGCTTGGGCTCGAGATTGCCGGTGGCCAGCGCCGTACCCCAGCCAAGCTTGACGATGTCGACGAACTCGCCGGACACCTCGATCATCCCCTCGATCTCGGCAATCGACAGTCCCCGATCGATCACGTGCGTGACCCCAGCGCTCCGCGGCTTGGAGCTCCGCTCCGGGAGGTTGAGGAGGTCTCGCAAGGGCGTAAGCGCGCTACTGCGTCGCGAGATCGCGGCCGATCGTCACGACGACCGCGGAGGTGCAAGCCTTCGCGGGCGGACACGCGATCGCCTTGGTGCTCGCGTCGATCGGCTGCACCGAAGCGCGGGTGAGCTTGAGCGCGGCGGCCACTGCGATCGCGTCGCGCCGGTCGGCGGGAGCCATGTAGGCCACGACGCTGGTCGTCTGCGTCTGGTCCGAGGCGTTCGTCACGGCGCCCTTGCGGTAACCCTCGGTCACCAGCCGCTGGGCCACGTGCCCGGCCAGCCCCTGCATGTCGGTCCCGTTGAGCACCGACACGGTGACGGTTGACGGACGCACCACGCTGGCCTGGCTCGTCCGGCGGCCGGCCAGCGAGCTGCTGACGGGCGCCGTGCTCGCGCTCTTGGAGCCGCCGCGGTTGGTCAGGACGATCAGGCCTGCCGCGACCGCCGCGACCGCCAGCGCCGCGACCAACCCTCCAAGCAAGAGCCGCCCCTTGGAGCGGCGACGCGGCGGGTGCTGCGGCATCCCCTGGTGGCGTGGGGGGCCGCCGGGACGGGTTTGGCCGCTGGCGGTCGGACGACCTTGGGCGGTCGCGCCGACCGGACGGCCCGGACCACCCGCGCCGGGACCGCGGACAGGATCCGGCGGCACGCCACGAGGCGGCGGGGCGGCCAAGCCCGCGGGCGCCCCGACCGGGGCCTGGACGGGCCGGTGCATGGTCGTCGCGGCCGCCATGGGGGCAGCCACCGGACGGTGCCCGTCCCCGTTCGCACCACCCGCCGCGGTCGCGGGTTCGGGCTCGGGCTCGCGTACGAATGAGTCGGGATCGGGAATCAGCCGCGTGGCCGCCGCAAGCGCCGGGGCCCCGACGCCGGCCGGCGCCGACGGCGGCAGCATGACGGCGGCCGCTCCGGCGCTTGCCGGCACGCCGGCCGCGACCCGTCCGGGCACCCCGCCTCCAGGCGCCGCGACGCGGGCCCCGGCGGCCCGGCTCACCGAGATCTCCGCGGGTAGAGCCGCGACCTGTTCGGTCAACTGCGCCAGGCGGGCCTCGAGTTCCTGCACCCTGTGCCCTGCCTCGTCGGCCCGCGTGCGAAGCGTCGCGGTTTCGCGGGCCTGCGCGAAGTAGAGCAGCACGAGGATGGCGACCGCGATCAGCGACGCGAAGCCGACCTCCGCTCCGACCGAAGAGACGAAGTGGTGGATCGAGAGGCCGAGAGGGAGCGAGTCCATGCGCGGCGCAGTCTACGTGGGCAGAGGAGGGAAGCTGGGGTTTGCCGCGTGGGCCGGCACGCGTGAGCCGGCCAGCTTGGCCACGCGCTGGGCGAGCGCGGCCGCGTCGCCCTCGAGCACCAGCAGGTTGATCTCTCCGAAGATCATCTCCACCCAATGCGGATCAAGCGGCTCGTGGCCCGCCCGAAGGATCTTCTGGGCGGGCGTGGGCTGCAAGCGCTCGTAGGGGTTGAACAGGTCCTCGTGGAGCTTCTCGCCGGGCCGCGCGCCGACGATCTCGATTGCGATGTCGCGCTCAGGCTCCAGCCCGGAGAGCCGGATCATCGTCTTGGCCAGGTCGAGGATCGGCACCGGCTCGCCCATCTCGAGCACGAACACCTCGCCGCTGCGCTCACTCAACGAGCCCGCGCGAATGATCAGCTGCACGGCCTCCGGGATCGTCATGAAGTAGCGCTTCATCCGCGAGTCCGTGACGGTCACCGGTCCGCCGGCCGCAATTTGACGGCGGAAGATTGGCACCACGGATCCCGACGAGCCCAGTACGTTGCCGAATCGCACCGTCGCGTACCTGGTGCCGGGGTAACGCAAAGCGGCTGCCTCCACCGCCCACTCGGCGAGCGCCTTCGAGGCGCCCATCACAGTGGCCGGCTTGACCGCCTTGTCGGTCGAGACGAGCACGAACGTCCCCACCTGTGTCTCGGCGGCGATTCGCGCCACCACGCGCGTGGCCAGCGCGTTGTTGCGAATTGCCTCGACGGGATTGACCTCCATCATGGTCACGTGCTTGTAGGCGGCGGCGTGGAAGACGATGCTCGGCCGGTGCTGGGAGAGGACTTCGCGCATTCGCTCCTCTTCCCTGCAATCGGCGAGCACTCCAAGCGCGGTACGCACATGCCGATCCTCCTCGAGCTCGCGGAGAATCTCGAACAGGTTGTCCTCGGCGTGATCGACCAGCACTACGGCTCGCGGAGCGACGCGAGAGATCTGCCGGCACAGCTCGGCGCCGATCGATCCGCCGGCGCCCGTCACCATCACGACCTGCCCCGACAGGTATGCGCCCACCCGCTCGATCTCCATCCGAACCGGCTCGCGGCCCAAGATGTCCTCCACGCGGACCTCGCGCAGCTGGCGGGTCACGTTCACGTGCCCGGCGCTGTCCCGGAGCAGCTCGAACACCGTCGGGGTAGTCCGCACCGGGATGCCGCGCTCCCGGCAGGCCGCGACCACCCGGGCACGGAGCGTGCCAGGCGCGGAAGGAATCGCGATCACCACCTCCTCGGGCTCCACCTCGTCGAGGATCCTGGCCAGATCCTCGGAGTTGGTGCTCCCCAGCACCTTCAGCCCGTGCTCATCCTTCATTCCCTGCTTTCGCGGGTCGTCGTCCACGAAGCCGACCGGGCGCAGGCGCAGCTGTCGATTCCGAATCAGCTCGCGCACGACCAGTCGGCCGCCGTCGCCGCCACCAACGATGAGGACGTCGCGTGCGCCTTTGGCGGTCCGGAAGCTGCGTACGCGGCCCTCAACGACCAAGTGCACCAGGAAGCGTGCGCCGATCAGGAAGGCCAGGGCAAGCAGGAGGAACAGCGCGATCACGCTCCCGGGCAGGTTGACCGGCGTGGCCTGGTGCTCGACGGTGATCGTCACCGGGTGCAGGAAGGCGATCGCGCCGACAATCACCAGCGTGGCGACGACCAGGCCCTTGACGACGGCCTCGTAGTCGCGCTGACCCACGAACGTCCACAGCCGCTGGTATTGACCGAATAGGGCCAGCGTCACCAGAGCGACGGGGACGACCCAGTAGATCGTGTCGGCGAGCAGACCTCGATAGCGATCGTTCGGCCCCCACGCGCCGTCTGTGAACCGAAGCCGGAAGGCAAGGTAGTAAGCGAGCGCGACCAATATCCCGTCCACGAGCAGCTGGGGCACTGAGTGACGGTGGACGGGAAAGGCCGCGGATCTGATCCGCCGCCGCATGCGGCGGGGATTGTAGTGAGGATCCCGCTGGATTCCGGCTTCGGACGCGGTTGCCGGCGGGTCAGGGCACCTTTACGACGGGCGAGCGCGCCAGGACATGGCCCTTGGCGTCGACCGCCTCCACGGCGACGTAGGCGCGGGCGCGTGAATTGATCGCGGTTTCGAACCCGCCCCTCGGAGCCCTCGCCA
>JAFASQ010000471.1 GCA_019244395.1 Solirubrobacterales bacterium | reverse complement strand
GCTTTGGTCTCGTTGAAGTCGGTCGCGTACTGCGTGCTTGTGAGCGCGGGTGGGGATGGCGCGCGGAACTGGGAGGTGCGGGCCAGTAGGAATGGCCGCATGAACCCCATCCACGGTGTCTGCGCGGTCTGGAACGGGGGCGGGGGCGTGAACGGTTGCGTGAGCACCCACACGCCGGGCTGTAGGAGCCCCGTGCCGTAGCCTGTGGAGGCGGGAGTGTCGAGGCCGTCGTTGGCACGGACCGCTTCGATGTCGGCGGCGGCGGCCTGCCCGACCGCGATCCCGCGGGCGGTGGCACGATCGTTCGGCAGCGCCGCAATGGCCGCGGCGTACTTCGCGTCGAGCACGCCGCGGTAGTCGCCCAGGTCGTTGCCCAGGTAGATGACGAGCGTGTCATACGCGGCGGCGATCACCGCCGCCGGCAGCGACGCATGGCGACTGGCGGCGTCGAAGCGGTGGTAGGGCTCATAGCGGTGGGCGATCTTCATTACGGCGTCGTACGCCGCGGCCTGCACATACGACATGTAGAGAAGGCCCTCGGTCTGGTAGATCGGTCGCGCCGGGGTGTTTGGCGGGTCGACCACCCTGGCCGCGCGGACGGCATCGACCGCGGTTGCGTTCCAATCGAGCGCGGCCGCCGCTGACGTCACCGCCGACTCGCCGTCTCGCCACCCCGCGGCCGCCGCCGCACTGCCCTCGACGCCGGCGAAAGCAGCCAGGGCGGCGAGCACGGTCACCATCCGAACTGCGTATCTCAGGGCCGCGCCGCGCATACGCGTCAGCGCCGAACTGGCGGGCTGCTGGCGACTGTCGTTACCGGGGGGTTGTGGTCGGGTCAGAGAGTCCGTCGCGGTCGTGGGACAGGCCGATTCGCTGCAGTCCGTGGATATCCCGCCCAACGCCGAGCCTCTGACATCGTCCGGTCCCCGCAACTCGCAGCCGCCGTCCTCGACGCTCCGTCTTGACTTCAACATGTCTCCTGCTCTTCGGAGCTGGGGTAAAGGTGCACCGCGTGCTGGCTGACGAGCGCCACCGCGGCTGCGGTCGGGATCACGGTGCGCAGGGCGCGTCCAGGTGTCTTGGAACATCGATGGCTCCTTTGGCGTTTGGTTTGGTGGACGAGACGGCGATGCGCCGTCGCCGCCGGCGAGTCCGACCTCACCCGTCGTGTCCGAAAGCGACCGCTGTCGTTCTGCCAGCCACTGCTGGCAGATGGCTCGTTTGGTCAGCAGAGCAGCAGCGCGGTCGGCGACCGGCCCGTCGATGGCGAACAAGATCTCGAACCGCTGATCAGCTTTCGACTTGGTGTGGCCGAGCCGGCCCGGTGCTGTCGGCATCAGCTGGTGGTGCTCACCCGGCTCGGGGCGCTGTGGCGCCGGATCGCGGCGGTGGCCGTGCCCGCACCGAGCAGTACGACGACGAGCGTGGCGCCGGCTCCGGCGGCCGCGTCGCCCCAGGCGAAGGCGCTGTCGCGGGCGATCACCTTGGCGGGGGCGGCGGTCGCCGGCGGTAGGCTCGCGATGGGCGTGGCGTGCCTCGGCGGGCAGTATTTCCCGTCAACCGAGTTCATGCTGTAGCTGGTGCCGCAGATATACGCGCCGGGGCTTTGGGAATGATCCCAGTGATGTTGCGTTGCGCCGGCGCCGACCGGGCGTGCGGCGGCGTCGGTCGGGTGGAAGGTTGGTGCCTGGTCGATGGGTCTGGCACTGGCGGTGGGGGCGGCGATGCCTAGCGCGAGCGCAGCGGCGATGACGGCGGCGGTACGGTGATTGGTGAACGAGCGAGTCATGTGACGGTCTCCTTTTGCTCCCAGACCGGAGGTTGCCAACCTCCGATCGATTTAGCTGGTGGCGATCATCGGTCACCGGCACACCGTCAGCTATGGCCTAGTAGGGGTGAATGCGATGGCGGTCGGGTAAGGCGAACCTTGCCCCCGCGAGAGCCGTGTGCCCGACAGCCTTACCGCCGGGTGAGGATTCCCTTCCCGTCTGGCCGGCAGCTGCCTGCTGCCCGGCTATGGCAATTTCGCCGCTGGGGGTGGATGATCGGCCGGTGATTTACTCGCGGCCTGCAGCGGGTGCGGAGCCGGGAGCGGGCGGCTATTGGCTCTCGCCCGCCCGCAATTCGGCCAGTGAGACGGCGCCGCGGCGGAGCGCCTCGTTGGCCAGCCTGGCCCGCCGGTTGGAGTCCGTGGCCGGCACGCCGAACTTGTCGTACAGGTTGATGAGGTGCTGCTTGACGGCGGCCTGGGTGATGATGAGCTCGTCCGCGATCGTCCGGGTCGACGCCGGCTCGGTGAACATGTCCCGGTCAAGCAGCGGGCGGCACAGCGCCACCAGCACGTCGCGCTCGCGTCCGGTCAGCGACGGCGGGGCGTCCTCCGCCTCGGTCTGGGTACCGAGAGCGGCCAGCGGGTCGCGGAAGATTAGCCGGGTCTGGCCGACGCGGATCTCGTCGCCGGGCCTGAGCCGCCGGGAGGACCAGATTCTCTCGCCGTTGACGGAGGTGCCGTTGGACGACCCCAGATCGGTCACGCACCAGCCGGCGGGGAACCGCTCGAGGATGGCGTGGAGATGGCTGGCGGTGGGATCGTCGGTGAGCGAGATGTCGTTCTCGGCGGCCTTACCGACGGTTATCCGGTCGGCCTGGAGCGGGAACCGCCAGCTCTGCACACCGAACATCACCTCGACCTGCGCGCCCACGCCGACAAGGTTAGGAGAACCGGGTGGCCGTGTGTGAAAGGCCGGCGCCATGTCAACGCTGATCAAGGAGCGATACGAGGTCCTGGAGCTGCTCGGGATCGGCGGAGAAGGGCGGGTCGTGAAGGCGCTCGATCGCCAACACGACCGGATCGTGACGCTGAAGATCCGTCCCGTGCGGGACGGGCAGGCTCGGGAGGAGCTCCTCGGCGAGGCGCGGATCCTCCTCGCGATCCCTCCGCATCCGGCGCTTCCGCTGGTTAGGGAGGACTTCTTCGACGGCGAGGACTACGTGGTGGCGATGGATTGGGTCGAGGGGACCGATCTGGCCACGCTGCTACGGGATCGCGGCCGGCCCGGGCTGGCCCCTTCGAGTGTGCTGGCGTACTTGGCGCAGGCCGCGCAGGCGCTGACGCATCTGCACTCGCAGGTGCCGCCGGTCATCCACGGCGACGTCAAGCCGGCAAACCTGATCCTGACCACGGGCGGCCGGCTCAAGCTGGTCGACTTCGGCATCTCATCGGCCCCGAACGCGCTGCGCCGCCGAGTGGGCACCCCCGGCTTCCGCGCGCCCGAGCTGGCTGCCGGTGGCGCGCCGTCGCGAGCCAGCGACGTGTACGCGCTCGCTGCCACCGCGTTCGCGCTCCTCACCGGTTCGGCCCCCGCTGGCGTCCTCCCCTCGTGGGAGGGCATCGATCCGACGCAAGCCAAGCAACTCGAGACCGCGATTCGCGTCGGGATGGCGACCGACCCGGCGCGTCGGCCGGCGTCACCCGGGGAGTTGGTTGAACGCCTCCGCGCAGGCTGGGCCGAGGCACTGCCGACCGGTGTCGTCACGTTCTGCCTCTCGGATATCGAAGGCTCGAGCGCGGTCTGGGACTCTCACCCGGAGGCCATGGCACAGGCGCTTGTCCGGCATGACGAGCTGATCGCCGAGTGCGTGGAAGGCAATGGCGGGAGCTTTCTGAAGTCAATCGGCGAGTCAACCGTCTCGGTTTTCGACTCTGCGCCCGCTGCGATCGTCGCCGCGCTTGGCGCCACCCGTGCGCTTTCGGCTGAACCGTGGCCGGAGGACCTTCATCTCGCCGCCCGGTTCGGCATCCACACCGGTGAGGCCGAGCGCCGCGGAACCGAGTACCTCGGTCCGGCGATCAGCCTCGCCGCCCAGCTCCGCGACCAGGCCGACGGCGGCCAGATCTTCCTCTCCTCGGTCACGACCGAACTCGTCGAAGCTCATCTGCCGGCCGGCTGTGAGCTGGTCGACCTGGGGCCCCATCGTTTGCCGGGCCTCAGTGCGGCCGAGCGAATCCACGCCATCAAGGCCGCGGGTATCCGCGCCCCGCTGCCGGCGACCGACTGCCCGTACCGGGGCCTGCTGGCCTTCGAGCCCGAGAATCGGGACTACTTCTTCGGGAGGGAAGCAGTCGTCGCCGAGCTGATCGCGCGGTTGGCGCCGGGAAGGCTGGTCGCCGTCGTCGGCGCCTCTGGGAGCGGCAAATCGTCTGTGCTGCGGGCCGGCCTCATCGGCGCGGTGCGAGCCGGCGAGGTCGCCGGCCTCGAGGGCGCGCAGCTGCGCCAGCCGGGCAGCTCACCTCGGCTCGAGGTCGACGGCGGCCGACGGCGTCTATTGGTGGTTGACCAGTTCGAAGAGCTGTTTACGCTTTGCGAGGACGCCGGCCGTCGCGACGCGTTCGTCGCTGCCCTGCTCGCGATTCCCGGGCCGGTCGCGATCGGGATGCGCGCCGACATGTACGGGAAGCTGGGCGGCCATCCCGCGCTCGCGCGGGCAGTGGCCGCCAACCAGGTCCTGCTCGGGGCGATGACCGGCGGCGAGCTCGAGCGAGCCGTGACCAAGCCCGCCCAACTGGCCGGCCTGCGGCTTGAACCCGGGCTCGCCGAGCTGGCCCGGCGCGACGTAGCCGGCGAGCCGGGGGCGCTCCCCCTTCTATCCCACGCCCTGCGGGCCACTTGGGAGCGGCGCAACGGCCGCACCTTGACGGTCGAGGGCTACCGCGACAGCGGCGGGGTCGCGTCCGCGATCGCCCAGACCGCCGACAGCCTGCTCGCGTCCCTCCCCGCCGAGCAGCGTCAGATCGCCCGTGGCGTGTTTCTGCGGCTAACCGAACTCGGTGAGGCGGGCGGAGAGTCCCGCCGGAGGGTGGCGATCGACGAGCTCGTCCCCGAGGGAGTCTCCCCGGAAAGCGTTCAGGCCCTGCTGGAGCGGCTCGCCGCCGCCCGGCTGGTGACGCTCGACGAGGGGACGGCCGAGGTCGCCCACGAGGTTCTGATCCGCGAGTGGCCGACGCTGCGAGGCTGGCTCGACGAGGACCGGGAAGGCATCCGCCTGCACCGCCAGCTCGGCACCGCCGCCCGCCTCTGGGACACCGGCGGGCGAGACCCATCGGACCTGTACCGCGGCGCGCGGCTCGGCGCCGCGGTCGAGTGGGCCGAACCGCGCAGCGAGGACCTCAACGCGACAGAGCGCAGCTTCATCGACGCCGGCATCGCTGAGGCAGACCGTGAGCGCCGGGCACAGCTGGGCGCCAACCGCCGCCTCCGCGCGCTGCTGGCGGGCGCCGTCGGCCTGCTTATCGTCGCGGCGCTCGCCGGACTGGTCGCCCTGATCCAGCGGGGCAACGCGCAAGCGCAGGCACTGACCTCCGATGCCGAGCGGCTCGGCGCGCTGGCCCAGACCGAGCCCAACTTGGATCGCGCGTTGCTGCTCGCCGTCGCCGGGGTCAAGCTGCAGAACCGGGTCGAGACCCGCTCCGACCTCCTCGCCGCGCTGCAGCGAAGCCCGGCGTTGATCCGAGTACTCAGGCCCTCGCGCAGCGAGCCCGCAGCGCTCCAGGTGAGTCCAGACGGCAGGCTGCTCGCGCTCGCCGACACCACGGGTGAGGTTCGCTTCATCGACACCTCAACCTGGCGCCCGACGGGCTCGGCGGTGCAACTGCCGGAGACGGTGGCGCCACGGGCGATGAGCTTCTCCGCCGACAGCCGCACGCTGATGGTGATCGCCGAAAGCACCGCGCGCTCGGAGCTAGACGACATCGAGGTACCCTCCCGGCGGGTGCGCCGGCTGCACGCGTGGGGAGGGGAGGTTCCCCCGCCACCGACCGGGTCCTCGTCCGTCGCGTATTCACCCGACGGACGCCACATCGCGGTCAGCCTGATCACCCAAGCGCCGACCGATCCAACTCCGTCGGCGGAACGGCTGCTGATGCTCGACTCCTCGAGCGGACGAATTGCCTGGCAGCGCCGCTACCCGATGCACCCGATGCAGCTGGAGCCCCACGTCGCGTTCGCGTCCGGGGATGTCCTACTCACCTCGGCCCAGCAGGGCGAGACGATCCTGTGGAACGCGGGCACCGGCCGGATCCTCCGCCGGTTCCCGATCGGCGGGCTGCCCGCCCTCTCCGCCGGCCGCCATGAAGTCGCGCTCGGGCGCAACAGCCCCAACGTCGCCACTCCCACCTCCTCGGTCGCGGTGCTGGACCTGCAAACGGGCGTGGCACGGTGGCTCGTCGACGATTTGCCCGGCGAGTGGATCGTGAGCATCGCCTTTACCCGCGATGGGTCGAAGATCGTCGCACAGTCACTCGACGGCTCGGATGTCTTCGACGTCGCCTCGGGCACCATCCTCGAGACCTACACCGGACAGCCGGGCCGGCGCGCGCTGACGACCGTCGATCCCCGGGGCGCGACCGTGATCTCCGCGGGGCAGGACGGGAGCATCGCTCTGTTCGACCTTTCCGGCAGCCAACGTCTCGGGCGGTTCTTCGCCTGGAACCAACCTTCGCAAAGCTGCCCGAACTCCCCGTGCGAGATCGTGAACCGCCAGGACCTCATGGCCACAGATCAGGCCGACGGCACCATCGCGCTCGTCGACCTGCACACCCTCCGGGTGATCAAAACCCTGCCCGCGCGAAACGGCGCCATCGCCAACGCCATCTCGTTCCTCCCCGACGGCCGCACGCTCCTCACCGGCGGCAGCAACCGCCGCGTCATCTTCTGGGACCTCCGCACCGACCGGGTCACACGAACGCTCCGCTTCGCCGAGCCGGTGTGGTGGACGGCGGTCAGCCCGGACGCCAAGCTCCTGGCGGTCCTGACCCAGGCCGCCGACAGCACTACCTCACACATCCAGGTGCTCGACATCGCGACCGGCCGGGTGTTCCAGAACCACCTCGTCCCCCACGCCACCCCGCTGAACGCGTCGGTACCTGGCAACGCCGGCCTCGAGTTCAGCCGCGACGGCCGCGAGCTGGCCGCCCTCGGCTGCTGCTCCTCGGGATCGGCCGTGATCGCCTGGGACGTCCACACCGGCGCTCGGCTGTTCGAGCGCACCGCCGGCGTGGAGGCCAACGCGATCGACCTGGCGCCCGACTCGCGACTGCTCGGTGTCGGCACTGCGGACGGCAACGTCCTCCTCCTCGACCCCCGCACCGGCCGGCAGAACGGCGCGCCAATCCAGGTCGCGGCCGGCCACGTCAGCGCCCTTCAGTTCTCGCCCGACGGCAGCATGCTCGCGGTCGGCGCGTGGGACGGCACCGCCAGCATCTGGGACCTCCGATCCCGAAAGCGCCTGGGAAATCCGTTCCCACCGTACCCCGGAGCGATCCCGACCGTGGTTTTCGAGCCCAACGGCCGCCTGCTCATCGTCCCGCTGGCCAACGCTTTCGAATGGCCCACC
>JAFASQ010000470.1 GCA_019244395.1 Solirubrobacterales bacterium | reverse complement strand
CGTCGAGGTCACCGACACGCCAGCGCAGAGCGCCGCCTGATCACGCCGTCACCCAGTTTCCGGCATAGCTCGGCCGAGCCGGCCGCGAGGTGCTCGGCACGCCACGTGCTCAGCTGGCCGGTGCTCAGCCCCAGCTCGGTCGCCACTTCCGCGAGCGGCTTGCCGCCCTCCAGTACGCGCCTGACCGCCTGCGCCTTGAACTCCGTCGTGAACCGGCGTCGGGTCCGCTTCTCCGTCATTCCGTCCTCCTGGGGTGCATAGGTTCTTTACAGAACCCTCCACTCCCAGGGGGCAGGCCCACGCGCGACCTGCCCCGGATCGGTTGAGCACTGGCCTCGCCAAACCCGGCGGCCGATGTCGTCAACAACACAGACGGAACTCAGCTTCTGTGAAACGTCCAGTCCAACAAACCGGGCCATGAGCCGCCTCCATGTGCGAACCGCCGGGCGAAAGCGCCCGGATCGCAGCACTATGAGGGCTTCACGCCCGAGGCCGCGATTACCTGATGTCCACCCCATCTGCGGGAGAGCCACCAGTCTGCATGCTCCCGGCGGGCGTCGCTGTCCACGCGCTCAACCGCATGCTGGGGCTGGGCCGCCCGAGCCATGCCCGTATCGCTTGAAATCAGACAGGGCCCGGGCTATTGCGCTCGCTTCTCCGATCCGTGCGCCACAGCTACCCGAGCAGCCATAACATGCCCAGCATCCCCGCTCTTCCGCCCCCGCCACCCGCGGTGCAAGTTATCGACGGGCGGTACCAGAACCCTGCCCAGTCCTTCCGGGACGCCAACGGCGTGACCTGGACCATCAACCTGATGGCGCAGGCCACGGCCAACGGCGCGCCGGACACCTCCACCTCCGGCGTGTGGCACATGGCGCTCGTCGGCGGGCGGATCTGGCAGGGCACCTTCGCGGGAAACTGGTACTACAAAAGCCACGCCACCGACGCGACCTGGACCCCCGGCTCCAACCCGCTGCCCGCGGGACAGGCGGTGCGCATCGCTGATTTCCAGTCGACGATGGGAGTGGGCGTCCGGTTCAGCGACCCGAACACGAATCCGACCGCGCTGACCAACGCCCTCCACTACGGCGGCTGGAGGGTGGCGCGCGCCGACATCGGCGACTACGACAGCCCGCTGATGCGCGCCCCGATCTCGAACGGGGTCCGCATCATCTACTCGTTCCTCAACTCCGGCTACTCGCAGTCGTCAGTCACGAGCACGCTGAGCGCGGCAGTCAGCGCGAACGGCGTCGCCTCGTTCTTCGGCGTCGCCGGGCCGAACGAATCAGACGTCGGCGTCAACAACGCGGGCCAGACCCGGGCCGACATGACCAACCTGGGCGCTGGTGTCGCCGCGGTGCCGGCCCTCAGGGGGGTCGTCCCGGTCATCGCCTACAGCGTGACGAACTACAACGCTGGCAACGGCTACGCCTCGTCGGTGGGCGACCTCACAAGCCGCGGCGTCCACTGGGCCGACGTGCACAGCTACGTCAACAGCGGCGGTGTGTCGGTCCAGCCCGGCTCGCAAAACCCGAACTTCGCGACCGCCGCCCGCGGCATGATGGCCATCGAGACGCCGCAGCGCCGCGTCATCTGCTCCGAGTGGGGGAGCTCCGGCCCAACACAGGCGTTCACGCAGGCGACCCGCCAAGCCTCCGGCAAGTTCGACGTCAACACATACCTCGACGCCTGGTCGGCGGGGATGCCGGCAATCACGGCGTTCTCGCTGATGCCGATCGACGGGAACGGCCAATGGCAGTTGTTTGACGAGAGCGGGAATCCGCTGAACACGAACGCGGCCGACTGGATACACAACTTCACGACGATCATCGCCGACACCGGCGCGAGCGCGCGCACCTTCACGCCCGGCGCCCTCAACGCCACCGTCACGGGAGCGGTCGACGCCACCACGGTGGCGGGAACCGCCCCCTACACCGACCCCAAATACTTCATCGCCCAGCGCTCCGACGGGGCGTTCGTCATCCCGATCTGGAACGAGCCGCCGGTGCAGACCGGGTCGTCGCCGCCCAGCGACGTCGCGCCCGCGGCGGTGAGCGTGACCGTCACCTTCAACCAGGCGGTCCGCTCCGTCCAGCGCTACGACTACATGCTGGGCACGTCGGTCCAGCAGTCCGCCAGCAATCTCGCGAACGGCACGGCCTTCTCGGTCTCGCTCACCGGCTACGCGCAGATCCTTGTCGTGACCCCGGCCGTCAAACCCACTCCACCACCGCCCCCCCGCCGCCGGCGGCACCGTCAACTTGGGCTGGGCTTGGCGGGTTGATCGCGATCCAGTAGACATCCGGAATGAGCTCGCCAGCCGCCAAGTCGCCCTATGCCGGGCATCGGTTCCCGACCGAGGTCATCAGCCGTCATGTCCCTTTCAATCAAAACTCGGCCGATTTCGTCAACGGGCTGCTACGGGATTAGGCCACCCAGCGCAGATCGTGGTTCAGGCGACCAGACTCGATCAGAGCCGCCAGCGTGTGAAGGCGAATCATTCGGGTCGAGTCCCGGAACTCGCGATCCTGGATGCCGGCCGCCCGCACACCGTCAATCAGCGAGCTGATAGAGTCTCGCAGCGCGAACTGCGGCTGATGGCGCGGCGCGAGCCTGGCGAACAGCGAAAAGTCCACCCGGTAGGAGCGCGCATCCCGTGGGGCAGCGGTGTTGACGCTGAGCGACGTGCCGGGCAGTTCCGCCATGACTGCCTCTGCCAGCTCACGGACGCTATGGTTGCGCTCACTCGAGCCGACGTTCACGGTCAGCACGCGCCCGCCATGCTCCGGACTGCGCGCAATCGCCCACTCTATCGCGCGCGCCATGTCGCGGACGTCGACCAGCGGCCGCCACGGGGTGCCGTCACTCAGCACGGTGATCGCACCCGACGTCAACGCAGCGGCGACGAAGTCATTGAGGACAAGATCCAGCCGTAGTCGGTCTGACATGCCGCAAGCAGTGGCAAAGCGAAGGCAGGTGATTGCCATCCCGCCCGAGTCGATTTGTGCCAACGCGCCCTCGGTCATCACTTTGGAGCGAGCATAAGCTGTCAGCGGACCGAGCGGATCAGACTCCTTACGAGCCTCACCCTCAGCAGCGCCGTAGACGCTGCAGCTAGAGGCGAACACGAAATGCGCGACGCCGGCCTCGGCAGCCAGCCGGGCGAGGCGAACGCTGGCGAGCCGATTGACTTGGTCGGTCACTTTCTCAAACCGGCTTCCGATTGGATCGTTGGACACGGCAGCGAGATGCACGACGGCATCCATCCCCCGCAGCAACGTCGGCGGCAATTCACGCACGTCTCCGACATACTGGGCGTTGAGATGCCGCTCGGGCCATGGACCGTCACCAGCTGTAAGG
>JAFASQ010000266.1 GCA_019244395.1 Solirubrobacterales bacterium | reverse complement strand
TCTCGGAGCTTCGCGACATGCGGACGGCTCAGAACGCGCTCGGCGATCTGCGGATCGACGGGCGCAGGCGGCTCGCCGTAGTGGCCAAGGAAGTAGCGGACAGTCTCGTCGGAGACGTTGGCCCACCGCTCGCCGTCGATCACGTTGCGGGCCGCCTGGCTGGCCACGAACTGCGACACCGGGGTGACCAGGATCGGATAGCCCATCTCGGCGCGCACCCGGGTCACCTCCTCGAGCACGGCGTCGAACAGCTCGGGGCGGCGGAGCTCCTCGAGCATCCGGCGGGTGGTGGTGACCATCCCGCCGGGCAGCTGGTGGTGGTAGTAGACGGCGTCGAATTCGCGCGGGGCGCCGGGCGGAAGGCCCTTGGCGCGAGCCACCGCGCCGAAGTGCTCGGCGACGATCGCCTCGGCCTCCAGGTCGAGTTCGTGTGCGTAGCCGTTCGCCTCCAGGTTGCGCACGGTGCTGACCACCTCGGGTTGGGAGGTTCCGCGCGACAGGGGACCCGACGCCGTGTGCACGACCCCAAACCCGGCGCGAACACCCTCGACGTAGACGAGTGGCGCCAGCCCGATCGTGCAGTGGCTGTGCAGCTCGACCCTCCGGGAGCCGGCTGCCGCCACGAAGTGCGGCGCCAACTCGCGCACGGCGTCGATGGTCAACAGCCCGCCGGGATCCTTCAGGTACAGCCGGTCCATGTCGGGGCAGCCGGCCAGCGCGGCGGCGTGCTCGGCGTAGTACTGGTGTGTGTGCACCGGGCTGATCGAGTAGGTGAGGCCGACCACCACCTGCTCGATCCCCTCGCGGCGGGCCATCGAGGCGAGACGCTGCAACCGCTCGGGGTCGTTGGACGGGTCCGCGATCTGCATGCGCCGGATGCCGTTGCGCGCGACCAGCCGGAAGGCGAGCGCGATGACGTCCTGGTCTGCCGGCACCCAGGAGATGAAGCGCATCCCGGTGGTGATGATGCTGAGCGGCGTGTTCGGCATCGCGGCGCTCGCCTGCCTGATTCGCTCCCACGGGTCCTCGCGGTGGAAACGCACCGAGACGGCCATGTGGGTGCTCGAGGTGAAGTCGAGTGCCTCGTAGCCCACCCGATCCATCGTCGGGGCGATGGCCAGCACGTCGGGCGTGGTGAGCCCGGTGGCGCTCCACAGGCTCTGGTTTCCGTCGCGCGTGGTGGTGTCGACGATCCCGATGACCCGGCCCGAGCTCATACGATCGCGCGCTCGAGCCAGTCGGTGGTGACCGCGCCCCGCCGGAAGTCGTCGTGGCCGAGCACGCTGATCAGAAGCGTTCGGTTGGTCTCGACCCCTTCGACGTCGAGATCCTCGAGCGCATCGATCAGCGCGTCGATGGCGGCGTCGCGGTCGCCGGCGTGGGCGATCAGCTTGGCCATCAGCGAGTCGTAGTAGGGAGGGATGACCGCGCCCGGGAAGCAGTGGGTGTCGACCCGCAGCCCCGGCGACTCGGGGACGGAGAACAGCGACAGGGTTCCGGGGCTCGGCATGAACCCGTGGGCCACGTCCTCGGCGTTCAGGCGGCACTCGATCGCATGGCCATCGAGCACCACGTCCTCCTGGCCGAAGCCAAGGCGCCGACCGGCGGCGACGTGCAGCTGAAGCGCCACCAGGTCACGGCCGGTGACCGCCTCGGTAACCGGGTGCTCGACCTGGATGCGGCAGTTGATCTCGAGGAAGTAGTGCTCGCCGGTTTCAGAATCGACCACGAACTCCACCGTGCCCAGGTTGCGGTAGCCGATGGCACGGGCGAAGCGGACGGCGGCGTCGTGGATGGCCGCGCGCGCGGGGACCTCGAGCCCCGGCGCCGGCGCCTCCTCGATCACCTTCTGGTAGCGCCGCTGCACCGAGCAGTCGCGCTCGCCGAGGTGGACCACCGCATCGTGCTCGTCGGCGGCGATCTGCACCTCGACGTGCCGGGCCGTGGCGATGAACCGCTCGAGGTAGACGCGATCGTCACCGAAGGCCGCGCCGGCCTCGCTGCGCGCGAGGCTGAGCAGCCGATCGAGCTCATCGGCGTCTCTGGCCAGCTTGATTCCGCGCCCCCCGCCACCGCCCGCGGCCTTGACCAGCAGGGGATAGCCGATCGTGTCGGCCACCTCGCGCGCCTCATCCGCCGAGGCCGTCTCCTGGCCGGGGAGGATCGGCACGCCGGCCCGGGACGCCTCCTCGCGCGCGCGCAGCTTGTCCCCGCTGAGCTCGATCACCTCGGCCGGCGGGCCCACGAAGGTGAGGCCATGCTCGCGGGCCCGGGCAGCCAGCTTGGGGCTCTCGGCCAGGAAGCCATAGCCCGGATGGATGGCGTCGCAGCCAGTGCCCAGCGCCGCCTGGACCACGAGATCGTCGCGCAGGTAGCTCTGAGCCGCCGGCGGCGGGCCGAGGCACACGGCGCGGTCGGCCTCGCGCGCGGCGAGACCGTCGCGGTCGGCGTCTGAGGTGCCGACCACGCTCTCGATGCCAAGCTCGCGGCACGCCGAGATGATCCGGAGCGCGATCTCGCCCCGGTTGGCCACGAACACGCGCTTGATGCGCTTCACGCCGGTTCCACGCGAAACAGCGGCTGACCGTACTCGACCAGCTGGGCGTTCTCGGCCACTACCTCGGCGACCCTCCCGGCGACGCCGGCGGGGACCGAGTTCATCATCTTCATCACCTCGATGATGCATACGGTCGTGTCGGGCTCGACCCGCTTGCCGACCTCGACGAACGGCGGCTGCCCGGGTGCCTCGGCGCGGTAGAAGGTGCCCAACATCGGAGCAGTGATCGTCGCGAGACCATCCGAGGGAGTAGCCGGCGCCTCGGCGGGAGCTTGCGCCTCGGCGGGGGCAGGCGCCTCGGCGGGGGCAGGCGCCTTGGGCGCGGCCGACGCAGGCTGGGGCGTCGATGGCGACGAGGCGTCGGCGGCGGGCGGTCCTTTGCGGACGTGGAGCGAGAAGCCCTCGGTCTCGATGCGCAATTCAGCCAGCGCTGAATCGTCGATGATCCGCAGGATTTCGCGGACGTCGTCGTCGCTCAGGGCCATCGCGTCAGTCGCCCTTCGGCGGTCCGGCCCCGAAGGTGCTCATGATCAGCGACATGGCTGACTCGGGCTTGGCCGCGGGCTGCTTTTTGGCAACGGCGGTGACCGGCCGCGCCTGGACCACGAACAGTTCCTGCTCGCCGCCGCGGGCGAGTGCCCATTCGATGTCCTGAGGGGACCCGAAATAGCGCTCCACCCGCTTGGCCACGTCGACCAGGCGCTCTAGCGCCGGCTGGTCGAGGCAGCGGACCTCGCGCTGCTCCTCGGGAACGGCGAGGCGGACCGCGCCGCTCCCTCCGACGTCGGGCACGTACTGCACGTCCTTGGTATGCACGTGCTCGCGCACCACCTCCCGCGTCACCTTGCTCACGAGGTAGTCGTCAGGGGTGACCTCGCCGCCGACCACCGCCAGGCCGAGCCCCCAGCTCGCGTTGATCGCGACCATGCTCGGGTCACCGCTCACCGGATTACAGGTGAACATCACCCCCGACACGTCGGCATCCACCATGAGCTGAACGGTCACCCCCATCGCCGGCTCGGCGCCCGAATCGCCCAGCCGCAGGCGGTAGCTGATCGCCGGCGGGCTGTACAGGCTCACCCAGCAGTCCCGCACCGCATCGCACACGTGCTCGATGCCCCGCACCCAGAGGTAGGTCTCCTGCTGGCCGGCGAACGTGGCGTCCTGACTGTCCTCGCCCACGGCGCTCGAGCGCACCGCCACCGGCGGCGAGTCCTTGCCGAGCCCCGCATACTGTTCGGCGATCTCCGCGCGCACGGCCTCCGGGACGGGTGCGAACCGCATCGCCTCGCTGATCGCGTGGGACGCCCGGGCGATCGCATCGATGTCACCGGCCGACACATGGGTCAGGGCGCTCGCGATCCGGTCCTCGAGCTCCGAGTCGTGCACGAAGGCCGCGAACGCGGCGGTCGAGATGGCGAAGCCGGGCGGCACCGGGATCTCCGCCGTCAGCAGCTCCCCCAGGTTGGCGCTCTTGCCCCCGAAGCGCGGCTCGTCGCTCCGGGAGAGCCCATGCAGGGGCCGGGTGTACGCGGTCATGAGCTTCCCTGGCCGTCGAGAAGCGTGACCGTTCCGTCCGAGCCGTTCACCTTGATCGTCTGGCCGGTGCGGATGGCGGCGGTGGCGCGCCCAGTGCCGACGACGGCGGGCAGGCCGTACTCGCGGCACACGATCGCCGCGTGCGACATCACGCCCCCCACGTCGGTGACCGTGGCCTTGATCTTCGAGAAGATCGGCGCCCAGGCCGGCGAGGTGCTGCCGCATACGAGGATCTCGCCGTCGCGCACGTCGCCAATCTGATCGACCGACTTGACGACCCGGGCCGCGCCCTCGACCACACCCGGAGAGGCGGCGGCGCCGGCCAGCACCGAGCCACCCTCCTGCTGGCGAGCCCATTCGTGCACCCGCTCGGTGGTCACGCCCCACAGCATGATCGTCATGGGATCGGTGACCGCCTCGGGGGTCACCCCGAGGGCCGGTGGGGGCGTCCACTCGTTCAGCTTGGCGAGCAGCTCCTTGCGCCGGGCGGCGATCGGGGGCCAGTGCTTGGGGCCGAGCGGAACGCCGCCGGTGGCCCAGGTGAGCACGAGCTCGTCGAGCGCGCTGGCCACCTCGTAGCGCGAGAGCTGGAACACGTCCTCGCCGTCCTCGAGGAACCCGTGGCGGGCGAGCAGCGCGCCAAACTCGCGGATCTTGTTCCACCACCGGGTCAGGAACCAGTAGTCGCAGAAGAACTTGTGCTCCTCGACATAGGGAAACACGGTGCGCGACAAGGCCAGGAGGTCGTTGAAGGGGGCACGCGACTGCTCGTCGAGCAGCGCCCCGTACTCGTCGGCCAGCCGCTCGCGCTCGCGGGCGAGCTCCTCGGTCGGGCGTTCGATCTGCTCGCCGCCCTGCAACGCGCTGATGTGACCGATCAGCGACGCATACGGGATGCTCGGGTCGTCGAGCCAGCTGCGGTAGTAGTGGTAGAGCCCGTCGCCCGTGGCCATGTTGAACCATGGGTCCTTGACCTTCTCGAGCTCCTCGAGCCAGGCGCGGCCGGCGTCCGTCTGCGACAGCTCGGCGTCGATTTCCTGCGGCGTGCGGCCCTGCACGAACGCCGAGTCGACGCCGCTCCCGATGGCCAGGCGGGCCAGGCGGCGCAGCTCGGCATCGGGCCGGAACAGCAGCACGTCGATGCCGGCGACCATCTGGGCGATGTGCTGATCGGGGATGTCAGGGAGGTTCGATTTGCAGAACTCCGCGAACGTCCCGTACGCCCCGTAGCCGAGGAGCAGAAACTCGAAGTGGTGCTGCCACATCAAATCGCCCAGCCTGAGCGCGCGACCGTAGGCGGTCAAGAGCTCGTAGAAGGCGGTGTTCCGGTCCTCGCCGAAGGCCACCTCATCTGGCTCGTATTCGGGGAGGTCGGGGACCTCGAGCTCGCCGAGCTCGCGGATCAGCGCCTCCATCTTGGCCCGCCACTTGCCGTACAGCTCTGACCAGTTCTGGAAGTAGTAGCCGGCCCGCTTCTGGAAGAACTCGGCACGCTCAGCGATCTTGGCCGGATCGGTGACCGGGTTACCCGAGATGTAGATGTAGCCGTTGACGCAGCGGTAGTCGATCCCCATGGCCGGCGGGACGGCGAACACGCGGTTCTGCCACGAGCCCACGGCCTGGTAGGGCGAGTCGATGCAGACCACGTCGAACGCCGGCATCGGCACCGGGAAGTGCATGGAGTTCCAGAACCAGAACCGTTTCTCGTCCGTCTCCCGCCGGCGTTCGTCGAACAACGCGTAGTACGGGTACATCTCCTCCCAGCCCTCGCACCCCGGCGGAGTCTCAATCTCGTAGGGGCTGGGGAAGGCCCCGGCCTTCGGCGCTGTTGTAGCCATCTCTCCCTCGCGTTCCTCAGTCGCTGGTGGCGAGAGTCTAGCCGCGTGCAGTTGCCGTCCAGCGAACGATCGTTCGCGCCGCGGGCGCCTCCCGCGTAGGCTGATCCGAGGAGTCGGAGAAAGGAGAGACATGGCGAGGATGTTGCTGGTGCACGGAGCGTTCGGACGGGCTTCCTGCTGGGACCGCGTGGCGTCCGGCTTGCGCTCAGCGGGACACGAGGTGGAGGCGATCGACCTCCCCGGTCAGGGCGAGGATCCGACACCCGTCGCCGAGGTGACGCTGGAGCGCTACGCGCAGCGCGTGTGCGAGGCCCTGGCGGCGGGCCCGCCGGCGGTGCTCATCGGCCACAGCATGGGCGGGATGGTCATCACCCAAGCCGCCGCGCGCTGTCCTGAGAGCGTCGCGAGGCTCGTCTATGTCGCGGCCTTCCTACCTGCGGATGGACAGAGCCTGATCGACCTCACCCAATTGCCCGAAGCCGCCGGCGACGCGGTGCAGGCGGGGCTGGTGGTGGAGGGGGACCCGCCGGTCGCCACGATGCCGGCGGAGGCCGCGCGCCAGGGCCTAACGCAGTGTTGTGACGATGAGCAGGCAGCCTGGGCTCAGTCGCTGCGCGGTCCCCAGCCGGTGGCCCCGTTCACCCACCCGGTGCGGATCGATGGTGACGAGGGATTTGCGCGCCTGCCGCGCGCCTACATCATGTGCCTGCAGGACCGCGCGATCCATCCGGCGCTCCAGCGGCGCATGCTCGAGGCGGCCGGCTGCGATCCGGTGATCGAGATCGACACCGACCACAGCGTGTGGGCCTCCCGCCCCGACGAGCTAGTGGCCGCCCTCAACCGTGTGGCCATCTAACTCTGTGCCCACGCCCACTTTGGCGCTGCGCCTTCGCACAGGTCAGGTAAATCGCCAAGGTTCGGGGTCCGTGGCACGATGCGTCGGGGAGATGACATGACCGCTGAGAGACGCGAGTTCCGAGTGGCGATCCTGGGCGCCGGGTTCGGCGGCTTGGGCATGGCCATCCGGCTCAAGCAAACCGGCTTGGAGGACTTCGTGGTGCTCGAGCGCGACGCGGAGGTCGGCGGCACCTGGTGGGCCAACACGTACCCGGGCTGCCAGTGCGACATCCCGTCGCACCTGTACAGCTACTCGTTCTCGCTGAACCCGGAGTGGACTCGGACGTACCCTCTCCAGCCCGAGATCCGCGACTACCTGTCCCGCTGCGCCGACGCCTACGGCGTGCGCCCGCATCTGCGCCTCGGCTGTGAGGTCGAGCGCGCCCAGTGGGACGAGGAGGACGGCGTGTGGCGGCTCGACACGACCGACGGCGTGTTCACCGCACAGGTGGTGATCGCCGCGCCCGGGCCGCTCAGCGAGCCGCGCGTCCCCGAGCTTCCCGGCCTCGAGGACTTCGGCGGCGCCGTGTTCCACACCGCGCGCTGGAACCACGACTACGACCTGAGCGGCCGCACCGTCGCCGTCGTCGGCACCGGCGCGAGCGCGATCCAGATCGTCCCCCGGATCCAGCCGACGGCCAAGCGGGTGACGATCTTCCAGCGCACCCCGCCATGGGTCGTCCCCCACCGCGACCGTCCGATCACCGAGTTCGAGCGCCGGCTTTACCGGCGGATGCCGGCGCTGCAGCGCATCGTGCGCGGGGCGGTGTACCTGAGCCGCGAATTGCTCGTCCCGGGCCTCGTCTATCGCCCCCAGATGATGAACGCGGTGCAGAAGATGGCGCAGGCGCACCTGGCCAAGCAGGTCCCCGACCCCGAGCTGCGCGCCAAACTCACGCCCGACTACGTGATCGGGTGCAAGCGGATCGTCCCCTCCAACGACTGGTATCCGGCGGTGACGCAGCCGAACGTCGAGGTGGTCCCCGGTGCCGTGACCGAGATCCGGCCCGACGCCGTCGTCGGCGGGGACGGCGTCACGCACGAGGCGGACACGCTGATCTTCGCCACCGGCTTCCACGTGACCGACGTGCCGTTCGCCCGGTTCATCTTCGGACGCGATGGCGCACGCCTGTGCGACGTGTGGCAGGGCAGCCCGCAGGCCTACCGCGGCGCGGCGGTTCCCGGCTTCCCCAACATGTTTTGGGTAGTCGGGCCGAATACCGGGCTCGGCCACAACTCGATCGTGTTCATGATCGAGGCCCAGCTCAACTACCTCCTCAGCGCGCTCGCGGCCATGGAGCGCGAGGGCGGGACGCGGATCGAGGTGCGCCACGACGCGTACGACGCCTATAACCGCCACCTACAGTCGCGCCTGGAGGGGACCGTGTGGAATACCGGCGGGTGCTCGAGCTGGTATCTGGACGCCAACGGGCGTAACTCGACGATCTGGCCGGGCTTCACGTGGCGGTTCTGGCAGCAGACGCGCCGGTTCGACCACCCGGCCTATGTGTTGTCGGGAGTGTCCGGACGGGGAAGCTGGTCCCAAGGACGCCGCGAAGCGGCCCCAATCCCCGGGTGAGCTCGCGACCCCCGTTGAGCTCGCGGCCCCCTCGGTAAGCTCGCGGCCGGGTTAGGTGAGCGCCGGGGCTGGGCGCCAGACCTTCCAGTAGCTGTGCAGGCGCCGGCCGAACGCCTTGGGCGGCTCGGCGTACAGCCGCGCGCCGACCCGGAAGGCCTCCGCCTGCAGCTGCTCGCGGCGGCGATCGATCAGCGCGACGACGGCGTCGAGGTCGACGGCGAGCCCGTCGCCGCCGCGCCCGAGCGTGCCACGCAGGACCGCGAGATCGTGATCGTCTCCGAGCAGATCCGACAGCGTGTGCGCCTCATTGGCCTGGCCACCGACGATGTCCGGTGAGAGCGGCTTCAGCATCCGGAGGTGGTACCAGAGATCCTTGCCGCGCTTGCGCCACTCGTGGAGGGACTCGACAGTTGGCTCGCTCCGTGCCGTGGCCAGCGCTTTGCGGCCGCGCTTGTAGCTGCGAAGCAGCCCGGGCTCGAGGGCCTTCCATCCGCCGCGGCGGGTCGGCCAGTCCTCGATCCGGCCGCGGATCGACTTCAGCTCGTCCGCTGTTTGCTCCGGCAGCCCGGACGCGAACATCCGCTCCCTGGCCGTGTCGCGCTCGGTCTCGAGGTGCCGGCGGACGGCGTCGAACGTGGTCTGGGGGAGCTGCCCGGCGAAATGGTCGGCCAAGTCGTCGAGGGCCTGGAGCATGACCTCGGCGTCGCGGGCCGAGGACAGCGAGCGGCCGGCGTCGCGCAGCGCTTTGTTCTCGCGCCGGCGCTCATCGCGGTCGATCGCCGCGCGGCTCAGCCGCAGGAGCGAGCGTGCCTTCTTCAGGTCCTTGCGGGCAGCGTGCACCGCCTCCACCGGGTCGTCGTGCACGCCCGTGGTCAGCTCGTCGACGGCATGGTCGAGCTGCTCGCGGGCACAGCGGCGCACCCCATCCTGCACGGTCTCGTCGGCTGTGAGTCGGTAAGCCATCTGGTCTCCCCGTTCGCTTCGCTGAGTTTGGCGCTACCCCGCGACCGCCACGGTCAAGCGCAGCTCGTGCGTGAACCGCGTTCCGCGAGGGGTCTGTGGGCATGCGCGTGACCATATGTGTTGAATTCCGCCCGAGATTCCCCCTTTCAAGGAGAGACGATGAACTCGACCGACGAACTGCTCGCCAACAACGAGGCCTATGCCGCGTCCTTCGACAAGGCGGACCTGCCGCTTCCGCCGGCGCGCAGGGCGGCGGTGCTCGCCTGCATGGACGCACGCCTGAACGTCTACGGCGCACTGGGCTTGGGCGAGGGCGAAGCGCACGTGATCCGCAACGCCGGTGGCGTGGTGACCGACGACGCGATCCGCTCCCTGGCGATCTCGCAGCGGCTGCTCGGCACCGAGGAGATCATCCTCATCCACCACACCGACTGCGGGATGCTCACCTTCACCGACGACGAGTTCAAGCGGCAGGTCGAGCGGGAAACCGGGATCAAGCCGGAGTGGGCGGTCGAGTCGTTCTCGGACCTCGACGGGGACGTGCGCCAGTCGATCGCGCGCATCAAGGCCTCGCCGTTCATCCCGCGCAAGGACGCCGTGCGCGGGTTCGTCTACGAGGTCGAGACCGGCCGGCTGCGCGAGGTCACCTGATCGCCTTCGCCGTCGCATGACCACCCTGGGCAGAGCGCGGTGCGATGACCGCGACCGCTGAGCCGTCCGTTCCCGGGGTAGATACAAGCTCACACCCTTCCCTCACCCGGTCCCGGGGGGAGGGTGTGTCTCGTTTGGCGACCCCAGCTGGAGAAATGGACGAACTCTTGCCATGAGCGCCTGAATCAAAACGCCCTACCGAGCGCGCGGATGGACAAGAACGATTGCACGGGATGACTGGACTGACTCCAGTGTGCGGGATACCGTCGCTTCCACACGAGAGGAGCGACGATGGTCGACATCCCCCTGATGGCGACGTACTGGACGGTGGCGGGTCCGGTCGAGATCCACGGCGGCCGCGAGTGGAGCCTGTTCAGCTGGCGCGACCGCTGCGCGGAGGTGGCCGGCGGCGGCTTTCAGGGCATCGGGCTGTGGCACGCCGACGTCGCGCACCAGCTGGAGACGACCACGCTCGCGGAGATGAAGCGGATCTTCGACGACGCCGGCCTGGAGTCGCTCGAGGTGGAGTTCCTCTGGGAGTTCTTCGTCCCGCGTGGTCAGCCGGCGCGGGAGGACTCGGATCGGTTGCGACGCCAGCTGTTCGAGACCGCAGCGGCGTTCGACGCTCACCACATCAAGGTCGGGAACATCCCCGAAACACCGTGTGAACTCGATCGCGTGATCGAGGAATACGCCGCGCTGTGCGACGACGCGGCGCAGCACACCGAGGCCCGGATCGCCTACGAGATCATCCCGTTCGATCCCAATGTGAACACGCTCGAGGACGGGATCAAGCTCGTCACCGAGGCGGGTCGCTCGAACGGCGGGCTCGCCATCGACAGCTGGCACATGGGAAAGCTCCACATCCCGCCCGAGGACCTCAAGCGCATCCCCGGGGAGTACCTGGCCTGGGTCGAGCTGTCCGACGGCCCCGTGGAGTACATGGACGATCCGCTCGACGAGGTCATCAACCACCGCCGGCTCCCCGGCGAGGGCGAGTTCGACATTCCCGGCTACATCGAGTCCTGCCGGGCGATCGGCTACGAGGGCCCGTGGGGAGTCGAGGTCCTCTCCGCGGAGCTGCGCTCGCTTCCGCTCGAGGAGGCGGTAAAGCGTGCCTATCAGACGACCGCCGCGCAGTTCGGCGCTGGCGTGACGAACCCCTGAGAGGAACAGGAGAGCAGATGCAGGAGCTCGACAACGACAGGCTCGTCTGGATGTTCACGCAGATGCTGCGCATCCGCGAGTTCGAGGAGCGGGTCAAGCGGACGTTCGAGGAGCATCCCGGCGTGATCCGCGGCCACACGCATCTGGCCGACGGGGCTGAGGCGTCGATCGTCGGTTCGCTGGCCACCCTGCAGCCCGGCGACCAGCTGATGGCCACCTATCGCTGCCATGGCTATCCGGTCGCGCTCGGCACTGAGACCAAGGCGATCATGGCCGAGATCTACGGTCGTAAGGACGGCTTGTGCGGCGGGTATGGCGGCTCGATGCACCTGGTCGACCCGAGCCGCGGCTTCATGGGGACGAGCGGCATCGTCGGCCAGGGGATCCCGCAGGCCACGGGCCTCGGATGGGCGGCCCAGCTCCGGAGTCGGTCCCACTCACCCCAGGTCGTGCTGGCCTTCTTCGGCGACGGCGCGTCGAAGCAGGGCGCGTTCCACGAGTCGCTCAACCTCGCCTCGCTGTGGAAGCTGCCGGTGGTCTACGTGATGGAAAACAACAACTACAACGTCTCCACGCGCTCCGAGCAGGAGGACGCCAACGCGGCGGCCGGTGAGCCGCTGTCTGTGAAGGCCGCGGCATACAGCATGCCCGGAGTGACCGTTGACGGCGGCGACCCGGTCGCGGTGTACGAGGTGGTGGGAGCGGCGGCGGATCGCGCTCGGGCAGGCGAGGGGCCGACGCTGGTCGAGTCGAAGGTCTACCGCCTGTCAGCCCACGGCAACATCATCGCCCCGCCTGGCGTGCCGCTGCACTACCCGGAGCACGAGGCGATCACGACGTTCGGCAACCGTGAGGAGTACGAGGCTGCCCTGCGCGGCGACCCCGTGCCACGCTTCCGGGCTCGGCTGGTCGAGCAAGGCGTGCTGGAGGCGGACCGCGCCGACCGGATCACCGAAGAGGTTCGCGCCGAGATGGACGCGGCGGTTCAGTACGCGCTCGACAGTCCGTTCCCGGAAGCCGAAACCGCCGCCCGCTACGACTACGTGTACGCATAGTGGCTAGGAGATAACCATGGCACGAGAGCTCCCCTACATCGCCGCGGTCCAGGAGGCCATCTTCGAGGAGATGGGGCGCGACGAGAGCGTCCTCTTCTACGGGCAGGACGTCGCGCCCAGCGATGACGACAACTTCGTGAAGGCCTACGGGCGCGACCGCGTCCGCGTCTCGCCGATCTCCGAGACGGCCGAGATCGGCATGGCAGTCGGTCTCGCCCTCGCCGGCTACCGCCCGGTGGTCGAGCTCCTGATGGCCGAGTTCATGCTGGTGGCGATGAACCAGGTGGTAAACGAGGCGCCCCGGCTCCGATATATGAGCGGCGGCCAGGTCAAGGTCCCGCTGGTGCTCAAGGCCGGGTACGGGTTCACGGCCGGCTGGGCCGGGCAGCACACCGGCTCGATCTACGGCATGTTCATGGGCTTCCCGGGCCTGAAGATCGCGCTGCCTTCGACGCCGGCCGACGCCAAGGGGCTGATGACGACGGCCATCCGCGATGACAACCCGGTCTGCTACCTCATCAACTATCTGCTGGTCCTCGAGCACGGCGACGTTCCCGAGGGCGAGCACGCGGTCCCGTTCGGTGAAGCGACCGTCCGGCGTTCCGGTTCGGACGTCACGATCGTGGCCACCGGGTGGACGGTGGGTCGGGCGCTGGCGGCGGCGCAGACGTTGGCCGGCGAAGGCATCCAGGCTGAGGTCGTCGACCCGCGCACGCTGAACCCGCTCGACACGGCCACGATCCTGTCCTCAGTCGAGAAGACGGGACGGCTGGTGCTGGTGGACCAGGGAACGCGGCACGGTGGCGCCTCCGCGGCGATCGCCGCCGAAGTGGCCGAGCATGGGTTCGGCTCGCTCAAGGCACCAATCGCGCAGGTGACCGCACTCGACGTGACCGTGCCCTACAGCGAGCCGATGGAAGCCTTCGTCCTGCCCAACGAGGAGAAGATCGCCGGGTCGGTGCGCCAGGTCCTGGGCGAGGCGCCCGTCGCGGCATAGGAGGTCGCGGCGTGGACGGGGTGCTGGCCGCCGCGCTGCTGCGCACGATGTGGCGGATCCGGCTGTTCGAGGAGCGGGTGGCTCAGCTCAAGCGCACGCTTCAGGTGCACGGCCTGATCCACCTGAGCATCG
>JAFASQ010000140.1 GCA_019244395.1 Solirubrobacterales bacterium | reverse complement strand
TGGACGGTGAGCAGCTGAGGTGACGCGTACATCGCGGGTTCTCCTTCCGAGTTGGTTTCGGTCAGCTCAGACCGCGTGCGGACGCGGATCTCATCGATGTCCGATCCGACTCTGGGGTGCGTCTAGCGCGCGCCGCCGGCCATGGCCGGCAGGATCACCAGCGTGTCGTGCTCTCCGACGGAAGTGTCCAGGCCATCCAGCACGCGCACGTCCTCGTCGTTCAAGTAGACGTTCACGTAGCGGTTCAGGCCGCCGTCGGAGGCGAACAGCTGCGACTGGGTGTCCGGATGCGACTCGGCCACCGAATGCAGGACCTCGCCCACCGAGGACCCGGAGGCGCTCAGCTCCTTCTCACCGCCGACCGCAGGTCGCAGGACGGGTGGGATACGGACCGTAGCCATGGCTGCGGAGGTGAACCCTAGTGGGCGCCGGCGCAGAACGTCTCGTAGTCGGGGAAGACGCCGAGCTCCTCGTCGCTGATCGAGTCGGGTTCCCGGGAGCAGATCGGGCAGTCCGGATCGCGGCGGACCTTGACCTCGGTGAAGCTCGCGGCGAGCGCGTCGTACATGAGCAGCCGGCCGATCAGCGGATCGCCCTCACCCAGGATGAGCTTGACGACCTCGGTCGCCTGGAGCATCCCCATCGTGCCGGGCAGCACGCCGAGCACACCGTTGGCACCGCAGGACGGCGCGAGCTCAGCCGGCGGCGGCACCGGGAACAGGCACCGATAGCACGGTCCGTCGTAGGGCTTGAACACAGACAGCTGCCCCTCGAACCCGAGGATCGCCGCCGAGACCACGGGAATGCCCAGCCGCACCGATGCGTCGTTCAGCAGATACCGGGTGGGGAAGTTGTCCAGGCCGTCGACGACGATGTCCCATCCCGGCAGGACGTCCATGATGTTCTCCGGGCCCAGCCGCAGCGAGTACTTCTCGACCTTCACATCCGGGTTCAGCGCAGTGATCGTCTGCTCGGCCGAGTCGACCTTCGGCACGCCGATCCGCTCGCTCGAGTGGATCACCTGACGCTGCAGGTTGGACAGGTCCACCTCGTCGTTGTCGACGATCCCGAGCGTGCCGACGCCGGCCGCCGCCAGGTAGAGCGCCGCCGGCGAACCAAGCCCGCCGGCGCCTAGCAAGAGCACCTTGGCATCGAGCAGCTTCTGCTGGCCGTCCATCCCCACCTCCGGCAGCAGCAGGTGCCGCGAGTACCGCTCGCGCTGCTCGGCGGTCAGGGTACGCGGCGTTTCAACCTCGTACCCGCGATCCTTCCACAGCGTGAACCCACCCGTCATCGACTCGACGTGTTCGTAGCCGAGGTCATCGAGCAGCGTGCGCGCGGCCCACGCCGAGCGGTTGCCCGACGCGCAGTACAGAACCACGTGCTTGGCGCGGTCCGGGACCGCCCCCTCGATCCGGGACTCGAGATAGCTCTTGGGGACGTGCACGGCGCCGGGGATGTGCCCAGCCGCCCACTCCTCGGGCTCGCGCACGTCGACGACCGCCGCGCCGTTGGAGACCTGCTCACGCACGGCGGCCGGATCGACCTCGTCGATCCTGCTCTTGATCTGGCGGAGGATTTCGGCTCCGGACGGGCTCATCAGGAAAAACTCCTCAAATGCGCTAGGGATTCAATACTTCAGAGAGTATAGCGGCGGAGCAGCGATGAGCGAACCTCTTTTTCCACGCCTTGCCAGCCCCGACAGCCGCGAAGCGATCCGCATCGGCGAGCACCGGCTGACCTACGCCGAACTGGCGGGCGCCGCGGCAGCTGTCACCCACCGGATCCACGGCTGCGGCCGCGTCGCCGTCTGGGCGCAGCCGACGCTCGAGCTGTGCATCGCGGTGGTCGGCGCGCTGGCCGCCGGCGTCACCGTGATCCCGATAAACCCGGGCCTCGGCTCACGCGAGCTCGAGCACATCGTCACCGACAGCGCCCCCGAGAAGCTGCTCGCCTGGCCGGGCGTGGAGCCTGAGGGACGTCTGGTCTCCCTGCCCCGGCTCGACGTCCACCGCGCCGCCGGCGGCGGGGAGCTCGCGGACGCGCTGGGCGCCGAGGACGTCGCCTTCCTGATGTACACCTCGGGCACCACCGGGCTGCCCAAGGGCGTCCAGATCCCCCGCCGGGCGATCACCAGCAATCTCGACGCGCTGGCTGAGATCTGGCAATGGACCGACGGGGACCGCCTCACTCACGCGCTGCCCGTGTTCCACGTCCATGGTCTGATCATCGGCATACTCGGCCCGCTGCGCCGCGGGTGCGAGCTCGAGCACGCCGGCCGGTTCTCGCCGACCGCCCTGGCCGGAGCGCTGAACCGCGGCGCCACCATGGTGTTCGGCGTCCCCACCATGTACGGGCGGATCGCCCGCGAGGCCGAGACCGAGCGCCGATTGGCGCAGGCGTTCGCCGGCGCGCGGCTCCTCGTATCCGGCTCGGCCGCACTCCCCACGACCGTCCACGATCGGATCAAGCGGCTCACCGGGCAGGAAATCCTGGAGCGCTACGGCATGACCGAGACGCTGATGAACGCCGGCGTCCGTCTCGGCCAGCCGGTGATTCCCGGCCGCGTCGGTGCGCCCCTCCCCGGCGTGGAGCTGCGGCTCATGGCCGAGGACGGCACGATCCTCGACACCACCGACGATGAGACCGTCGGCGAGCTCGCCGTCCGCGGGGCCAACCTGTTCACCGGCTACCTGAACCGCCCCGAGGCCACCGCCGAGTCCATGCGCGATGGTTGGTTTTTGACCGGCGACCTCGCCACCCGGGACGCCTCGGGGTCGATCCGGTTGGTCGGCCGTAAGAGCACCGACCTGATCAAGTCGGGGGGCTACCGGATCGGCGCCGGCGAGATCGAGGGCGCACTGCTCGAGCACCCGGCCGTGGCCGAGGTGGCGGTCACCGGCGCCCCCGACGAGGACCTCGGGGAGCGCATCGTCGCCTGGGTCGTTCTCGAGTCGGGCCGCGCCGCGACGGCGGGCGAGCTGACCGAGCACGTGGCCGAACTCCTCACGCGCCACAAACGCCCTCGGGAGGTCCACTTCCTCGACGCGCTCCCGCGCAACGCCATGGGCAAGGTCATCAAGCGGGAGCTTGCTTGGGAAGAAATGTCCGAATAGTGAACATTTCTTCCCAAATGCCGGGGCGGGGGCCGGGTCGAGGCATAGCTACATTGGGGACCGCCTTGCGCGCCCCGGTCGACCACATCGCCGCTCCCCCCTTCCCGCGCGGACTGCAATGGGTCAACGCAACACCGCAGCAACTCGAGCTGGGACGTCCGATGCTGGTCGAGTTCTGGGATTTCTGCCGCCCCCAGTCGATCCGCACCCTCGACTACACCAAGGCGTGGCACGCGCGGTATCCGGACCTGAAGGTAATCGGCATCCACGCTGCCGGCTTTGCCCCCTCGGCCGATCCGGACGCGGTGCGGGCCGCCGTCGAGCGGCTGGAGATCCGCTACCCGGTGGCGATCGACACGGACTTCGAGGTGTGGGATCTGTACGGGAACCTCGGCTGGCCGGCGCGTTATCTGTTCGACCATCGCGGGATGCTGCTGCACTACCACTACGGCGAGGGCGGCTACCCGGAGACCGAGCGCGCGATCCAGGAGCTGCTCGGACTCGAGCAGCCGCTGCTCGGCCCGGTCCGGCTCGAGGAGGCGCCGGACGCGCGGCTCGAGCCCCAGAGCGACGACGTCGACGGACCGTACGCCGGGCCGTACCGCGCCGGCGGCGTATGGGCCGTGCTCGACGGGCACGGGACGGTGACCGTCAACGGCCGGACGATCGCCGTGGAGCACCCCGGCTGCTACGAGTTGATCGCCCACGAGCGCAGCACCGCCGGCGAGCTCGCGCTCGAGGTCGCGGGCGGCGTGCGCTGCCACGCGGTCTGCTTTACGCCCGGCCTGGCCTCCGGGTCCCCACCAGCCTGACGCCCACCGCGGCCAGCCGGTCGGCGGCGATCAGCTCCTCCTCGGCACCGCGCAGCTCGGGCGAGAGCTCCCAGCGATAGAGGTACGGGCCGCGCACCGGCGGCCCGAGTTCGAACCACTCCTCGAGCGCGCCTTGCATCGTGCGCAGGTCGTGAAGGTGATGGCGCATCCAGCCCACGATCTCCCCCGGCGGTCCGGGATCGTGCCCATGGGGGCCGCGCTGCTCGAGCCACCACTGCGCCCCTCGCTCGTCGAACCGCGCCACGTCGATCTCGTCCAGGACGAGCGTCCCACCCGGTCTGACTACCTCGGCCAACCGCCGGCACGAGTCGCCCAGCGGTTCGACATGGTGCAGCGAGACCACGGCCACCGCGGCGTCGAAGCTCCCCGGCGGCTCGCACAGCTCGGCCAGCGCCACCGGGCGGATGTTCTCAGACGTCGATGCGGGATCGATCGCCACCACGTCGTAGCCGGCGCAGGACAGCACCAGCGCGAGCTCGCCCTCTCCGGCGCCCACCTCGAGGACGCGGGCCGGAGCGGGCGGGAGCGACCGGAGGGCGAAGCTCGTGACCGTGGCGTCAAGCATCGGCGTCCAGCAGGTTGACGAGCTCAGGCGGCCCCTCGTCGCCGACGACCGCGGCGAACCCTGGGCGGTAGGGGCTGCTACCCGGCGAATCCCCGAGATAGCCGGGCTCGTACACCCAGCTGCCGGTGTTGAGCAGGCGGCTCCGGGACGCGGTCGTCCACTCCCCCTCGTCATCTCCGGGCAACGGACCGGCCCGGTGCGTATGTCCGAAGATCACGTGAGCGGCGGGCACCTCGAGTCGCGCCACCACCTCGGCGAACGCGCGCAGGGCGGCGCGGCGCAACTCGACCGCGGAGACGTCGGCGCGCAGCGGCCCCATCCCGATCCGGTTGAGGCCCGCCACCACGGCCGGGAACGCCACGACGAGTCCGCGCCGGCGAAGGCCGCCCCGCCCGCCGGCGCCGCTCAGCGCCCGCCACGCCGTGACCTGGAAGCTGCCGTCGCCGCCCGACCCCCGCAGCCCGCCCGTCTGCGCCACCGTCTCGATCCAGGCGTACATCGGCGCGAGCGCCGCCTCGTAATCCTCGGGCCGCGCCGGACCGCCCTCCGGCTCACCGGTGAGGCGAATGGTCAGGCCGGCTCCCACCCGCTCGATGATCGGGACGGTGTTGTGGCGATCGCCGTAGTGCCCGTGGATGGCGTAGATGTCCTCGCGCAGCCACACCCCGGGATAGGCCACCCGCACCCGCGCCGGGGCGAGCGCCTCGACCACCGCTCCCAGCGCCTCACGCGCGTCCCACTCGACGGCGGATTCCAAGCCCAACGGCGTGGAGTCGCGGCGCTCCAGCCACCCACGTAGCAGACCGTGGTCGTGGTTTCCCGGCACCACTACGACCTCGCGGACGGCCGACCCGAGCGCGCCGAGCACAGGCTCGGCCTGCGCCAGCGCGGTCCGCAGAGGTCCGTGCCGCAGTTCGAGCACGTCCCCGAGCAGGACCAGCCGCTCGCAGTCGCGCAGCGCCGCCACCAGCGCCGCGCGTTCACTCTCGCGCCGCAGCACGTCCTGGCGCCCGCGGGCGCCCAGGTGCAGGTCGGACACGACCAGGGTGCGCAGGGGTTACGCCGCCGCCATGTCCTGGCGGATCACCTTGGGGAGCATGAAGCGGACGTCCTCGTGCACCACCTCGAGCTCCTGCACGTCGTTCGTTCCCCGTGCGCGGAAGAAGTCGACCAGCCGCTGCACGAGAGACTCCGGCGCGCTCGCCCCCGAGGTGATGCCGACCACGCGCTTGCCGTTCAGCCACTCCTCCCGGACCTCGCGCTCGTTGTCGATCAGGTGGGAGTCCGCGCCGTGCTCGCGCGCGACCTCGACCAGCCGGTTTGAGTTCGAGGAGTTGCGTGATCCGATCACCAGCACCAGATCGCACTGCACAGCCAGCTGTTTGACCGCTGCCTGCCGGTTCGTCGTCGCGTAGCAGATGTCGTCCGTCCGCGGCCCGATGATGGCCGGGAAGCGCCGGCGCAGGCGGTTGATGATCGAGCGCGTCTCGTCGACGGACAGCGTGGTCTGGGAGATGTAGGCCACCCGCTCGGGGTCAGGGACCTCGAGGCGGTCGACATCCTCCTCGGACTCGACGAGCACGATGTTCTCGGGCGCCTCCCCCATCGTCCCCTCGACCTCTTCGTGCCCGGCGTGGCCGATCAGCACGATGGTGTAGCCGTCGGCGGCGAACTTCTTCGCCTCGACGTGCACCTTGGTCACGAGCGGACAGGTGGCGTCGATCGTCTGGAGCGAGCGCATGCGGGCGCCGGCGTGGACGCTAGGCGCCACCCCGTGGGCAGAGAACACCACGGTGGCGCCCTCGGGCACATCCTGCTCTGACTCCACGAATACCGCTCCGCGCTCGCGCAACTGCTCCACCACGTACTTGTTGTGCACGATTTCCTTGCGCACGTACACGGGGGCTCCGTACAGCTCGAGTGCCCGCTCGACCGTCTGCACGGCGCGGTCGACGCCCGCGCAGTAGCCGCGCGGCGCCGCGAGCAGGAGTTTCTCAGGCGTTGTCCCCACGGCCAGTGAGTGTAGGGCGCGGATGCGAGAAGATAGCCTTGAGCGCTCCCGTCCTCGCCCGACAGGCACGAGCCATGCCGCAACGCCACCTGGACCGCCTCAGCTCGACCGACGCCTCATTCCTCCACCAGGAGGGACCGACGTCGCACATGCACATCGGCGGCGTGCTGGTATTCGACGGACCGCCGCCGGACATCACCCAGTATTTGGACCACGTCCGTAGCCGGCTGCACCTGGTCCCGCGCTACCGGCAGAAGTTGACCACGCCGCCGCTCGAGACCGGCCGACCGCTGTGGGTCGACGACCCGGACTTCAACCTCGAGTACCACGTTCGCCAAACCGCGCTGCCCGGCCCGGGAACCGAAGAGCAGCTGTTCCTGCTCGCGGCGCGGATCGCCTCCCAGCCGCTCGACCGGGCCAAGCCGCTATGGGAGAACTGGCTGGTCGAGGGACTCGAGGGGGATCGGTTCGCGCTCATCTCCAAGACCCACCACGCGCTCGTCGACGGCGTCTCGGGCGTGGACCTGGCCACCGTCCTGCTCGACCTTGAGCCGTCCGCCGCCCCGCGGCCCGACGACCTCGAGCCCTGGCGGCCCCGCCCCGAGCCGTCCTCGGTCGAGCTCGTCGCCGCGGGGGTTCGCGGCCTGGCGGGGGCCGCGGTCGGGCTCCTCGAGCGGACGGTATCGGCCGCCGCCCAGCCGGCACGGTCGCTCGGCGTGCTGCGCGACGCCGCCGAGGGCGTCGGCGAGATCGTCTGGGCCGGGCTCAACCCGGCGCCGGAGACGCCACTGAACGTCGAGATCGGCCCGCATCGGCGCTACGTCGTGGTCCGCCACCGGCTCGACGACTACAAGGCGGTCAAAAACGCGCTGGGTGGAACCGTCAACGACGTGCTGCTGACGGTGGTCTCGGGAGCGCTGGCGCGCTGGCTGCACTCGCGCGGGGTGCGTACCGAAGGGCTCGAGATGCGCGCCCTGGTCCCGGTGTCGGTGCGGACCGAGGCCCAACGCGGGACGCTGGGCAATCAGCTGGCGGCGATGCGGGGGCCGCTGCCCGTCTACATCCACGACCCGGTGGCGCGGCTGGAGTTCGTGCGCCGGGCGATGGATGGCCTCAAAGAGTCAAAGCAGGCGGTGGGGGCGGCCACGCTGGCCGCGGTCAACAACCTGGCGCCGCCTACCGTGCTCGCGCAGGCCTCGCGGCTGCAGTTCTCCACCCGGCTGTTCAACCTCCTCGTGACGAACATCCCCGGTCCGCAGTTTCCGCTCTACCTGCTCGGCCGGCGGCTCGAGGATCTGTTCCCGCTCGCCTTCCTGCCCAAGAACCACGCGCTCGCGGTGGCGGTCATGTCCTACAACGGCGCGATCGACTACGGGCTGCTCGCGGACTACGACGCGCTGCCTGACATCGATGTCATCGCGGACGGAATCGACGCCTCCCTGCGCGAACTGCTCGAGGCCGCGCCACGCTCCGCTCGGCCGACCGCCGCCTCCGAGCCCCCGGCACGATCGAGTCCGACGAGCAACGACAGCGCGCGGAACGGCGACTCGGACCGGATCCTCCCGACCGCCGGCGGGCGGCCCAAACGGGGACCCGCGGCCGACATGCGGGCCAAGCGCGGCCGGGGCTCCCAAACCTCGCGCAAGGGCCAGTCCGACTGAGCTTGCCGTTTTCCCTGCAAACGGCTAGCGTTCCGGCTGCTGTGAACGAATTGATTCGGCCCGACGAGACGGCCTTCCGGCTCGAGCTGACCGCGGCGCAGCTGAAGATCGTGCACACCGCGCTGAAGTCGCTGTTCGACGACCTCGGTCACGAGGAGCGCGACGTCAAACAGGTCGTCGCGGCCGTCTTGGCCAAGCTTCCCGGCGAGCACGAGATCCGCGCGATCGACCTCGGGCGTGAGCTGCGGCGTACCGCCTGAGATTCAGTCCCCGGCCGGGACCTCAGAATCCCAGGGCGAACTTGGCGTCCTCGCTCATCAGCTCGGGCGTCCACGGCGGCGAGAACGTCATGGTGGGGATGACGTCCTCGACGCCCTCGAGCTCACCCACGAACTCCTCGATCTGCTCGGAGACCTGCGGCCCGATCGGGCAGCCCGGGCTGGTCAGGGTGTAGGTGATGCGCACCGTGGAATCCTCGATCTCGACGTCGTAGATCAGCCCCAGCTCGACGAAGTCGAGACCCAGTTCGGGATCGATCACGTCGCGCAGCGCGTCGGTCACATCTTCGACAGTTGCCATGCAGCGATCAGTTTAGGGAGTGTGCGCGGGTGGCCTCTTGTCGCCACTGCACCATTTTGTGTAGGTTTCCGCAATCGTCGACTTCGATGAAACCTCCGCAATCCTGCGCTGCTGCGGAGACGAGGACCGGACAACGCAGGGGTGCCGCCGTCAGGCGATGGTGCGTGCGCTGCGCGCAGAGAGCAACGTCATCGTCGACCTGTCCGAGCTGGCCTTCGCCGACTCCTCGGTGATGCTCGACCTTGCCGTTCTGGCCCGCCGGCTGCGCGCCCGGGGACGCGAGGTCCTGGTGCGCGGCGCTCAACCCCAGGTGATGAAGCTGATCAAGAACGTCGGCCTTCACCGGCTGCCCGCCATCCGGTTCGAGCCCGCGCTCGCCCTGGCCTAGGACCGGTCGCCTTCCGATCCCGGGCGCCCGGATCAGCCGGGCACCACCTCAGGGCTCCCGTTTGCCTGCTCCTCGAGCTTGGCCGGCTCGCGCGGGAGCCCTGCGGCCACCGCTGAGTGCGGGTCGCGTAGCAGGCCGGCGACCTCCGATCCCTCCTCGCCGAAGCGCGGGAACCGCTTGCCCTCGGCCTCGCCAATGGCCACCAGCTGCTCGCCGACCGCGCGCATGTCCTCGATCAGGCGGCGGCGCTCGCGCCAGATCGCCTCCGCGCTCCGGGCCAGTTCGCGCGCCCGCGTCTCGGCCGCCTCGATCATCTCCTCGGCGTCGCGCCGCGCGCTCGCGCGCGCCTCCTCAGTATCACGCTGCGTGGCCGAGCGCAGCTGCTGGGTCTCGCGCTCGGCGCTCTCGCGCATCTCGGCGACCTGCCGCGCGGTGGTCTCCCGCAGCTCGGTCATCTCACGATCCACCGCCTCGCGCCGCTCCGCGACCTCGCTCCGCGCGGCTTCGCGCAGCTCGGCCACCTCGCGCTCGGTGCCCGCTCGCAGCTCGCCCGTCTCACGCGCCGCCGTCTCGCGCACTCCGCTCGCCTCGTCCCGGGCCGCGTCGCGCATCTCGGCCGCTTGGCGCTCGGCGGCCTCCCGCAGCTCCCGGCTCTCACGCTCGGCCGTCTGGAGCCGATCGTCCGCCTTGGCGCGCGAGCGCGCGGTGATCTCTTCGGCGGTCTGGTGCGCCCGTTGCAGGATGTCCCGGGTCTCGTCGCTGACCTCGTCCAGCGCGTGCCGAACCGCGGCCTCGGGCGAGGAGGACATCTCGAGCTCGGTGATGAGACGGCTCATCTTCTCCACGTAGCGATCCACGGCGGCGCGGTCGTAGCCCCGCAGGGCGGCCGGGAACTCGATCTCGCGCGCATCCTTGAGGATGCGCTCGCGATCGGCCGCCGACAAGACGCGACTGGCTCCGAAACGCCGTGCCGAGCGCTCTTCCTCCCTGGCCCGCGCACCGACCAGCTCCGCCGTCTGGCTTTCGAGATCGGGCGAGATCTCGCTGTCGCCTTTGCCGGCCTCGTTACCGTGCATCTCCGAACGCCCCATGGCCTAGCTCCCTTCCTCGCGTATCGGTGGACGCCCGCCCGTGGCATATGACACGAGCTCCACGCATCAAGCTACCTGCTCGGTCAAGCGAGTTCGACCCCGCCGTGCGGGCTCCGGAGCGTTGTGGAGGATTGACGCAAGCTAGCCTTGAACACAGTGATTGTGCTCCTTGTCATTGGCTGGTTCCTGGCCGAGCTGTTCGTCGCGATCAAGGTCGCCGACGCCATCGGCGTGCTCGAGACCGTCCTGCTGCTGATCCTCGCCTGGCCGGTCGGGGCATGGGCACTGCGGACGCAGGGCGCCGCCGCTTGGCGCCGTCTGTCGACGGCCGTGTCGGCTGGACGCTCGCCCGGACACGAGGCGCTCGATGGCGCGCTGATCCTGATTGGCGGCCTGCTCCTGATCATCCCGGGGTTCATCTCCGACGTCCTCGGCGCGTGCGCGCTGCTGCCACCAACCCGCGTGCTGCTGCGCCGACAGCTCGCCCGCCACCTGCACAGCCGCTTCGTCGTCGGCGCGGCCCGGTTCGGCAGCTCTCGGCCGTCGGACGTCGACTCGACCGCCACCGACGTCGATCAGGCGCAGCTGCACCCATGAACGCCGCCCTGCGCACGCTCGCCTTCGGCGGGCTAGAGGCGCCGGCTTCCTGGGGCGCAGCCTGGGCGGCCGATCCGGACCATCCGACCCTCACCACCGTGGGCGCGGGGCGCGACTGGAGCGTCCTTCAGGACGTCTGCCTGTCGCCGGGGGAGGGCAGTGAGGAATGGCGCCTCGCCGGCGGCACCACCACCCTGGACGTCTCACCCACGGGTGAGGCGGTCGCCGCGCCCGCGTCCGAGTCCGGGATCGAGGCCTGGGACCAGCTGTGTCGCGTCACCGGGCGATTCGAGCTAAACGGCGCCGAACGTTCGGTCGAGTGCCTCGGCCTGCGGAGCTGGTTCTCGCCGGTGCTCGAGCTCGAGCGCTACGAGTCGATTCGCGCGGTCTCGACGTGGTTCGGCCCCGATGAGGGCATGGCGCTCGCGGCGTTCCGGCCGCGCAAGGCCAAGGCGCACGATCGCGATGTTCTGGCCGCGACGGTGATCGCCGCCGATGGCCCAGCGAGGGTCGAGGACCCGCGGCTATCGACGACGTACGCGGAGGGCGGATGGCCGGTGCGCGCGGGGCTCGAGCTGTGGGTGACCGGCAAGGAGCCCGATCAGCAATACCCCCGCCGGGCGTCCGGCGAGGCCACCGGCGCCCGCGCCGAGGCCCTCTCCGGCACGCTCGAGCTGCGCGCCGAGCCGTTTCGCTGGCACAGCCGCGGCCGCGACGGCGCCGGGATGTATCTGCTGGCCCGGCGGCGGTGAAGGGCGAGCAGTTTGGCGCCCGCACCGTGACACCGATCGAGGCGATCATCAGCGACTTCGGCGGAGTGCTCACCTCCTCGCTGACCGATTCGTTTGTCGGTGTCCTCGAGGCGTCGGGGATCTCCCTCGAGGACCTCGGCCAGGCGATGGCGGCAATCGCCGAGCGAGAGGGCACCAATCCCCTGTTCGAGCTCGAGACCGGCCGCATGAGCGAGTCGACGTTCATGGGCCGGCTCTCGGATGAGCTCTCTGCGCAGCTGGGGAACCGCGCTCGGCTGGACGGATTCGGCGAGCGCTACTTCCGGCATCTGCAACCGAACGAGCGGCTGATCGACTACATGCGCCAGCTGCGCGAGCGCGGCTACAAGCTGGCGATCTGCACCAACAACGTCCGGGAGTGGGAAGCGCGGTGGCGGGCGATGCTCCCGGTGGACGAGATCTTCGACGTGGTTGTCGACTCGGCCTTCGTGGGCAGCCGCAAGCCCGAGCCGCGGATCTACCAGATCACGCTCGAGCAGCTCGGGGTCGCACCGGACCGCACGTTGTTCATCGACGACGTCGACGCCAACTGCGAGGGCGCCCGAGCGCTCGGTATGCAGACGATCCGCTTCCGGTCGACCGATCAGGCCATCGCCGACGTCGAGGCGGCCCTGCGCGCGTGAAAGCTCAAGACGCTCACGCGATCCTCGAGATCGCCGACAACGCGTTCGTCAGTCTCGACGGGGAGGGACGGGTGCTCGAGTGGAATCCGCGCGCCGAGGAGCTGTTCGGCTACTCCCGCGAGGAGGCGATCGGAGCCACGCTGGCCGATCTGATCATTCCGGAGCGCTACCGCGTGTTGCACCGGGCCGGTCTGGAGCGGGCGCGGACCACCGGCGAGACCGGCGTGTTCCGCCGCCGGCTGTCCGTGGAGGCGGTTCGCCGCGATCGCAGCGAGTTCCCGGTGGAGGTGTCGGCAACCGTGGTGCGCGAGCGAGGGCAGCCCATCATTCATGCCTGGATCCGCGATGTCTCCGAACGGGCCCAGCTCCTGCGCCGGGTGGAGGCCCAGCTCCGCGGGCGAGATCCAGGCTTCGGCGAGATCCTCGACTCGCTGGCCGAGGCGGTGACCATCCGGGACGCGCACCATCACATCGTCTACGCCAATCGTGCCGCGATCCGCCAGATGGGCTTCGACTCGCTGGAGGAGATGCAGCGCACGCCGCCGCAGAACATCTTCTCCGAGTACCTCGTCCACGACGAGCATGGGCGCGAGCTCGCGATGGACGCGATCCCGTCCGTGCGCCTGCTCGACGGCAAGCCAGCCGAGCCGCTCGTGATCCGCACCATCCACCGAACCACCGGACAGCTTCGCTGGGAGCTTCTCAAGGCGGCGCCGATCCAGGGCGAGGATGGGCGTCCGATCGCGACCGTGATGATCATCGAGGACATCACGCGCGGCCGACTCGCCGAGCTGCGCGACCGCTTCATGGCCCGCGCCACCCAGACGCTCATGACCTCGCTCGACTACGAGGAGACGCTGCGCAACGTGGCCTGGCTTGCCGTGCCGGAGGTCGCGGACTGGTGTGTGGTCGAGTTGGTCGACGGGCGGGGGGCTCGCCAGCAGCTCGTGGTCGCTCACCGCGACCCGGCCAAGCTCGATCTGGCCCAGCGGCTGCGCCGCTACGAGCCAGAGCAACTAGACCCCGAGCGGGGCGTGGGCAGGGTCCTGCACACCGGAGCATCGGAGCTGTACCACGACATTTCGGACGAGGTCCTGGTGCGCGCCGCCGTCGACGATGAGCACCTCGCGCTGTTGCGCGCGGTGGGATTTCGTTCGGCCATTCTCGTCCCTTTGAAGGCGCGCGGGCGTGCATTCGGCGTCATGACCCTGGTCAACGCCGAGTCGATGCGCCGCTTCGACGACGACGACCGCGAGTTCGCCGAGCAGGTAGCCGCGGGCGCCGCCATCGCCGTCGAGAACGCCCGGTTGGCCACTGCCCGGCGCGAGACCGCGCAGACGCTTCAGAAGAGCCTGCTCCCCGACGTTGTGCCGCACATCGACGGGTGGAGCATAGCCACGCTTTATCGGGCGGCGCGCGCCGCGGAAGAGGTCGAGGTGGGCGGCGACTTCTACGACTTCTACGAGAGCAATGGGTGGGTCGTGCTGCTCGGCGACGTGACCGGAAAGGGCATCGAGGCCGCCGCGGTCACGTCCCTGGTGCGCCATGGCGCCCGTGTGCTCAGCCGCTACGAGCGAAGTCCCAGCCGGATCCTCGCGGGGTTGAACGCCGCGCTGCGCGAGCAAGCTGGGCTGCTCTTGTGCACCGCCCTGTGCGTGCGACTGCACCGCGACCGGGCGATCGTCGCCGCGGCCGGGCATCCGCCTGCGCTGGTTGTGCGCGACGACGGGCGTCTGCGGGAGATCGGAGCCGCCGGACCGATCCTGGGCGCCTGGAGCGGGGGCGGCTGGAGCGATCAAGCCGTACCGATCACCCGCGACGAGACGCTGTTCCTCTACACCGACGGCGTCATCGACACCCACGGAGAGCAAGGTCGCTTCGGCCTCGGTGGACTCAAGCGATTGCTCTCTGAGCACGCCGGCAACCCGTCCCAGCGGCTCCTTTCCGAGCTCGAGGCCGCGCTTGACCGCTTCCAGGTCGGCCCCCAAGCCGATGACACCGCGGCCGTCGCGCTGCGTCCGGTTTCCACGGCCGGCCCCGCCCGCGAGGGACATCGGAGCCGCCGAGTCCGTACCCTTCCTGTGTCCTGAGCAGGAGCGGTCACGTGTCGACACTGCCCAATTTCCGGATCGAGACCCTCAAGACAGGATCCGGAACCACCATCAAGCTGGGTGGAGAGCTCGACAGTGCGACGTGCGGCGCGCTGGTTTCCGCGTTCGAGCAGATCGCCGCTCAGGACGTCGCCCGCAAGGTCGTCCTGGACTTCGCCGAGCTGTCGTTTATCGACTCCGCGGGCATGCGCGCGATCATCATGGTCGAGCAGAGCGCCGGCGAGCGTGGGGTCGCGTTGACGGTCGTGCCGGCCGCCGGGTCGGTCACGGACATGCTCCGGATGACCGGACTGGCTGACCGCGTCACCCTGGCCCCGCGTGCCACTGGCGCGCCTGCGGCCGGTTCCTTCATCGAGCGTGTCGAGCTCGAGCTGCCTCGGGAGCCGGCCGCGCCCGCGCGCGCTCGCGCCGAGCTGCGCGAGGCGTTCGCCGGGCGCCTCAGCGACTCCGATCAGGCCACGCTCACGCTGCTGATCTCCGAGGTGGTGACCAACGCGGTGATCCACCCCGATCCGGGGGTGGGGGGCTCGGTGGGGTTGCGCATGACCGCTTACGCCGACCGCGTCCGTGTGGAGATCAGCGACGCCGGATCGGGTTTCGACCCGGGCAGCCTGACGCCGCGCCCCCGGGAGGCGGGTGGCCACGGGCTGATCGTCGTCGACGGGCTGGCGAGCCGGTGGGGAACGAGCCACCGAACCAGCGACGGCGCACTCGGCTTCTGCGTCTGGTTCGAACTCGACGTCGAGCGTCAGCTCTCCGGCGCGCTGGACGAGCCCGGGGTCAAGCGACGGGTCGCCGCGGCCGAAGCGGAGTAAGGAGCCACGCGGCCGTTAGTTATCGACGCCGAGCCGGTCCCAGCAGTACAGCTCGAGGCACTCCTTGGCCAGCTCGATGCACCGCGCCTCGGACAGCCAGGGCAGCACGGTATCGAACGCCTGATCCTCGCCCACACCGGCCTCGAACGCCTCCTCGCCGCGGAAGCCGGCGGCGATCTTGAGCGCCTCGCGCCGGTGGTCGCCCAGTGACGGGAACACGTTGACCACGAACTCGCGGTTGGGCAGCGGATGCCCCACCTCGAGCGATGCGTGCCAGGCCGCGAGGAGCGACAGGTCGTGCTCGTCGAGGTCGGCGAGCGCCTTGGCGTAATGCGACTCGAGCTCGGACTCAGGGATCTCGTCCACCCAGGCCCGCACCACTTCGCCGAGGATCTGGCGGCGCGCCTCGCGCCCCACCGACTCTGCGATCACGCGGATGGCGTCCTGAGGTTCGATGAAGCAGAGTGACATTGCGGCTCCGGTAGGGGATGCGAACGCCGCAGACGGTAGGCGGTGGACCGGACGTAACCGGTGCCGGCGGGGCGCCGGCGCCGGTGGGATGGCGCTGACTACGGCTTGACGGTCAGCGTGAAGGTGGACGAGACCGATAAGTCGTTACGCGTGTCGCCCGGCAGCACCGCTCTCAACCCGACCGTGCCCGGGTGCGAGAAGCGGTGCGAGATCGCGTAGCTCGAGGTACGGCTGAGCTTCGCCCGCGCGATCACCCCCCAAGTGCCACCCCGGCGCTGTTCGATCAGCACGGTCTCCCCCGCGTGAGCAGGCGTGAGGTGACCTCGCAGCCGGACCGGTTGGCCAACCGTCGCCGCGTGCGTCGAAGAGGACAGGCCGACCAGCGCGTCGACGTGCTGCTGCAGCGTCGCGCTGTGCACGCCATTCGAGGCGACGTACCACGCCTGATCGGTCATCACCGCTCCGCGCGGCAGCGCGAAGGTGTATCGCCCAGAGCTGTCGGTTGTGGACTGGGCCATCTTCTGGAAGCTCGAGTGGCCGGCGAGCCTGCCCCACAGCACGACCTGGGCGCCCGAGACCGGGTTGCCGACGAGGGCGCCCGAGATCACCACCGTGCGCCCGGCCGTGGAGGGATTCGGCGCGGACGCGATGGTCAGGCTGCCGGGGGTGCATGGGGTCGGACAGCAGCCGCCGGGCGGGCAGCAGGTGGACGTGCAGCAGGGCGCGCTGGCATTGACGCAGCAGGGCGTGGTGGCATTGACGCAGCAGGGCGTGGTGGCGCCCACGCAACACGCCGTCGGGCTGCTCGCCGTGGGCGGGCAGCAGAGCGGCTGGACGTCGGAGCTGCTGCCGGCAGCGGGCTGCGTCGGAACCGGGCAGCACGGCACGATGGGCGCGCTCGAGACGGGGCACACGATGCGCGGCGCGCGCGCCGCCGCGCCCGCCGAGCCGGCTATGGCCAGCACGCAGACCGCAGCGGCGGCGAGGACCGAGAGCGGAATGATCGCGCGACGCATCGCAGGTAGGGGCAGTCGCCAAACGACGATCGGAAGCCTACCTATTTTTCACAAACCGAGCGCCGCTTGCACGCCGGCCACAGCCTCCGGTTCAGGCGCGGAGTCGACGCCCAACCCGACCGTGTCTCGTTCGCCGCGCTGCCAGTTGTGCAGGCCGAGATCGAGCGTCTCGAGCGGGATTCCGCAGGCGCCCGCGAGGTCCGATGCCCGCCGCTCGAGCAGAAGGGGATCGCCGATCCCGAACGCCCGCTTGGCCCCGACGGTGACGTCGTTCACGCCCCCGAGGGCCAGCGACGCCGCCCGTACGTCGTAGACCCCGAGCCGCCCCAGACTGACCAAGAGCTCGAACCGGGCGTCCCGGTGCAGGCCCGGCAGCGCGAGCCGCTCGAACGCCCGGGCGAACCGGCGCTCGGGCGTCCAGGCGGCTTCCCCGGTGAAGGCCACCGCCTGGGAGCCGGCCCGGCCTGCCCACATCCGGTAGGCGTCGAGCGTGCGCGGGCCGCGCGCCGGGTCGTGCGCGGTCCGCGGCCCCGTCCCGATGCCCTCCAGGCTCGGTGATTGTCCGGACGCCCAGGACGTCCTGGAGCGGGTGATCTCGGCGAACGGATGCTCGCCCTCGAGCGGGCCCAGGTAGGCGATCAAGAAGGCCAGCCACGTGCGTTCTTCCAGGTTGGCCCCGGCATCAGCCACCTCGGCGTAGAGGCCCGGCGGCGCGTGCTCGAGCACCCTCAGCCGGTGCTCGGCGAACGCGATCTCCTCGGCCAGGCGCCGCGCATCCGCACTGGACTTCAGGCCGATCACCAGCGAGTTGCGGTACCCGTCCTCCGAGCCCCGGGCCACACGCCGGACGGTGACGCCTCCTCCTGCGCCGGCACGCTGCGCCGCGGCCGGGCGCGCTCGGCGCGGCCCCGCCGGGCTCGGCCGCGGTTGGCCGGTCCGCGGCGCGCTCGAGGTCACGATCGGGCGAAGCTCGATCGCCTGCTCGCGCGAGCAGATCGGGCAGTTCTGGATCAGGCGGTTGTGGCGGCAGAAGGTGGGCACGTCTCCTCAGCCTAGCCTCAGCTCGCTGGGGCCGCGTGCCGCTCCCGGTCCGCGCGCGGCCCAGCTTGCGGCGCGCGACGCGCGGGCAGCCACTAGCCTCTCGGCGCTTGAGCGCCCAACCGCCCACCTTCGATCTGCAAAGCCACTCGCTGCACTCCGACGGCTCGCTTGACCCGAGGGGCGTGGTGAGCGCAGCCGCCGAGGCCGGGGTCGAGCTGCTCGCGCTGAGCGACCACGACACCGTCGACGGGGTGGCTTCCGCCACCCACGCCGCGACCGAGGTCGGGATCAGGCTGGTCCCCGCGGTCGAGATCTCCTCGGTGGACGGCGAGCAGCAGGACCTGCATGTGCTCGGCTATCTAGTCGATGACCGCGACCGCCTGCTCCGTGAGCGCCTCGCCGCCTGGCGCCAGGACCGCGAGCACCGCGCTGACGCGATGGCCGATGCCCTGCGCGAGCTTGGCTATGAGCTCGACGAGACTGAGCTGGCAAGCCGGCGAGCCGAGGGCAAACCGATTGGGCGCCCGCACCTGGCCGATGCCGTCGTACGGCATTCCGCCAACCGCGGGCGCCTCGAGTCGGAGGGACTGGCCGAGCGCTCGGCCTTCCTCGAGGCCTACCTGATCGACGGCCGGCCCGCCTTCCGGCCCCGGACCAAGCCCACCATCGCCGAGTCGATCGAGACCATCCACGGCGCCGGCGGCCTCGCCGTCTGGGCCCATCCGTTCTGGGACGTCGAGGCCGCCGATGAGGTGTTGGAGGCGATCGACCGCTTCCGCGCATCGGGCCTCGATGGCGTCGAGTGCTTCTATGCCACCCACACCCGCGAGCAGGCCGAGGTCCTGGCCGACCGCTGCGCCGAGCTCGACCTGCTGAGCACCGGATCCTCGGACTTCCACGGCCCCGCGCACCGTCTGTTTTCGCGTTTCCGCGCGTTCAGCACCTACGGCCGCACACCGTCGCTCGGCCCGATCGCCGGATAACGATCCGCGCGGGAACCGGTCCCCGCCCGCGCCTACACCACGCCCCGCGCCCGCAGCTCGGCCACCAGCCGCTGGGTCAGCTCCTCGATCGGCTCCTCACACGGGCGAAGCTCCACATCGGCGTTCCGCGGCGCCTCGTATGGAGCGTCGACGCCGGTGAAACCGCGGATCTTGCCGTCCCGCGCCCGGGCGTACAGACCCTTGGGGTCGCGGCGCTCGCACTCCTCGAGCGGGGTGTCGACGAACACCTCGAGGAACTCGAGCTCACCCCGGTCGTGGATGCTGCGGGCCAGCTGGCGGTCCACCGCGTACGGGCTGATCACGCTGACGATCGCGATCGTGCCCGCGTCCGCGAACAGGCTGGCCACATGCGCCACCCGCCGGATGTTCTCCGCCCGATCGCCCGGCTCGAACCCCAGATCGCTGTTCAACCCGTACCGCAGGTTGTCCCCGTCGAGCCGGTAGGCGCGGTAGCCGTCGCGGGCGAGGCGCTCCTCCAGGGCCCCGGCGATCGTCGACTTGCCGGACGCCGGCAAACCGGTCAGCCACACGGTCGCGCCGCGCTGGCCGACCAGGGACCAGCGCGCCGCGCGGGCGAGCCGCCTTGAGTCCCAGGTGACCTCCGTGCCCTCGGCCGAAGCCGGCCCCATGTGCGCCTCGATGATCATTCCCGCGCCCACCGTGCCGTTGGTCGCCTCGTCGATCAGGATGAAGCTCCCGGTGGTGCGGTTGCGCCGGTACTCATCGAAGATCAGCGGCACCGTCGTGCGCAGCCTCACGCGGCCGATGTCGTTCAGGGCAAGCTGGCGCGCGTTCTCGTCGCGATGCAACGTGTTGACGTCGATCCGGTAGCGCACTTCCTCCACTACCGCGCGGGCCGAGCGCGTGGTGTGCTTGATCGCGTACACGCGGCCGTTCGCGACGGGCTCGTCCGCCATCCAGCACACGATCGCCTCGATGTGGCTGTCGACCGTGGGCCGGTTGTGCGGGCGGCAGATCATGTCCCCGCGCGAGATGTCGAGGTCGTCGTCGAGCCGCAGCGCGATCGACATCGGCGCGCAGGCCTCCGGAAGCGAGCCGTCGAAGCTTTCCACCGACGCGACCCGCGTCTCCTCCCCCGACGGGAGCACGAGCACGGGATCACCGGCCCGGAACACCCCGGCGGCAATCTGGCCCGCGTATCCCCGGTAATGGCGATGGCCATCGCCCCGGCCTGGCTCCGCGCCCAGCCCGGCGCCCGGCCACTCCGCCGGCCCGGCCCCCTGTCCGGAGGCATGCCCGGGCCTGATCACCCACTGCACGGGCAACCGGCAGTCGATCAGGTTGCGGTCCGAAGCGATATGGACGTGCTCGAGGTGATAGAGGAGCGCCGGCCCCTGATACCAGTCCATGTGCTCGGAGCGCTCGACCACATTCTCGCCGCTCACGGCCGACATCGGGATGAAGGTCACGTCTGTCGTCTCCAGGCGGGCACAGAACTCGCGGAAGTCCTGCTCGACCTGCTCGAAGCGTGCCTGGGCGTAATCGACCAGGTCCATCTTGTTGACGCACACGACGAGGTGCCTGATCCCGAGCAGCGAGGCGATGAACGCATGACGGCGCGTCTGCTCGACCACCCCCTTGCGCGCGTCGATCAGGATCACCGCGAGGTCGCCCGTGGAGGCGCCGGTGACCATGTTGCGCGTGTAGCGCTCGTGGCCCGGTGTGTCGGCGATGATGAACTTGCGATGGGGGGTCTGGAAGTACCGGTAGGCGACGTCGATCGTGATGCCCTGCTCGCGTTCGGCCCGGAGCCCGTCGGTGAGCAGTGAGAGATCGAGCCCCCGCCCCCCGTTGCGGCGCTCGGACGCCGTGCGCAGCGCCTCGAGCTGGTCGGCGAGGATCTGCTTGGTGTCGTACAGGAGCCGGCCGATCAGCGTGCTCTTGCCGTCGTCCACCGATCCGGTGATGACCAGGCGGAGCATCGCGCCGGCCGACGACTGCGCGAGCCCGGTCGCCACGGCGGTGCCCGCCGCCGTGAAGATCTTTTCATCTCCGCTGGAAATCACCGGGCGACCGTAGCGCAGGGCACGGATAGGCAGAAGTTCAACCGACCGCACCCCCGGTGCCCGCTGCGCCCGGCAGCGCAGATGCCTGGGCCGCCACCGGCAGGCGGAAGGCGGCGGCGCGGGCGCGCCGCGCCCCGGCCGCAATCTCCCGCCGCAGCCAGAACAGGTAGTCGTCGAAATCGACCTCCATCGTGTGCCGCTTGGAGGCCACGTAGCGCCGGCGCCGGCGTTCGCGCTCGCGTCGCATGTCCGCCTCCATCTCCGGGCGCGACGGCAGGTGGTACTCGCCGCGCAGATACGCCGCGATCCACCGGCCCTGCGCCTCGGCGAGCGGCATGGTCGGCCCGAGCGGCTGGAGCAGCGCGATGAAGAACAGGTTGTCCACGCCGGGTTTAAACACGCGCCGGTAGAGCAAAAGCTCGTTGTCGGGCGCCGATATGAAGTCCTCGTCGAAGAACGGGAAGCTCACCTGGTAGCCGGTGCACCACACGATCACCTCGACCGGCTCGACGCTGCCGTCCACGAACCGCACCCGGTCCCCGGCCAGCGAGCTGATGCCCGGCTTCCAGGTGATCTCGCCCTGCGCGACCCGACCGAGGAAATCGGCCGACAGCGAGGGATGCGATTCGAGCAGCCGGTGGTCGGGCTTGGGCAGGCCGTAGCGCTCTACCCGCCCCACGACCAGGCGATAGATCGCTCGGAACAGCGCATGCCGGACACCGAACGGCACGAGCGGCGACAGGGGACTCGCCGCGATCTGATCGATCGGGCGGCCCAGCGCGTACTTGGGCAGCACGTGGGCGCCGCGCCGCGAGGATACGAACGTCTTGCCGGCCGCGAAGCTCGCCTCGACCGCGATATCGAGCGCGCTGTTGCCCATCCCCACGACGAGCACGTTTCGATCGCGAAAGTCGGCGGCGTCGACGAAGTGATGGGAGTGGATCTCGACGCCGTCGAACTGCCCCGGATACGGCGGCTCCGGCCAGAGCGGGTCCCAGTGGTGCCCGTTGGCCACCAGCAGCGCGTCGTAGCGCCGGGTCTCTCCCGTGTCGAGTTCCACGCTCCACACCCCGTCGGGATCGCGGGCGGCGTGCGAGACGCCGGTGTCGAAGGAGATCAACCGCTCCAGGCCGAACCTCCGCACGTAGTCGGAGAAGTACTGCGCCATCTGCGTGTGGTGCGGGAAGTCCGGATAGGACTGCGGCATCGGGAAGTCCGAGTACGCCATGCGCTCGCGCGAGGTGTTCGTGTGCAGCGAGCGGTAGGCCGACGACATGCCGGTCTTGTTGGCGAAGACCCAGTTGCCGCCCACCCGGTCGGACTTCTCGAAGCACTCGACCGGGATCCCCCGCTCCGCCAGCGCCTTGAGCGCCGCGATGCCCGACGACCCGGCCCCGATCACGCACGCGCTCGGTAGGGCCGTCATCGCCGCGACCGTAACAAGCGCGCGCCGAACCCGTCAAGCACGGCCATCCCTCCGAGCACACGCCGAACCGCTCAGGCGCGCGCCGGCACGTCCTCGCCCCGCTCCACCGTCGCCTCGACCGTCCCGCCCTCCCCCCGTCGGTGGGCCTTCCCCCGCTCGATCACCTCACGGAAGCTCCGAAAGCGGAAGATGAGCACGAGCGCGGCGAACCCGCACGCGGTGGTCAATGCCGCGGTGGCGATCTGCTGGCCGACCGAGAACGACGCGACGTAGCCGCTCCCAGCGAAGATCGTCACCAGCAGCGCCTGCTGGACCCCGGCGCCCCCGGGCGTGAACGGGAACACCGACGCCACCACCTGCACGGCGAGCACGAGCAACGCGTTGCGCACGGACCCCCCGATGTGGAACGCATCGAGTAGCGCCCAATAGGCGGCGAACCGCGCCACCCAGCTCGCGAACTGCCAGCTCGCCATCTCACGGCGGTAACGCGGGAAATCACGCAGGATCGTGAATCCCTGCCGCACGCGCGCCCAGAACGCCTTGACCCGCGCCGAGAGCAGCGCAAAGGCAACCATGAAGCCCACGCCGGCCAGCGTCAGCAAGAACAGGGTGAAGCGCATGTTCGAGGCGAAGAAGCTGATGTCGAAGGCGGGGAGCTTCGAGAAGTCCGGCGGCTTGGGGAACACGCCCTGCGTGAACGCGAAGCACATGATGAGCAGCCCCATGAACCAGTCGAAGATCACGCCCGTGCTCAGCGCTGCGGCGACGGTCGGATAGGTGCTCGGCGGAATCGCCAGCCGCGTCAGGAAGAGCTGGGCCACGCTCCCGCCACCGAGCGGGAACACGTTGTTGATGCCGTAGGCGACCATGTACGCGCCCCACACGTCGCGCCATCGGATCTCCACGCCCGGGTACGCGGCTCGCAACGCACCCCACAGCGCGCGCGAGCGCAGGAGCAGGTACACCCCGTACAGGGCCAGGCCGAGGAGCAGCGCCCCCCAGCTCAGACTGGCCAGCTGCGAGAAAAACGTCCCGATCGACGAGGTGAGACTCTGGACCGTGGAGGCGATCGAGGAGTGATGGGCACTCGAGACCGCCGCTGCCGGCACCGCAGGCATGGACCAATTAAAAGACCCGGGGGGCCCAGATCCATCTGGGCCCCCCGGAGAGTCAGGGAAGTGGGGGCGCAGTTCCCTGACCGACAGGGGCGAGTTTCCCCGTCCCAAGCTTTCCGTAAACTAAAACTTAGTCCGCAGGCCGCGCCACCACGCGAATCCGTGTGAACGAGCTTACCATTCCCCTGCTCAGCGGCGGTAAAACATAGGCCTCGCGCGCCGTTGGTTTACAACCGGGATGGTGGAGCAGTCACCGGCCCTCGGCGCCCGGCCCGGTGAAGAACTCCTCGCCGGCCCGCACCGTCCCCGCGGCCTCGGCCTCGTGGCGGAGGGTCCGATCGGCCTCTCCGCTCCAGGCGCCGATCGCCAGCATCTCCCGATCGGCATCCATGGGGCTCCCGCCCAGGTCCTTGTTGACCACCCGGGCACACTTGCGTCCTTCAGCGATCGCGGTCACCACCAGCGACTGGCCGATCCGCGCATCTCCGCAGGCGTAGACGCCGGTGGTCGAGCTGCGGTAGGTCTGCTCGGTGCGGATGTTGCCCCGCCGGTCGAGTTCCAGGCCCAGCTGCTCGACCGCCCCCGCGCGCTCTGGACCGGAGAACCCGATCGCGATCAGCACCAGGTCGGCCTCGAGCACGAACTCGCTCCCCGGCACCGGTGTCAGGTCGCGCGAGGAGGACCCGGTGACCTGCCGCGCGTACACGTGGCTGACCCGTCCGTCGCGGCCCCCGAAGCCGGTGACCTCGGTTCCCCAGCGCCGTTTGCCTCCCTCGTCGAGTGCGTAGGTCGTGAGCGTCCGCTTCGCCGGGAGCGGCCACGGATGGCGAGGGTCGCGGCCACCCGGAGGGAGCGCCGCGTACACGTCGAGCAGGACCACCGTCCGCGCGCCCTCGCGGTGCGAGTTCGAGATGCAGTCCATCCCGGTGTCGCCGCCGCCCACCACGATCACTCGCTTGCCGGCGGCGGTGATCTCGGTCCCGGGCGCCGGCGCCTTGAACCGGCGGCCTTCGCGGGCGGCCACCCAGCGGTTGCGCTGGTACAGGTAGTCCATGGCGGGATGGATCCCGCGCAGCTCACGTCCCGGCGCCTCGAGGTCGCGCTGCACGCGCGAGCCGATCGCCACCACCACCGCGTCGTATCGCTCCCTGATCTCGTCGGCCGAGACAGTCCGGCCGACGTGGACGTTGTAGGCGAACTCGATCCCCTCCTGCCTGAGGATCGCCACGCGCCGGTCGATGATCCGCTTCTCGAGCTTGGCGTCGGGCACGCCGAAGCGCAACATGCCGCCGGGCCCCTCATCGCGCTCGTACACCGTGACGGCGTGGCCGCACCGGTTGAGCTCGTCGGCCGCGGCCAGACCCGCCGGACCCGACCCGATCACGGCGACCCGCTTGCCCGTGCGCCGCGAAGGCGGATCGGGAACGACCCAGCCCTCCTCGAACGCCCGCTCCGCGATCGCCATCTCGATCTGCTCGATCGTCACCGGGTCGTCGTTGATGTTCAGCACGCAGGCGGACTCGCACGGCGCAGGGCAGATGCGCCCGGTGAACTCGGGGAAGTTGTTGGTGGCGTGCAGCTGGTCGATCGCCTCGCGCCACTTGCCCCGGTAGACGAGGTCGTTCCACTCGGGGATCAGGTTGCCGAGCGGACATCCCTCGTGGCAGAACGGGATGCCGCAGTCCATGCACCGCGCCCCCTGCCGGCGTAGCTCGAGCTCCGGCTGCAACCCGAAGTACTGCTTGTAGTCGCGCACGCGCTGCCGCGGGTCGCGCTTGTCGAAGCCGACCCGCTGGATCTTGAGGAACGCCCCGAGCTCGCCCACCGAAACCTACGCCTCGACGGCCTCGCCGCGCGACCCCGCCTCGCCTCGCGCCCCCGCCTCGTCTCCCGCCCCTCCCTCGTTGCGCGCCCCTACCTCGTTGCGCGCCCCCGCCTCGGCTCGCGCCACCGCCTCGGCCAGCGCCCGCTTGTAGTCCCGCGGCATCACCTTGAGGAACCGATCGCGCGTGCCCCGGTCCCACGAGGCCAGGACGTTGCGCGCCACCAGTGAGCCGGTGCGCGCCACGTGCTCGGCGATCAGGTCCCGCACCTCGGTCTCATCGGCCGCCGACAGTTCCTCCAGGTCGACCAGCTCGAGATTGCACCGACCCTCGAAGCGCCGGTCGACGTCCCATACGTAGGCGATCCCCCCGCTCATCCCGGCCGCGAAGTTCCGGCCGGTCCGGCCGAGCACGACCACCCGCCCGCCGGTCATGTACTCGCACCCGTGGTCGCCCACCCCCTCGACCACGGCGCAGGCGCCCGAGTTCCGCACGGCGAACCGCTCGCCGGCCAGCCCGCGGAAGAACGCCCGTCCGGCCGTGGCGCCGTACAGCACGGTGTTACCGACGATCATGTTCTCCTCGGCCCGGAAGCGGTGCTTCTCGGGCGGGCGGACCGAGACCACGCCGCCGGACAGGCCCTTACCGGCGTAGTCGTTGGTCTCGCCGCGCAGCGAGAACGTCACGCCCGGCGCCAGCCACGCCGCGAAGCTCTGGCCGGCCGAACCGGTGAACGAGATCTCGATCGTGCCCTCGGGTAGCCCGCCGGCGCCATGCCGGCGCGCGATCTCACCGCTCAGAATCCCGCCAACGGTCCTGTTCACATTCCTCACCGGGATCGGGCCCAGCTTCACCCCGTCGCGACCCTCCAACGCCGGCGTGCACCGCCGCACGAGCTCCCAGTCCAAGGCATCGTCGAGCACCGGCTGCTGCGGCCGCGTCCGGCAGCGCGGCGTCCCCGCCGGCAGGTCGGGTGGCTGGAGCACCATCGACAGATCAACCCGGCCGGCCTTCCAGTGGTCGATCGCCCGGTCGGAGTCGAGCAGCTCGGTCCGTCCGATCATGTCCTCGAAATGCCGCACGCCGAGCGAGGCCATGATCTCACGCACCTCCTCGGCCACCAGCATCAGGTAGTTGACCACCTGCTCGGGCGTGCCGCGGAAGCGCCGGCGGAGCTCCGGATCCTGCGTGGCGATCCCCACCGGGCAGGTGTTCAGGTGGCAGACGCGCATCATGATGCAGCCCATCGCGATCAGCGGCGCGGTCGAGAACCCGAATTCGTCGGCGCCCAGCAGCGCGGCCACCACCACGTCGCGCCCGGTACGCATCCCGCCGTCCACCTCGACCACGATCCGGGAGCGCAAGTCGTTGAGGAGCAGCGTCTGCTGGGTCTCGGCCAGCCCGATCTCCCACGGCACGCCGGCCCCCTGGATCGAGGACTGCGGCGAGGCGCCGGTGCCGCCGTCGTGGCCGGCAATCGTGACGTGGTCGGCGTTGGCCTTGGCCACGCCGGCCGCCACCGTGCCCACCCCGACCTCGCTGACCAACTTCACCGACACCGAGCCCGTCGGGTTGGCACAGCGCAGGTCGTAGATCAGCTGCTTGAGGTCCTCGATCGAGTAGATGTCGTGGTGGGGCGGCGGCGAGATCAGCCCCACGCCCGGCGTCGAGTTGCGCAGCCACGCGATGTACCCGTCGACCTTGTGCCCCGGCAGTTGGCCACCCTCCCCCGGCTTGGCCCCCTGGGCCATCTTGATCTGGAGCTGATCGGCGTTGACCAGGTAGTGGATCGTGACGCCGAACCGTCCCGACGCCACCTGCTTGATCGCCGAACGTCTCGAATCGCCGTTTGGATCGGACGTATAGCGCGAGGCGTCCTCGCCGCCCTCGCCCGTGTTGGAGCGCGCGCCCAGCCGGTTCATCGCGATGGCCAGCGTCTCGTGCGCCTCGCGGCCGAGCGCGCCGAGGCTCATCGCGCCGGTGGTGAAGCGCTTGACGATCCGGGTGGCGGGCTCGACCTCCTCGATTCGGACCGGCTCGCCCGCCGCCCGGAATGTCATCAGCCCGCGCAACAGCCCCCGGCGCACCGACTCCTCGTTGGCCATGCGGGCGTACTCGGCGTAGGTCTCGCGTGGGTCTCCGTTGACCCCCTGCACCGCGTGCTGGAGGGTGGCGATCGTGTCGGGGTTCCACACGTGGAGCTCGCCGTGACGGCGCCACTGGAGCACGCCGCCGACCGGGAGCACCTCGCGCTCGGTGCGGGGATAGGCCCGGAAGTGGCGTTCGATCGCCTCCTGCGCGAGCTGCTCGAGCCCGACCCCGCCGATCCGCGACGCCGTGCCCGTGAAGTGCTTGTCGATCAGCTCGCGCTCGAGCCCCACCGCCTCGAAGATCTGCGCCCCGCAGTAGGACTGGATGGTCGAGATCCCCATTTTCGAGATCGTCTTCATCAGGCCCTTGCCGATCGCCTTGACGATCCGCTTCTCCGCCTCCTCGCGCGTGAGATCGACCGGGAGCAGGGATCGGTCGGCCAGTTCGTCGAGCGACTCGAACATCACGTACGGGTTGATGGCCGCCGCGCCGTAGCCGATCAGCGTCGCCATGTGGTGGATGTCGCGCGGCTCGCCGGACTCGATCACCAGCCCGGTGCGCAGGCGCGTGCCCCGTCGGACCAGATGGTGGTGGACGGCCGCCACGGCCAGCAGCGAGGGCATGGCCACCCGTTCGGCGCCCAGGTTGCGGTCGGACAGGATCAGGATGTTGGCCCCGTTGTCGACGTAGCGGGCGGCCTCCTCGCACAGCGCCTCGAGCCGCGCCTCCATCCCCGGATGTCCCTGCTCGATCGGCCATGTGATGTCGAGCGTGGCCGCATCGAAGATCTCGTGCGACACCTGGCGGAGCTTCTCGAGCTCGTGGTTGCGCAGGATCGGTTGGTCCATGACCAGCTGGTGGGCCTGCTCGGGGCTCTCGTGCAGCAGGTTCACCTCGGCGCCCACGCCGGCCTGCAGTGACATCACCACGGACTCACGGATCGGGTCGATCGGCGGATTGGTCACCTGCGCGAACAGCTGCTTGAAGTACGCGAACAGCGGCGGCTGGCGGTCGGACATCACGGCCAGGGCGGCGTCGTTGCCCATGCTGGCCACGGGCTCCTCGCCTTTGGTGGCCATCGGCGCGATGATCAGCCGCAGGTCCTCCTGGGAGTAGCCGAAGGCCAGCTGCTTTGAGCGCAGCGGCTCGATCCGCGGCGTGCGCGGATCGCGCTCGGGGAGGTCATCGATGTGCACGACCGAGCGCTCGTACCACGCACCGTAGGGTTGGCGGCGAGCCACCCGGCGCTTGACGTCCTCGTCCGCAACGATCTTGCCTTCCTCGAGGTCGACCAGGAACACCTTGCCGGGGGCCAGGCGGCCCTTGCGCTGCACATGCTCGGGCGCCACCGTCATCACCCCGGTCTCCGAGGCCAGGACGACGTAGCCCTCGGTGTCCTGAATCCAGCGGCCCGGCCGCAGCCCGTTGCGGTCGAGGACGGCGCCGGCCACACGCCCGTCGGTGAACACCACCGCCGCCGGCCCGTCCCACGGTTCCATCAGGCAGGAGTGGAAGTCGTAGAAGCCCTTGACGTCCGGATCGAGATCCCTGCGCGTCCGGTAGGCCTCGGGCACCATCATCATCACCGCGTGCGGGATCGAGCGCCCGCTCAGCACGAGCAACTCGAGCACGTTGTCGAAGATGGCCGAGTCCGAGCCGCCCTCGCGGACCACCGGGATCACCTTCTCAAGATCCTCGCCGAACAGCTCGGAGGCGAGCTGGGACTCGCGCGCGCGCATCCAGTTGACGTTGCCGCGCAGCGTGTTGACCTCGCCGTTGTGGGCGATCATCCGGTACGGGTGGGCCAGCTCCCAGCTCGGGAACGTGTTGGTCGAGAAGCGCGAGTGCACGAGCGCCAGCCGCGACGCCACTCGGGGATCCCTCAGATCCGTGAAGTACCGCGGGAGCTGCGGCGCGGTCAGCATCCCCTTGTAGATCATGGTCCGGCTGCTGAAGCTCGGCAGGGCCAGATCGCGCCCCGCCGCCCGCTCGATCACCCGCCGGATCACGTACAGCTTGCGCTCGAACGTTGCCTGGTCGGCGATGTCTTCCCCCGCTCCGATCAGCACCTGGCGGATGACCGGCGCCGACAGGCGCGCCGTGTCGCCCACGTGGCGGTCGTCGACCGGCACGTCGCGCCACCAGAGTGCCCGCTGGCCCTCGGCCTCGATCGTCTCCTCGATCAGCCGTTCGAGCACCGCCCGCCGCTCCGGGTCGGTGGGCAGGTAGCAGACTCCCACGCCGTAACGGCCGGCCGGGGGCAGCTCGACGCCGGCGACGGCCGCCCTCAGGAAGCCGTCGGGGATCTGCAGCAGGATGCCGGCGCCGTCACCGGTGTTCGGATCGGCGCCCTCGGCCCCGCGATGCTCCAGGTTCCCGAGCGCATCGAGCGCCTTCTCCACCACCGCGTGGCTGGCCTCGCCCCACAGCTTGGCCACCAGCGCGATGCCGCAGCCATCCCGCTCGTTGGCGGGGTCGTAGAGGCCATTGGCCCCTGGGGGAACGATACGTCGGGACATGGGTGGAGGATGCAGACAGGCGCACGGAGGAGTGGTCGGCGAAGACTACCAGCGCCAGTTAGGGACTCGTTAGCGTGGTGTGATTTATCCCCTGGGGCGGTCCCGCCGGGCATCCTGCTCGGCGATGATTCTGCTCGCAAGTGTACGCGCGCTCGCGCCATTAGCATCCCCGTCCCGCGATCAAGCGCCCATGGGTCACAGCGATCGTCCTCCTCCTGGCGTTGGCAGCGCCTGGGTCGTGCGACGGCGAGTGTTGGCTCCGGCGCACGGCGGACCCACGGAGGGGGCGTGGGCTTATGACGACAAGGGCGCGATTATGGCGACCAGCCGCGGTACTGTCGGGGCGTGAACGCGGGGACGCCCGGCTGCTAACCCTTGGCCTTGGCGCGGCTCCGGGAGCTGCGCGCCGGCGCTCCGTCGCCGTCGGCGCTCTTCGCGGCCGCCCGGCGGCGCGGCTTGGGCGCGGGCTCGTCGTCGTCGGAGGGGCGCACCGCGGCCAGGCTCGCCTCGAGCGCGGCCATCAGGTCCGGCGCCGCGGCCGGCTCCTCGGCCTGCGGCTGGACGGCGATCTCCTCGCCGGCCGCCTTGCGCTCGATCATCTCGAGCACCTGCTCGCGGTACTCGTCGTGGAACTTTTCCGGCTCGAACTCGGCCGACAGCGAGTCGATCAGCTGCTCGGCCATCTTCAGCTCGCGGTCGGTCGCCTGCGCCTCCTCGATCTCGCCGATCTCATCGAGCCGGTCGGGCGAGAGGACCTCGTCCCCCCACAGCATCGTCGTTAGGGCCAGCACCTCGCCCACCGGCCGCAGCGCGCACAGCTGCTGCTTGGAGCGGATCACCACCTTGCCGATCCCGATCTTGCCCGACTCGCGCATCGCGTCGAGCAGCAACCGATACGCCTTGGCCCCGCCGGCGGTGGGCGCCAGGTAGTAGTTGTGGTCGTAGTAGATCGGGTCGATCTCGGCCAGGTCGACGAACTCCTCGATGTCGATCGTCTTCGTGGCCTTGGGGTCGAGCGCCTCGAGCTCCTCGTTGGTGATCGTCACGTACCGGTCGGGGGTGATCTCGTAGCCCTTGACGATGTCCTCGTAGGAAACCTCTTCGTCGGTCGTCGGGTCGACTCTCTTTTGCCTGATCCGCGCGCCGGTCTTGCCCGACAGCTGGTTGAAGCGGACCGTCTTGGGCGACGTCGCCGTGTACAGCTTGACCGGCACGTTGACCAGCCCAAAGCTGATCGCTCCTGACCAAATTGCTCTAGCCATATGACCTCTTGTATAGCGAACCCTCGGCGGTGGCAAGTGGTGAGCGGCGTCTTGCCGGCGCGGGCATCTCGCGGGCCCGACAACGGCGCCGGTGCATAAGACGCAAAATCGCCCCCGAACTCATCGGCCTGGGCAACATAAGCGCCTGCGAGGCGCTTATTTGCGCGCGGGGCGCTGCCGCGACGGCGCTTTCGCGCGTTGTGCACTCCATCGTCGCGGCGCGCCACCATCTCACGTCATGGCCCGCCGACGCGTTCCATCTCCAGTGCGCCTCCCGCCGTTCCAGACGCTGCTCGATGCTCACGGCCGAGACGTCCATCGATTCCTGATCGCCAGCGTGGGGGCCACCGATGCCGATGACTGCTACCAGGAGACCTGGCTGGCCGCGCTGCGCGCCTACCCGAGGCTGCACGACGCGTCGAACCTCAAGAGCTGGATCTTCACGGTGGCGCACCGCAAGGCGATTGACCACGTCCGAGCCAGACGCCGGGCGCCGGTGGCGGTGGGCGGCGAGCCGCCCGAACCGTCACCTGCCCCGGCCGCGCCAGGCGGCGCGGGCCTGGGCGATGACGATCTGTGGGCCCGGGTACGCGAGCTCCCGCCGAAGCAGCGCACCGCCGTAGCGCTCCGCTACGTGGCCGACGCCGGCTACGACGAGATCTCGGCCGTGATGGGGACGAGCGAGGACGCAGCGAGGCGGAACGTCCACGAAGCACTGAAACGACTGCGAACGGAGTACCGACGATGATGACCGAGATCGAGCACGAGCTCAGGCGGCGTGCTCCGAGAACCGACCCCGTGCCCGACCTCAGCCAGGCCGCTGCGGCGGCTGGGCTGCTCGATGTCGCCTTCGCCACCCTCGACTCGCCGCTGGGCACGCTGCTCCTGGCCACCACCCCGCGAGGTCTCGTCCGCCTCGCGTACGTGGACCACGAGGGCGCCGACAGCGTGCTCGAGCAGCTGGCGACGAAGGTCTCGCCGCGCATCCTCGCCGCTCGCCACGAGCTCGACGAGCCGCGCCGGGAGCTCGACCAGTACTTCGCCGGCGCCCGCCGGCGCTTCGAGCTCCCGCTCGACTGGCGCCTCACGCACGGCTTCACCCGCCGGGTCCTCCAGGCGACGGCCAACGTGCCCTACGGCGCCACCTCGACCTACAAGCAGGTGGCGGCGCAGGCCGGCAGCCCGCTGGCCTTCCGCGCCGCGGGCAACGCGCTGGGGTCGAACCCGATCCCGATCGTCGTCCCTTGCCACCGCATCTTGCACTCGGGCGGCGGTTTGGGCGGCTACACGGGGGGCCTGGAGCGCAAGCGCCTGCTCCTGGCCGTGGAGAGTGGGCAGCCGCGGCTCGCCGACCCGTAGGACGGCCCGGCCCGAAGCGCCTACAACGTGTTCAGGCAGCCATACATCACGAACAGCGGGTTGACCACCTGGCGGCCGTCCGCATCGCGCATGGTCTGCTGTCCGACGAACGACGGTGGCGACTGTGCCTTCCAGCACCCGTTGGATTGCACGGTGACGTCGTAGGTAACGGGCGTCTGCTGAAACGGCACCGCGCCGGGCTGCGGGATGAACACCGTCAGCGTGCAGGCCCAATCTCCCGGTCCAGCCGGCGCGCTGCCTCGGCGGCTGCAGCTCGGCAGTACGTTCAGCTTCGCGCCCGCCGGGACCTCGCGTCCCAGCTGTTGCTGCTGCAAAAGGGTCAAGTTGTTAAACGTCGGCGTGATGCTCGCCTTCAAGCGCGTCGCCGTGATCCCCTTCGGACCCCAGTTGCCGGCCAGGGCCAGGACCGCGATCAGCGCCGCGCTCGCCACCGCGACCCGGACCGGGAGCACCCATCCCGGCCGGCGGCTGGTCGTGGCGCCGGCGAAGTCGCGCCGGCGCAGGTGCAGCCACGAGGCGCCCAGGCAGACCGCGATCCAGATCAGGCTGACCAGCTCGCCGACCACGAGCGGTCCGAAGAACGGCGCTGACACGAACAGCGGATGCCATGCGTCGAACGCGGAGGCGACCAGCAGTGAGTGCAGCCACACGCCGCTTCCGACCAGCGCGAGCAGCTGCATGGCCAGGTCCACCACCGCCGGCCCGAGCACCCCGACGATCCCGTTGCGCGTCGTCACCGAGAGCAGCACCGCGAGGCTGACGAAGGCCAGCATCGGTGGCGCGCACGCCAGCCACGCCACCGCCACCAGGACGAGCGAGCGGCCGCTCGACATCAACGTCCCGCTCAGGCTGACCAGAGGATGCACGCCCACCAGCAGCACGCCGGCGGCCACGCTGGACAGGGCCAGCAGCGTGAGCAGCCCGAGCGCGAACGCCGTCACCGCCAGCAGCTTGCCGGCGAACAGGTGCCGCCGCGTGCAGGACCGGGTGAGGACGGTCTTCCAGGTCCCGTGGCGATCCTCGGACGCGAACAGGTCGCCGGCCAGGACGCCGGCCATCAGTGGCAGCCCCCAGGCGCCCGAGAAGCTGAGCACCACGAGCGAGAGCGCGAACCCCGACGAATGCACCCACACGCCGTACAGCGTGTCGGCCGGGCTGCCGCTCTGCACCTTCAAGACTCCAGCGAACGCGAATGGCCCGAGCAGGCAGACCAGCGCGAGCAACCGCGGGGCGAGCTGGCTGGCCAGCTTGCGCCGCTCGGTCCGGTAGGCCGCGCGCACGCCACCGACCGGCCGCGCCGGCGCGCCCGCCACGCTCACTCCAGGAGCAAGAGCGCTCACGTGCCGGCCAGAACCTCGTCGGCGAGCTCGGCGAGTGCCACCGGATCCTCGACCTCCACCTCGCCGGTCAGGGCGAAGAACATCGACTCGAGCGGGCTGACCAGCAGCTCGAGCCGGCGGATCGCCACGCCCGCCTGACCGAGCTCCAAGACGAACGTATCCAAAGACTTGGTGCGCGCGGCGAGCCGCAGCTCTCCGGCAGGCGAACGCGTGATCGAGACGCCGCCGTGACCGCTCGCCAACTCCAGCGCCCGCCGGTCATCGCTCGTGAGGAGCCGGAACGCCGAGCCCGGCGCGGCCTCGCGCAGCCGCGCCGCGCTGCCGCTCCACACCACGCGCCCGTGCCGGAGCACCGTGAACGAATCGCACATGCCCTCGATCTCGCCGATCAGGTGGCTCGAGACCAGGACCGCGACGCCCTCGAAGGCCAGCCGGCGCAGCAGGGCGCCCACATCGCGCACGCCGGCGGGGTCGAGCCCACTGGTCGGCTCGTCGAGCAACAAGAGCGCCGGCGCCCGGAGCAGGGCGGCGGCGATCCCGAGGCGCTGGCGCATCCCGGTCGAGTAGCCGCTCACGCGGTCGGCGCCGCGCTGTGAGAGC
>JAFASQ010000094.1 GCA_019244395.1 Solirubrobacterales bacterium | reverse complement strand
GTCCGGGCAGGTCGCGCGCAGCCAGACGCGCAGCAAGGCCGAGCGGGTTCTTGCGCGGGCGCAGCTCGGCCACGTTGAGCAGACGAGTCGAGTATGCGGCGACCGTCGTCCCGTCCGCCATCGTCAACTCCAGCCGCGGCGCGGGCGGTGAGACCGAGCAGTGCGACGCGCAGCCGGTGCTCGTCGACGCCGCTGTCCGCCCACGTCGCCCGGCTCGCGGCTCTCGGCACCACCACGAGCGCGGGCGCGCGCGTAATCGACCCAGGCAAACGGGACTGGGAATGCGGCGACCCCACTGGCAGGCGAGACCAGTGTCCTGCTGCCGAAGCATGGTGAGGCCCAGGAGATATGCGGCCGGCTGGCATATCCTCGTCGATGCAGAGGGGACGAGGTCGGCGAGCTTCTCCGCAAGGGCGGCGGCCTCATGAGCGTCGGCGTCCCACGTGCAAGTTCATTGACAAACACGGTTTCGATGCGGCAGCTCCACCGGAAGTTTGATTGCCGACCGCCGCCTCCACAAATAGCACGGACGGGACTTCATGGCCGGCGAGCATCGCCCCGGCCGCGCTTATACTGGCGGCGGCGACCACCAAACGGAAGGCGCGTATGGTCCTCGACGTCACGACGAGCTCCACGGGTCGGCGGCTGGTCCGAGCGACATTCGAATCGATCCTCGACCGTGTGCGCTCCCACCGCCCCCAGCTCATCGCGGGGCACGATCCGTCTTCGGACGCGTCGGCCGAGGAGCGCCGCGAGACAACGGCCTGCGTGCCCGGCCCACGGTCGGTCGATTCGCGGATTGCCGGCGCCACGATCGAGGCCTGGCCCGCCAACGTCGGGCTCGACCGCTCAATGCTCCTGGTCCTTTCGCACAGGCACCCGCCGCTCGGCGTTCATCGTGAGGTCGACGGACGATTCCTTGCTGATCTCCACTTGCACGACCTCGTACTCGACCTGGCCGATCAGCGGTCGACGCGGATCGCCGTCAAGAACACGCATGTCGCTCGCGATGGCACGTTCGACCGAACGAGCGAGACGCTCGCCGTGGCCGTGCACGACGGTCGTATCGCCGGCAAGCGGTCGGCGCGGCTGGTCGCCGGTGCGCGCCGTGTTCCGGCGCCCGTGGGAGTGCCAGCATGAGTACCCGGTTGGAGCCGCTGCGCGATTCAAGTGCGGTCCTCGCGGACGGCGACGAACTCGCCCGTCGAATGGCGGCGGACGGCTACCTCTTCTTCCCTCGGCTGCTTCCACGGCGGCAGCTGGCTGCGGTGCGCCGGCGTCTCCTCGGCTATGCCCGCGACGCGGGCTGGCTCTCGCCGGGCGCTCCCCTCGAGGAAGGTGTGGCCGAGCCGTCGGCGTTCTGCGTGGATCCCCAGCCGCAGTACAAGGCGACGCACCACCGGATGTACACGCTCGAGGCACTGCACCGGCTTCCCCACCGCCGGGAGCTGCTCGAGCTCTTCGGCCGCCTGGTGCGTCCTCCGGTGCTGGTGCATCCGCGTCCGGCGCTCCGCGTCGTCTTCCCCGGCGGCTTCACCACGTCCGCGCACCAGGATTTCCCGTTTGTGCAGGGGACGACCGACACGTTCACGGCATGGATACCGCTCATGGACTGTCCTAGGTCGCAGGGAGTCCTCGAGCTCGCGCCGGGCTCACACACAGCCGGCGTTCTGCCGGTCCAACCTAGTCTTGGCCCGGGCGGCGCCGAGGTCGTGGACGGTCTTAGCGACTGGGCGAGCGGCGATCTGCGGCTCGGCGACGTGCTCGTGTTCCACAGCCTGACCGTGCATCGCACCACGGCTAACGTGAGCCGCCGGCTGAGAATCTCGCTCGACTGCCGCTACCAGTCCATCCACGAGCCGGTGAATTCGTCGTCGCTGACGCTGTCCGGTCTTGGGATGTCCTGGGAGGACCTCTATCGCGACTGGCGCTCGTCGCGTCATCGGTACTACTGGCGCGCCATGGGCCCACGCGTGGAGGCATTCGACCCGTCGTATCTCGAGCAGCGTGACAGAATGGCGATCGAGATGGGCGAGCGCGGCGACCCGCGCTCGCTGTCCGCCCTCCAGCGACTCGCGGCGCACGACGAGGATCCCGAGAAGCGCGCGCTCGCGCGTCGTCTGCTCGACCGGTTGCCGGATGCCGCGGGCGTGGACCACCTGCGGTGACTGGCGCCCTCGGCTGCGCATCCTCGGTCTGGGCGCGGGGGACCTCGCTGCTGGCGCCGGTGCTGCAGATCCTTGGAGTTGACCGGGGCCGCGGGCGTCGATGATCGTGTCCACCGAGGGAACTTCGGGGTTCTGGGAGCAGCAGGCCGTCGAGGATCTCAGCGGCGCGGTCCTCTGTCGCGCTCCGGGACAATTAGGATCCAATCCAATCTAGATCGAAGGCGACGGGGCTTGGGGAAACGCTCCGTTCTGGCTCGAGCCTCTGGAAGCGCTCGCGGTATGGGCGGTCGTACGGCATCCGGGGGGCTACGTGGTCCCTAGTTCGATTGCGCGCAGTACCAATCCGAATCCACGACCACGTGCTCGATCCCGCGTAGCTCAGCGTATGAGAACAACTCGGACGCCCTGTTGATGAACCCGGTGCCCGGGAAGTTAAGGGAGGTGTTGCATAGCACGCCATAGCCGGTGCGGTCGCGGAACGCCTCCAGCAGCGCGCGGAGGCCGTGGGGTACGGCGCGGACGCTTTGGACGCGCGCTGTTCCGTCGACGTGCGTGATCGCCGGCAGTGCGCTAGTGCTGACGCGGTTGAAGTACAGCATGAAAGGATCGTCGATCGGTGGAACGAAGTGGCGGTTGAGATCTTCCGCAAGGCAGCACGGCGCGATCGGGCGATACGGCTCGCGCTCCTTGATCGCGTTAAGCCTGCGGTGGCTTTCCGGTGTAAGCGGCGTCGCCAGCAGCGACCGATGGCCGAGCGCACGGGGACCGATCTCGCAGCGACCCTCGACCCACGCGACGACGTCGCCAGCCGCGACGCACTCCGCCAGCGCTGCCGGGGTGAGGAGCCGCCGTGTCCAGCCGGCACCCGCCGGTTGATCGAAATGAAACGGCGCCCCCGAGTAGACGGTCCACTCGATCGCGCACTTGCCGCCGTGCTCGACGGCAGCGTCGACGGCGGTCCCGATCGCCGAACCAGAATCGTTCGCGCACGGCGGTACAAAGACGTCGGTGAAGAGTCCGCTGTCTCGCCAGCGCACATTCCATTCGCAGTTGAGTCCGCATCCGCCGGAGATCAGCAGCGGCAGCCCACGGGGTAGGGCCCGCTCAGCGGCGTCGCGGAAGATCGCAAACAGGCGATCGCCTAGCCGGGCAGCGGCGCGGTGCACGACCGGGGTGTGGACGCCGGCGTTGTAGAGCCGCGTGCCGCGGAACGCGCCCTTGTCGAACGGCCACAGGATGTCGAGCTCGAGCAGGCGCTCGATCACGGCGTCATCTTCGGGATGGGGCGCCTCCGTGTCCGCGAAACCAGCGAGCGCCATAAGCTTGCCCGCCGCCTCCACGGGTGGTCCGCGCCCATGGTCCGGGAAACCGGGGTCGGCGAGTGCAAACAGCGCCCCATAACGTGAGCCCGGCTGTGACAGGACCGTGGTGCGCGAGATCGACGCTCCGTGTTCGCGCCAGTGATAAAGCGCGCCGAGATGGCCCTCCCATATAAGGATCGCGCACTCGTCCAGCGGGGCACCAGGAGCCATGGCGGCGACCATAAACAGATGTGAACGCTCGTGCGAGGAAGTGAAGAACCGCACGCCGCGGCCGAACAGGCGGCCGTCGCGGCTCTCCCCGCGCCCCAACCCGACGTAGCCCGCTCCGACCTTCGAATTGAAGCCGGGCAAGAGCTTGTTCCAGCCGCCGATCGCGACGACGTCGGGCCATTCGCCGGCCAGTTCGAGCGCTTCGACCACGACAGAGGCGGAGATTGGCCCGTAGCGTATGAACGAGTCCTTCTCCCCCTCGAGCGAGAACACTAGGTGGCCGTCGTCCAGGAAGGCGGCCGTCCCGTCGTGGCCGGGCTTGAAGCTCAGGACGCGCACGACTCAACACTGGACCGACTGAAACCGGATACCCGCGGGCTCAATGTATCGCGCCGGTCGTCACGGGCAAACTCTGCTCGATGACGCGCAGTCCCTGGTCGAGGCAGCATCGCAACAGCGAGGCGGCGCTCGGCGAGCGGACGAGCGCGCCGATGCCGACATGCTTGTTGGGGCGACAAGGAGGACGCGGAAGCGTGTGGGCGCTACGTTCGCTGACTTCGTCCGCCGCGGCAGGCTCCGGAAGCGTCCACGCCGGCCCCGGTGGCTCAACCAATCGTGCGCGACCGTTGAGACTGAGCCGAAACCGCGCGGTATTTCCCCCGATAACACCATGCAGCGGCACGACTCGCTCAGAAGCGACGAACGGGATGTCGTGGCGGTCGCACGCCTTGGCGATCGGATTGCCGGCAAAGGACAGCGCCGCCGACCAACGCCGTCAAGCCGTGCGACCTCTGAACACCCGACTCCAGGAGGAAGCGGGTGAGTTCCTCGGCCGAAGCGCCCCGTACTATCCACTCGTGGAATAACCGTCCGCAGCCGGCAGCTCTCGCGCGACTTGACACCGGGCATCGAAACGGAGACCGAGCGCCAGACGCGTGTCCCGAGCATAAATCAGCCGGTTCCTGGTCAAGAGATACGGAGGCACTCCTCCATCAACGGGACCTTCGTCGAGCGCGACAAACTCCTCGTCGCCGGCGTCCACGCGCGCCTCGACATCGACTGGGTCCCAGTTTGCGTGCCAGGGGGGACCGACCTGTTCCCTGACCACTCGGAAACGCCAGCCTCAAGGAAGCCTCCGTTGAAGGCGCAGTCAGGCCTGAGGTTACTCACCCCCTCGGAGAGCAGTGCTCCAGACCTGCTCATGGGGCACAAGAGGTCGATCGTGTCGTCAGGCCGCGGCGTTCGGAAGTCGTGTTTGCCGCCGGACAGGAGGAGCAGCCGCTCATCATCCCACCGCACCTCGAGAATGCGCTCGAGAGCGCGCCCGTCAGCGTCCGATGCCGCCGTGGAGGCCTGAGGTCGCTTCCCGTGCACGGTGAAGCGCTTGCCTTTGGGCGCCTCAGCAAGAAGTACAATCTCGCCGACATCGGCCGACAGCACATTACTACTCTTATGACGTGGCGGGGGCAGCGTTGGATACCATCCAGTCAAGAGTTCCGGCTCTTCTCGGCGCGCGACGGCAAGTAACGATCGCGGTGATGGACTCTGGGGCCCGAACTGCGACATCAGCTGCGCGACTCCGGCCATCTGGGTTGTCAGATCGTACTCAGCGACCGGAACAGACTCGAACCGTGGTGCGCCCGAAGCTGTGCACCCGATGGCCGAGCGTCACACAGCTGATGCGCTGGAGCCCCCTTGGCGGAGTGCGTACGAGTAAGGACTCGATTCCCACCAAGCCGTGCAAGCAGCCGAGGCGCTCGCACGAGACAACTCCCGGGCATGGTCACGGGGATAACGCACGAATGCGCTCCAGCAGTCCGCGATCGACAACCGTGGCGCAGGCGCGACGGAGAACCTCTTCGGCCAACCGCCTGCCGCGTTCGGTCGCTGGATCAAATGCCCCGCCGATGATCAATGCCACGGACATCAGATAAAGCGCGGCTAGATCGTAATCGTAGAAGCACTCTTCGAGGCTATAGCCCGCTACCCCGAGATCGACCACCCTGGAATGGTAGTAGCGGATCAGCTCATCCTCTATAGACCTGCGAGTCTCGGTTGTCGCGCTCATGCTAAGCATTATCGCCAGATCATGGAGTGGCGTTGTGATCATTAGCGCTTGCCAGTCGAGTAGCACAACCGGAGGTCCCTGGTCTCCGTCGCCGAACATGACGTTATCCAATCGCACATCGCCGTGCACTAAGGTCTGTGGCCGGTCGTCCGTAAGCACGAGTAGGCGGCGGAGTTCCCGCACATAATCCGCTAACGAGCAATTGATCTCCGCTGGGATGCAGTATCCGAACTGGGCGCCGCAGTTCCTCCAAGCCCCTTCGACAGCCTCTACGAACGGTTCTGCGAAGGTGGACCCTACGCGCATCGCGTCACGCAGCACCTCTTGATCGGTGTTGCCCCAATATGCGGCGTGTAGAGGTGATACCGCATCCATCACCAGCTTTGCCTCGTCTGGCCTGACGCCGGCGAGCGTGTCCCCGGCTCTGTATCGGCGCATATCCTCCAGAACGATGATGCACTCGCCGGTGCGTCGATCGACGGCGGCGAAATAGCAAGCCGGCTTCGGCACCCCGACTGATTCGGCGATCTGGTTGTAGAAGGTCACCTCTCGTTGGTAGACACGTTGGTTCATCCCGATGGCACGATTTGCCGAGACTTCGTGAGCGAATTTCATCACGAACGAAGTAGGTCCCACCGGACCGTGATCGTCGTACATGACCTCGACGCGAACGACTCGGCTCACCATGCCGACTCCATCCCCGATCGATTGAACCGAGAACTCGCGGACATGGCAATTGTGAGCCACCTGGCCAGCCGACCTGAGAATCCGGGTGAGCCACTTAGTGGTGAGCAGCTCGGGCTGTGTCGGGAAGTTAGCCATTGGCCGTGAAGCGTGGTCTTCGGGCTGAGAGGATCATTTCGCAGGGAGCCGCGAGAGAGTTGATGCGTTTGGAGAACGTTCAGGGAGGAATGGTGGACCCGCCGTGGTTCCTATGCTGTCTTGACGCTACATTGTTCATGGCGACTGTTGCGGCAGCGACGGTGCGCCCCTTTGGCGGTATCGCCATGTTACGCACGAAATCAACCTTTAGTGTCTCGCGCCACTCTGTGGCTCTCGCTCGGACTCGGATCGATGGACTCGGGCGTCTCATCAACGGAGCGGTTGACCGCCCACCATCCGCGAGGTGCCCAAGCGCCGGCTCGCACGGCGGCCACCCGAGTAGCGCTCGCGGCGGGAGTACGCGCGAACGTGCATCCTAAGTCGCGTACCTGGCGGAGACCGTCGGACCGGCACGGCTAAGATGGTGATCCGTTGACCGGCCCTCTCGCCAGCGACCGAGCGGCGCGGGATGCGCGGCTACGTCCGGCAACGGCGCCCCCGATCCGCACAACTCCCACGCGAGGAGCACGACGTCGGCCCGGGTCCAAGGCCGGCTGGTAATCACCATGGTCGACCCCCGGTACCGAACCACTGACGCGGCCTTCCTGAGCGCCGTTCGGTGCCGATCACAGCCGGGTGATAAGCCTCCGTTGACAAATGGCGCTCCAGGTGCTTTCCGCGATCATGGCCCCGCCCCGTGGCGGCTCCGCTCACGTGGCGCGGGCGCTCGCCCGCAGCTTGCCGCGACTGGGTTGCAGCGTCACCCTGGTGGCTGGCTCGATCAACGGCTACGAGAGCCTCCAGGATGCGGAACGCTTCTACGGCGAGGTGCACGCGGTGGACTTCGGGCCTGCACTATCGAGCGTGGACCCGCTTCGGTTTGAAGGGCCGCCCGGCACGGCTCCGCTGCATCCGTCATACCAGGAGCAGTGCGGAGCGCCCTCGCAGGCCTTCGCCGCCCTCGATGATCTCGACTACGAGCGCCAGGTGAGGGCATGGGTCCGCGAGCTCGCGCATGCCGGCGCGGCGCACGCGGATGTACTACATCTCCACCACCTCACGCCGATCAACGAGGCCGCTGAGCGGGTTGCCCCGGGGGTGCCGGTGGTCGGGCACCTGCACGGGACCGAGCTGCTGATGCTCGAGCAGATCGCTGCGGGGCCGCCGGACGGATGGACATTCGCGGGCCGCTGGGTCGAGCGGATTCAGGGATGGGCGCAGGGCAGCGCGTGCCTGCTGGTTGCGCCGGCGGGTATCGACCGGGCGATCAGGCTGCTCGACGTGCCGCGGGAGAAGATCGTTGCGTTGCCGAACGGAGCCGACATCGAGCTCTTCCGACCGCAGAAGGTTGACCGGCAGAGCTTCTGGCGACGCGTGCTGTTTGACGAGCCGCAGGGGTGGCTGCCCGGGGGATCCCCCGGGAGCGCCCGCTATGACTCGGCGGACGTGGCGAGGCTCGCCAGCGGGGTCGTGATCGTGTACGTCGGGCGCTTCACGGCGGTCAAGGCGATCGACCGCCTGATCGCTGCGTTTGCCGCCGCGCGACGACGCATCGCTCTGGCCGCCGGGCTCGTTCTAGTAGGCGGTCATCCGGGAGAGTGGGAGGGCGAGCACCCTGCCGAGACGGCCGCTCGGCTGGGCGTCTCCAACGTGTTCCTCGCCGGCTGGCACTCCCAACGGGAGCTGCCTCAGTTCTATGCCGCGTCGGACGTCTTGGCGATTGCGTCCCGGCGCGAGCAGTTCGGGCAAGTGATCGTCGAGGCGATGGCATGCGGGCTACCCACCATCGCCATGCGCTCGCTGGGTCCCGCGGCGATCGTCGAGGACGGCAGGACCGGCTGGCTCGTCCCGCTCGACGACGTGCCGGCGCTGGCGGCGGCGATCGTAGAGGCGGTCAACGACCCGGACGAACGCCTCCGCCGAGGTGACTGGGCGCGGGTGGCGGCGGTGGAGCGATTCTCGTGGTCCAGCATCGCTGCGCAGCTGGCGTTGGTGCTCGCCGAGGTGGTCGGGGATCACGGACAGCGGTGATGTTGGTCTGCCCGGCGCCGCGCGACCGAGAGTAGAGCGACGAGCACGGCCACGTTGGAGAGCAGCGCGACAAGAGCCACCTCCGACTTCGGCCGGGCCTGAGGCACAACGCCAGCCCGCAACTGTGGCGGTGCATCTCGACGAAGTCGCTACGGCCCCCGGAGCTGCCCGAAGACTCCTGCTTCCGCGGGGTGTTGCCGCTGAGGCTACCTTTCAATGTGACACGTGCTTTCACTCCCAGCGTGGGGTTTTCAACGGTCGCGATTCCGCCACACCGGGGCGTCCCCGCGGTCATGAATCACTTAGACCGTGCGATGAGATCGTCGAGGTCTGCAAGACCTGTGTTTGCCGGCCCTCCGCTGCCAGGTGCACACCATGCGGGAGATTGAACACTCCCGGCTGAACATTAGGTCAAGGCGATCGAAGTGGTGTAACGGGGGATCCGCAAAGTCCGGAGTCGTGATAGACGCCGCCACCGCGGGATCCGAGACTCGCTGGTTGACGACCAAGTCGATCGACGAAAGGATGGACACCACGATGGCCGACAGGCAGAGCATGACGAACCCTCGAGCCGGTGCGCAGCACCGCTGCTGGAGGAGCACGGCGACTTTCCCAAGGAGGCGGCGGCGATGGTCGCCGCGCAGCTCACGACGCGGAGATCAGCACGGAGATTGTGGCTCAGGGCGGCGAGGTGTCCGGAAAGCGCTCGATCTCGCAACGAGTATCGGTCGCGGTCTTCGGGGACCCGAGGCGGGGAGATCGAGTTGCTCCGCTCGATTGCCAAGCTTCGAGCCCATTTTGCGCGTCGACCGCCGTCGTATGCGGGGGTTTCGGCAGATCTCCGGGGAGGCTCGAGTCGGACGAAGCCACGAGTGTGCCAGGCCAGAATGTGCCGCCGCTCGGGAGCGGGCCGGGCATTGGGGCGGGGGTCGCCTTGACGAATCCGTTGGTAACGGCAAATCGAGCGACGACGTTTGTGTCTTCGGTCGACACATAGCAATTGCTTGTGCTGCCCGGGTATGTCGAAAGGGTGCAGGCGTGCGCTGTCTTGCGCGTACTGCGCGACCGTCGCGGGTCCCCGTAACTGTGACCCGAGCCAGCTAACGCGCGGCTCTTGCTCGCCTTCGCTGATCCGGAAGGCACGCAAAGCCGCTCGTTGCTGACCAGCAAGAGTGCGCGAAGCTTCGATCCCTTGGTCGAGCTGTGCAGGGCGGTATCGGTGAGCTTTGCGCCGCCATCGTCGTGGGCGAGGAGAGTGTCCACCCGGGGGTTGCCGCCGTGAAAGGTCACTAACAACTCGTGCGATTTTAGCACGGGCGCGGGACCGCGTCGTGACTTCCGCCGGCCCGGGCGATCCTCGGCCTGGCGGCGTTCCCACAAGAAGGGGTACTTCTCAAAGCGGGTCATCGGCGTCGCCGACGAACTGGTTCACTGCCTAGTTACGATGTGCGTGTATGACGTCTTGCTGCCCGTAGTGAGGCTTCAGCGCGAGCCGGCCGTCGACCCTCCGGAGTCGAACTCGTCGCGGGCCGAGTTTGCTCGTCGCGACGAACAGCATAGGATTGATCACGCGTAGGCGCCCGCGCCGACATGCGGCCGACGGTCGGAGCGTCTGCCTTGCACTTCGTGCGTCGCCCCGTGCCACTTCGGGCACAGCGGAATCACCTTAGGTAAGCCGCCGAGGGGAGGTGTTCATCGTGAACGTCATCGCTGACACGGCTGGGGTGCGCTATCGGCACCCGCCGGGACGGGCATGTCTAACGTGCGGACCGCGCGCGTCGGCGACGGCGGGTAACCGAGCCACACGTACGCGTCGATCTGAGCGCGGCGCGCATTGCGTAAATGGGCTGTGGCTAGTCGATCGCGGGAGACTCGAGGACTCCGGCGGCTTCACCAAGCCGCGCGGCGGCTATGAGACCGGACTCGAGTGCCCCCTCCATGAACCCGAACCAGGCTGGGGAGGTATGCTCCCCAGCGACGAAGAGGCAATCTCTGTACGGCGTTGTGTACTCTCGCTGAGCGCCGACGACCTGGCCTGGCGCCGGGCATGAATATCCGGTTCTGATCGCGGCCTCGTTAGGAAAGTCAACGAAGCATGTCGGCCCATTGGTCGCGAACGTTGGATACAGTTGCTGAATTAGCGGCGCGAAGTACCCGTCGCTGCCGCCGCTCTTGATTGCGTTCTGGGCCGCGTGACCGCCCGCGAAGACGGTCAGGTCAAACCGCGCTGTGTCGGCCTGGTTGTCGGTGCCCTCCCAGGTCATGCCCAATGAGTCTGACATACCAGACGGTGACAGACCGTCCGGGATCCAGAAGCGGTTCTCCACCGCGGCCAGATACTTGATCGCCGGGCCACTCTGAATGGCGGTGTATGGGAACGGTTTGCCGTCGACGGCGATGGTAGGCCAGACGGCCACGGATGTGGCCACGATGACATAGTCGAACGGGCCGTCCTCCGAACCATCGGTAAAGTGGACCAATACCTGGTCCGTTGTTTGGATGGCGTCAGCAACCTTCGAGACCGGAGTGAGACCGGCCAGCAGCCAGGGGGCGAGCCGTTGGTTGCCGGCCGCGCACCGGAAGATTTCCGTATCGTCGAAGAATCCCTCGCCTCCTCCAGCGTTGATTTGGGCGAGATTCGCCAGCCAGCTCTGCTGGTCGATGCGGACGGTGTTGTTTAGCTCGAATTCGGTCGCAATTGCCAGGGCGACGTCGGCCGGCGTATTGGCCGGAATTTGGTCTTGAAGCGTCTGGTTGTCGAGCTCACCGGCGTTGGGGCTGTCCCAGGGCTGCCAACAATTCACCGAAACAGATTGGTCAATCCACGCGTCGAGGACAGTTTGCATCCCGTTGTAGAGCTGCTGCTGAGCGGCGCTGTCGTACGACTGACCGTCAAGGATCAGCGGCGACTCGAGCAAGCCGCCGCCCTGCTCATCCTCCGGCGTGACCACGGCGAGCCCGAACCCGGCCTGCTGCGCGCAGGCAAGCCAGACCGGGTGATTCAGGCCGATCAGTTCTGCGCCCATCTCGAGGATGCGGCCGGAGACGAGTTCCTCCGATGACCTGACACGCCCGCCGGGCTGTTGACTAGCCTCGTAGACCGTCACATCGAAGCCGAGTCTGCTTGCCACGAATGCGGCCATGCAGCCCGCAAATCCCGCTCCGACGATCGCCACGCTGCCCGGCGATGATTGAGGCGCCACCGCGGTGAGAAGGTCCAAGGGCAGGGCGGTCCGCGCGCGTTCGTAATAATCGGCAGCACGGCGTCGACGCTCGGAACCCGACGCCCGTGGAGCATGCCGGGTCTTGAGGAGCCGAAATAGCGAGCGAGGCATGAGGTCCCTTAGTGGGGCGATGGACCGAACCGGTAACGTACAGCCGTTACGTCCACCGCGCCTAGCTTCGGTACTTTATCAGGCGGGCCTGCAGCTGAGCCAGGGGTGGTCAGTCGAGGGCGAGCGACGGGCGTGTTCGATGGCCGACACCGACTTCATCACCACACACGAGTTATGGGACGAGGAGCGACGCGACTCCGCCGCTCGCATTCCCGCGGAACTCGAGTCGATTGAGTTCGTGCGGGTCGTGGTGGCGGACCTTCACGGACTTGCCAGGTCGAAGACGTTTACCCGCCGCGCATTCCTGAGGGTGCTTCGGGATGGTGCGCGCTTCAGCTCTTCGGTGTTCCTTCTCGATACGGGTGGGAACGTCGCGATCGATTACCTAGACGAGGGGGCTGGCGTCGAGATCGAAGAATTACGCGGAGCAGGCAACTTCGTCGCTGTGCCCGATCCGCTGACCTTCCGTGTGCTCCCCTGGACCTGCCGTCCCTGTGGGTGGGTGATTGCTGACGAGTACCTCCGAAGCGGCGCGCCGCATCCACTGTCCCCCCGCAAGCTCCTACAGGCACTCCAGTGTGAGGTAGCCCGACGCGGCTGGCGCCATAACGTCGGCCTCGAACTCGAGTGGCATCTCACTCGGTACGCACACCCGTTCGGTTCCGGGGAAATGGAGCCGGGTCACGAAAGCGCGCCGCCGACGGTGGTTGCGGTGGACAACGCGCGTCAGCTCAATCTCGAGGGGTTAACCGACGCCCTTGCGACGGTTCTCGACCCGTTGACCAGCGCGCTCCTGCAGCTCGGCCTTCCTCTCCGAACGATAGAGCACGAGTCAGGCCCTGGTCAGCTTGAGTTCACATTCGATGCGATGGACGGTCTCGACGCCGCCGACGCGGCGATGCTCGTGAGAGTCGCCGCCAAGCAGGTGTGTCAGCGGCTCGGTCATCATGCGACGTTCATGGCCCTTCCGAAATTTGAGGGTTTGAACGCGAATGGGTGGCACCTACACCAGAGTCTTGGGCTGCCCGGTGGTACCAGCTTGTTTCAGCCTGATGAGCCGAGCGAGCCGCTCTCCGAAATAGGACGGCGCTTCGTGGCAGGACTGCTTCGTTACGCCGCTGAAGGCACGATCTTTGCGACGCCAACTATCAATGGCTACCGCCGATTCGACGATAGGTTCCCGTTCGCTCCGACTCGCGTTAATTGGAGCACCGAGCATCGTGGCGCGCTTGTCAGAGTCGCAGGAGGCGCGGATGATCCAGAGACACATGTCGAAAGCCGGCTCGGGGAGCCATGCGCGAATCCGTACCTGTACCTTTCCTCCCAGCTGAGCGCCGGCCTGGCTGGAATCGACGCCGGCCTGGATCCCGGTGAGGCGCTCAGGGCCTCGCCAGTCGATGACGCCCCACGGTTGCCCCGGAGCCTTCGCGCGGCGCTCGACGCGTTCGTAAAGGGCGAGCATTACACCCAGCTGCTCGGCTCGTCGCTGACTGCCTGCTGGACACAGGTGAAGATGAACGAGCTTCGCAGGTTCGAGGCATGGCGGTCAAAGCACGGCGACACCGAGACGGACGTTTCCGACTGGGAGCACCTAGAGTACTTTCAGCGATTCTGAGTCTCGGTCCATCTCACCTGGGCTCATAGGCAAAGGAGGAAGATCGTGACGATGTACGGGCCCGAAGTCTCGTTCCTCGGTATTCCGCGCGTAGAGATCGATGACGACGAGGCGCTGGGCGGCTCCGACGTCGCAATCATCGGAGCCCCGTTCGACGGGGGCACGAGCTATCGCTCCGGAGCCCGGTTTGGGCCGCAGGCGATCCGCGCGTCAGACTGCCAGCCCTACGACGGGTCACGACCCCACCTGGCCCTGCGCGTCGATCCCCTGAGGGACCTACGAGTGGTCGACGTCGGAGATGTCGAGATGCCCGCCTTCGACATTGAGCTGGCGCTCGGGCGCTTGGGCGAGGCCGTCGGACGTCTCGCCGCGCTGGACGTCATACCCGTCGTCCTCGGCGGGGACCATTCGATCGCGTACGCGGACATCACCGGGACTCACGGTCGGTACGACGACATGGCGGTCGTCCACTTCGACGCGCATGCCGACACAGGCAATCTACACTTCGGCCACCGTTTCGGCCATGGCACACCGATGCGCAGAGTGATCGAAGATGGCACGATTCGCGGAGAGCGCTTCTTCCAGATCGGACTGCGCGGTTACTGGCCAGACCCTGCGACGCTGGCCTGGATGGCCCGGCAACAAATGAAGAGCTACGAGATCACGGAAGTCCGTTCCCGCGGCCTCGGGGCAATCCTCGATGAGGTATGCGCCGCGGCGCGCCAATCTGAGGCGGTGTTCCTGTCGGTGGACATCGACGTCGTCGACCCCGCTTTCGCTCCGGGCACCGGGACTCCTGAGCCGGGGGGACTCGCGAGCTGGGAACTGCTTTCAGCCGTTCGGCACGTCTGCTCGACGGTTCAGGTCCGAGGCATGGAGGTGGTAGAGGTGGCGCCGCCGTACGACCACGCGAACGTTACCGCTCTCCTCGCGAACCGCATCGTCCTCGAGGCCCTCTCTGGCGTCTGCCGGCTCCGGGCGCCGGGCGATTCGTCCCGACCGGAGGATCCGCTACTAATAGATCGGTGACATGGCCAACGCCTCAATCCGCACCGAACAGGTGGCGGTTCAGGTCGGGCGGCCGGTGCACCTCTGGTGAGCTCGGCGTGTAGAAGTTCATCGCTGCCACGATCCGCAGCGCGTCCTCGTTCACCAGTCGCCGCACATAGTGAGCGAAGTCGCGGGCATCGAAGAAGATGAGGTTCCCCGCGATAGGGTAGACAACGGAGCCATCGTCCTCAACGGAATCAACGTCGTTCGCTTCCGTGGAGTTGGCGACGACGAGCTCGCCGCCATCTCCCGGCGCGTGCGTGGTGCAGTAGAGCAGACCCTCGATCGGATTGGAGTCCACGTGACACTCATAGCGCATCGCCGGGCCCTCCTGCACGTTCAGGACGACGCCATAGCGATCATCGCGCGCCGTGGTCACCGGCTCGGCGGAGCAGTCCTGCGCCAGATCGCGGAAGACGCCGTGGTACAGGGCGTATAACCACCGCAGTTCCTCCTTGACGATTAGCCCCGCGACCGTCATAACCGGCACTTTCTCGACCGTCGCGCTTTCACGCGACGTGACCGACGTCGGGACAAGGTCTTTCTCCCGGCGTCGGGTGCGAGCGAGCTCGCGTATCTCCGATTCCCACGTAGCGGGCAGCAGGCTCCTCACGTCGAACGATGTCCAGTGGAATCGTTTCATGGTGGAGAGATCCTTTCGTCATTCAGGTAGCGGTATCGTTTTGCCGCACTGCGACCGATTGCAAACCGCTGCACTACTTAGGTAGGCGTAATCGAGTTAGAGCAGCAATGGGTAGCTTTGATTTTTCCGGTTCCGGCAGCAACAGTTACAATCGCCTTAGTCTACCGTAGCCACCTATGACAGCTGCAATCGCGCTTGTCACCTGCGCCGCGCTTCCGAATCTGGAAGAAGACGATCGCCCACTCGTCTCTGCCCTCGAGCGCCTAGGAGCACGTGCTGTGACGACGGTCTGGACCGATCCCACCGTCCGGTGGGAAGAGTTCGACGCTGTGGTCCTGCGAAGTCCGATCGACTACGTTGACCGCCTCGAGCAGTTCGTCAGATGGGCTGCCTCGATCAAGCACCTCCACAACAGTCTGCAAACGCTGCGGTGGAACACTGACAAGGCATACCTGCGGGACCTTGACGCGGCGAACTTGAGCGTCATCCCAACGCAGCGGTTGAGGCAAGACGAGGGAGCCGACAATCTGCCCGACACTTCGTTCGTTGTCAAGCCTTCCGTGGGGGTAGGTAGCATCGGGGTCGGACGGTACGGGCCCGAAGAGCGCTCGCGTGGGCGTGCGCACGTCCGGCGGTTGCACAGCGGCGGGCAAGTCGCTCTCATCCAGCCATACCTAGCCTCAGTGGAGGAGGAGGGCGAGGCATCCCTCGTATACGTCGACGCTAACTACACCCACGCCGTCCGCCGCACCGGCTTTGTCCCGAGCGGCGATGTGACCCCTGTCCCATACGCGCCGACAACCGCGCAGCGCCAACTCGCCGACAGCGTCGTCGCATACGTAGCTAGCCGCTTCGGAACGCCACTGTACGCACGAATCGACCTGCTGCACACCGAAAGCGGGCCCGCGGTGAACGAAGTCGAGGTCACCGATCCCATACTCCACCTCCGGTCCTCACAAGAGAGCGCACACCGATTCGCGCTCGCCATCCTGCAACGATTGACCGGCTAGATGGCTGGCGCCGCGAAATTCGCCGGAACTGGTGCGACCGTTCCTGAACGGACTGTTGAGCGGTTCGCACACGCGGCGAAGTCTCGGCAGGATCGCCGTCGTTCAGTCGGGCATCGAGGACGCAGCATCCGCGGTCGCCAGGCGTGCCGGACTCTTGAGACCGTCGCTGCCGGAACGGATCACGCGGCATCAGTAACGATTGATCGTCGCATCGTGTGCGCGGCGTGACCGATGCCGACAGAGGCTGATCTCGTCTGGCAGTACCAGCACATCCGCGTGTTCTATCGGCCGGAATTGGACGGCCGAGGATCGGCACTCGCCGCTTCTTTTGTCGATTTCGTGCGGCGCGCATGCGACCGGACGTACTCGAGCGCCTTTGAGTGGTGCGCCGGTCCCGCATTCATCGGCTTTGCCCTTCTCGCTCAGGGGCTCTGTGATCGGCTAGTGGTGAGTGATATCAATCCTGCGGCTATCGCTTGTGTCAGGCGCACAATTGCAGCGAACCGCCTGGAGCATCGGGTCCGGTGCTATGTCGGAGACAACATCGCGCCACTGCCCCAGACTGCACGGTTCGATCTTGTCGTCGGCAATCCGCCGAGCTATTTCGGCTTGAACCCTCGACATTCCCGCTACCGGATGTATAGGGACGATCTCCGTCCCAATGACCCCCAGTGGCGGGTTCATCAAGGGTTCTACAGCGCGATTCGTCCCCATCTCATGGCCGACGCTGTTCTCCACATCTCGGAGGTGGATCCACACTGCACAGAGGTTTTTATCCCGCGATCCGAGACCGAGCCGTATGACATTCGGCCGCGTCCCCCACTCCACGAGTTCCGCGAGATGGTGGAACGCGCCGGACTCCACTACGAGGGGATCACCCCCTATTTCACCGGGGCAGACGGCGCCGAGCTATACATTATGACCTCGACAAATCCACCATGAAGCACGCTCTGTCCTCATCGACGTGCTGGTTCCTCGTCGTTCCGTCCGGCGTGGGCCACGTCTCGTTAACAGGTCCCCCTTGAGTGAGCGATCCGACATGGGTGATGGCCCCTCCATTCTGCGCCGAACCCTGGCTCCCGGGTCGACGACCGCGAAATTGAGCGGGACCGGCACGGTCCGCCTTAACCGTGCATTCTCCGCGAGCTCGGTTAGTGCCTCCTCGCCTGGACCAAATCCGTCAAACTGCTGAACCGCGTGCGCGATCGCGAGCGAGCTGTAGCCGATTCACCCAGTCGCTTCTCGAAAGCGGGCGCAACTTTTCGGCTACTTCCCGATCCGCAGCTTTCACAGCGGGGCGTGCGAGTCGTTTAGGGCGCGTACGCGCGCGTCGCGCCAAGGCCCGGCGTTAGCGCGTGGGACTATTCGTTGCGGCGCTTGCCCGGCACTACCGGGATCAGGAGAACCTGACGCTGGCGGAAATCGCGCCCCGGCTAGGCCGCGCATCCGCGACGGTGCAGGCGTACCTGTTACGCCTTTGTTAGCATAAGACGGGTCGTAAGCGCGACGGCGTTCTCTAACACGATCACGGATCGATTGACTCCGTGGTCGGGGACTGCCTCCCGAACAACAGAACTGTATCGGCGTGCTGGACAGCCCTACGGGGCGAGGAAAAGCTCAGCGACCAAAGCGTCCGGGTCTCCGCGGTGGCTGTCGCGCAAACGGTTTCCGTCCGGGCGGCTCGGTGGGATTCCGGTCATGCCCCAGAACTTCATCGATTGTGATCGTGAGCAGGCGTTCTTGATGCCGCCGTCGTTGCGGGACTGGCTGCCGGCCGATCACTTGGCGTGGTTTGTGATCGAGAGTGTCGATCGGCTCGATCTGGAGGC
>JAFASQ010000064.1 GCA_019244395.1 Solirubrobacterales bacterium | reverse complement strand
TACGAGGCCTCCGACGAGCTGGTCCCCGAGCGGGCCAAGCTCTACTCGCGGCTTCACCCCCGCTGCGGCACGAGCTTCCTGCTGATCGTGATGATCATGGCGATCTTCGTGTTCGCGCCGATCGGGCTGCCGGCGTGGTGGCTGCTGGTGCTGACCCGGATCCTCGGCGTCCCGCTGATCGCCGGCCTGTCATTCGAGGTCATCAAGTGGGCGGGCCGCAACCGCCGGCGGGGATGGGTGCGGATGATCATGTACCCGGGGCTGCAGCTCCAGCGACTGACCACCCGCGAGCCCGACCTCGACCAGCTGGCGGTGTCGATCGCCGCCCTCAAGGCGGTGCTGGCGCGGCAGGAGGGCTCGGGAGTCTCGGCCGCAGATTTGGTCGGGCTCGAGGTGGTGGCCTAGCACACCGGCCGTCCTTCGGGTGCGGGGGTTCGCGCTCTCGCTCGTCGTGCTCAGGGCGCCGGGGGTTCGCGCTCCCGCTCGGGGTGCTCAGCGGGCCGGGACTCGGCCTAAACTCGGACGGCGTGATCGATGAGTTGGTGTCACAGATCAAGACTCGCTTCAGCGAGCTCCAAGAGGAGCTGTCCGATCCTGCAGTGATCGGCGACCGGCAGCACTTCGCCGCCGCGAGCCGCGCGTACCGCGAACTCGAGCCGGCTGCTCGACTGGCCTCCGAGTACCGGCGGGCCGCGGATGACGCCGAGGGTGCGCGGGAGCTGCTCGCCGAGGACGGCGACGATTCCGAGCTGCGGGCGATGCTCGACTCCTCCCGGGCGCGGATGGCCGAGCTGGAGGATGAGATTCGGCTGGCGATGGTCGAGCGGGATCCGAACGACGACAAGAACGTGATCGTCGAGATCCGGCCGGGCGCGGGCGGCGACGAGGCCGCGCTGTGGGCCGGAGACCTGTATCGCATGCTCACCCGCTATGCCGAGCGGCGCGGGTTCCAGGTCGAGCCGCTGTCGATCGGGGAGGGGACGTACACGTTCGCGGTCAAGGGCGCCGGCGCGTACTCCGTGTTTAAGTTCGAGGGCGGCACCCATCGCGTTCAGCGCGTTCCCGAAACCGAGTCACAGGGCCGGATCCACACCTCGACCGCCACCGTGGCGGTGCTGCCCGAGGCCGAGGACGTGGAGGTCGAAATCGATCCTGGGGATCTACAGATAGACGTGTACCGGAGTTCCGGCCCCGGAGGCCAGTCGGTCAACACGACCGATTCCGCGGTCCGGATCACGCACAAGCCATCCGGGATCGTGGTGTCGATGCAGGACGAGAAGTCACAGCTGCAAAACCGCGAGCGCGCCATGCGGGTGCTGCGAGCTCGGCTCTACGAGCGCGCGCGGGCCGAGCAGCAGGCGGCGGTGGCGGCCTCGCGGGCCGCGCAGGTTGGAACGGGCGAGCGCGCGGAGAAGATCCGCACGTACAACTTCCCGGAGCGGCGCGTGACCGACCACCGTGTCGGGATGCGCCTGCACAACCTCGACGCGATCCTGATCGGCGAGCTCGACGAGCTGACTGCGGCGCTGCAGGACGACGAGAAGCGCCGGCGGCTGGAGGAGAAGGCTTCGGTTGCCTGAGGCGGCGGTGGCGGCAGCCGCACCGACGGTCGCGGGGGCTCTGCGTGACGCGACGGCCGTGCTCGCCGCCGCGGGGTGCGACACGCCACGGCTCGATGCGGAGCTGCTCCTGGCGCACGCGTCAGGGGTGGGACGGGAGCGGCTCGTGCTCGACGCCCGGGCCGCGCTCGACCCTTCGGCCCTGGCCCGCTTTGATGCGTTGGTCGTGCGGCGGGCAGCGCGCGAGCCGGTCGCCTACATAATCGGGCGCAAGGCGTTCAGGTGGATCATGCTGCACGTGGATCGCCGCGCGCTAATCCCACGGCCGGAGACCGAGCTGCTGGTCGAGGTGGGGCTGACCTTGCCCTTTGGCGCCTCCGTGGTCGATGTCGGGACGGGAAGCGGCGCGGTGGCGCTTGCGCTGGCGGACGAGCGGCCCGACCTTACGGTGGTCGGGACCGACATGGATCCCGGCGCGTTGACCGTGGCTTGTGAGAACGGCATGCGGCTCGGTTCGAAGGTCGAGTTTGTGCGCGCCGACCTGCTCGACGGAGTGGATCGGCGCTTCGACGCCGTCCTGGCCAACCTTCCGTACGTGCCCGACGGCGCTGAGCTGCCGCCTGAGGTGGCGCGGTATGAGCCGATATCGGCGCTGTTCGGCGGTTCGGACGGGCTCGACGTCATCCGGCGGGTCATCGCCGGCCTCCCGGATGTTCCGGTGCTCGGCCTCGAGGTCGGCGCCGGTCAGGCGCCGGCGGTCGCGGCGATGCTCGCCGGGTCGGTCGAGGTGGTGCGCGACCTGGCCGGCCACGAACGCGTCGTGGTGGCGCGACGTTGAACGACAGCGAAGCCTTCGAGACGTGCATCGGAGCCGGCGGGCTGGTTCTGTTCCCGGCCGACACCGTGTACGGCCTGGCCTGTGACCCCGGGGACCGGTTCGCGGTCGAGCGGCTTTACCTGCTGAAGCGCCGGAGCCGGGACAAACCCTCGGCGGTCATGTTCTTCGGGCTGGACGACGCGCTCGATGCGCTACCCGAGCTCGGAGAGCGAACCCGTCAGGCGATGACCCGGCTGCCCGGCGCGGTCAGCGTACTCGTCCCGAATCCGGCGGGGCGGTTTGCGCTGGCCTGCGGGGATGACGTGTCAACCCTAGGGGTCAGGGTCGTCTCGTTGCCGCGGCTGGCGGGCGTCCGGCGGCCCGTGCTGCAGTCGAGCGCCAACCGCGCGGGTGGGCCGGATCCGCGCCGCTTCGAGGATGTCCCGGCGCTGCTCCGCGCCGCCGTGGACCTGGCCATCGACGGCGGCGAGCTGCCCGGGACTCCGTCCACCGTGGTCGATCTGCGCCGCTACGAGGCGGAAGGCGAGTGGTCGCTCGTCCGCGCCGGTGCGGTGGGCGAGCGCGAGCTGACCGAGGCGCTTCACTGGCAGTACCACTTCGACGCGAGCTCCTATACGCAGGCCATCCGGGCCGACGTGGCGGCGTATGACGTGTTGCAGGACGAGGTGGCACGCGCCAGCGCGGCCGCCCGCGGCGCCGCGCGGATCTTGGACCTGGGCACCGGCACGGGCGAGACCGCGCGCCGCGTGCTCGCGTTCCATTCCAACGCGTCGCTGATCGGCATCGACGAGAACGAGCAGATGCTGGCGGTGGCGCGGGCTGGACTGCCGGCGGAGCGGGTCGAGCTGCGCGTCGGCCGGATCGAGGAGCCCCTGCCGGCGGGATCGTTCGACCTGGTGACGAGCGCCCTGTGCGTGCATCACCTGGATGGGGAGGGGAAGGCCGGCCTGTTCCGGCGGGTGCATGCCGCGCTCGCACCGGGCGGCTTGTTCGTGATGGGTGACGTGGTGGTACCCACCGAGCCAGCCGCCGCGACGACTCCGCTGACCCCTGGTTACGACCGCCCGAGCCGGTTGAGCGACCAGCTGCGGTGGCTCTCGGAGGCGGGATTCGCGCCGCGTGTGGTGTGGGAACAGGGAGATCTGGCCGTGGTGGCGGCCCGGCGAACTGAGCCCTCGAATGTGCGCCCGGAGGTAACGTCGATGACCGATTCCGTTGCTATGGTCGTGCCGGAGTGAGCGCCGCCGATCTGCCGCCAGACTTCTTCAATCGGCCTCTGTCCGAGGTCGACCCGGAGATCGCCGAGGTGCTCGCGCTGGAGCTCGAGCGCCAGCAGCGCACGCTCGAGATGATCGCCTCGGAGAACTTCGTCCCGATGGCGGTCCTGGAGTGCCAGGGATCGGTGCTCACGAACAAGTACGCCGAGGGCTATCCAGGCAAGCGCTACTACGGCGGCTGCGAGCACGTCGACGTGGCCGAGCGGCTGGCGATCAAGCGCGCGCTCGAGCTTTTCGGGGCCGACCACGCCAACGTGCAGCCACACTCGGGCGCGCAGGCGAACGTCGCCGTCTACCACGCGCTGCTTCAGCCGGGCGACACCGTAATGGGACTCGAGCTCTCGCACGGCGGCCATCTCACGCATGGGATGCGGATCAACGTGTCGGGCCGGCTATATGACATCGCCCCCTACCACGTGGATCGGGAGACCGGCCGGATCGACATGGACGAGGTAGAGCGGATCGCGCTGGAGCGCAAGCCCAAGCTGATCCTCGCCGGCTGGTCGGCCTATCCGCGGTTCCTGGACTTCGAGCGCTTCCGGACGATCGCCGACGAGATCGGCGCCCACCTCGTCGTCGACATGGCGCACTTCGCCGGCCTCGTCGCCGCCGGCCTGCATCCGAGCCCGGTCCCTTACGCGGACGTGGTGACCACCACCATTCACAAGACGATCGGGGGCGGCCGGGGTGGGATGATCCTGTGCCGCGAGGAGCTCGCCAAGCTGATCGACTCGGCGGTGTTCCCCGGCCAGCAGGGCGGCCCGCTCGAGCACGTCATCGCGGGCAAGGCGGTGGCGCTGCGGATCGCGCAATCCGAGGCGTTCCGCGAGCGTCAGGAGCGGACGGTCGAGGGCGCCCGCGCGGTGGCGGCCGAGCTGTTGCGGGCCGGTGGTGGTGTGAGCGTCTTGACCGGCGGCACCGATGTTCACCTGGTGCTCTGCGACCTGCGCGAGTCCTCGCTCGATGGCCGGCAAGCCGAGGACCGGCTGGCCTCGATCGGGATCACGGTCAACCGCAACGCGGTGCCCTTCGACCCGCGCCCGCCGGCGGTGTCAAGCGGGCTGCGAATCGGCACGCCGGCGCTCGCCACCCGCGGTCTTCAGCTCGAGGACTTCGTCGAGGTCGGGATGATCATCGCCGAGGCACTCGGACAGGAGGACTTCGAGGAGCGGCGGGGTGATTTGACGGAGCGTGCGGCGGCGATCGCCGAGCGCTACCCGCTGTACGCGCGCCTCGGCGCGGCCGCGATCGTCTGAACGTCGGTCCGTAGGGGTCCGTAACAGACCCTGGTGAGCTGCGCGGCTTGGTGTACCGCGGGGATGACGGGCGGGCCGCGGCGGTGAGGGGGCGGGCGGTGGCGGTGACGGGTTGGTCGGCGCCGGTCGCGCCGGGGGGTGGTGGCGAATCGCCCGGCCCTGGTCGCCGGCGGGGTGCGTGGGGTGGCGAATCGCCCGGCTTGACCACACACTCGGCACCACCCGCTCGCCCAGAGCGCACTTACGGACGCCATGGGGCCGCAATCCGCACACTCGGCCGGGACGCGCTGCCGAGTGTCGGCTTGGGCCGGCTTAGGCCCAGGTTAGCCCCCCGAATCCGACCACCCGCGAATCGGAGAACCCCGCGCATCCGAAACCCGCGCGAATCCGAGAACCCCGCGAATCGAAGAACCCCGCGGACCCGAGAACCCCGCGGATCGGAGGACCCGCGGATCCGGGAACCCCACGGATCCGAGCATGGATCCGAGAACCCCCGCGAATCGGAGCACCCCCGCGAATCGGAGACCCCCCGGGAATCGCAGAACCCGGCGGATCCGAAAACCCCCCGGATCCAAGCGCCCGCTACTCGAACGCCGCCACCGTGGCCAGGATCACGAACGTGGCGACAAGCGCGGCGCCCTCGAACACGCTGGCTTCGCCGTCGCCGGTGATTTGCCAGACGATCACCGCGGTCCCGATCAGTGCACCGATGTACACGGGCGCCAGGGAGAAGGTGAGCGTGGTGGCGGTGAGTAGCGAGACCAGCACGAGCAGTGGATAGAGAAAGGCGGCGATCTGCGCCACCGAGTTCTTGACCACCGAGATGGCCAGGTCGGCCTGGCCCTTGGCCGCGAGAACGATGCCGACCGCGTGCTCGACCGCGTTGCCGGCGATGGCCACGATTACCAGCCCCGCGAACGCCTTGGAGATGTGGAGCGTCCCGATCGTGGGCTCCAGCGCGTTGATGAACCAGTCCGAGACGAAGGCGGACGCGGTGCCGGCGGCGACGAGCAGGACGATGCTGGTGGCGAGACGCAGGCGGGGCTGGCCGCGAACGTGGGTCTCGGCGGGCTGGGGCGTGGTCAGGTACTGGCGCAGCCAAGTCGCGTACACGGCCAGGATGACCACGGCGCCGATGATCGAGATCGTTTTCGCGTGACGGCTGGCCGGATCGCTCGCGCCGTGCGTGAGCCCGATGAGCACGATGATGAACGAGGAGACGAGCAGCAGCGTGGCCGTGTCGTTGGGCAGCCGCGGGTTGAAGCGCATGATCCCGTCCCGCCGGCGCTCGCGCAGCGCGCCGGCCACGATCACCAGCCCGAGCACGAGCAGCGCGTTGACCAGAATCGAGCCGAGGATGGCGGTCTCGGCCACCACCCGGTCGCCCGCCTGCAGGGCGAAGATCACCACGAAGAACTCGGGCAGATTGCCAACCGTCGACTGCATCACGCCGGTGACCGCGGTGCCGAGGCGCTGTCCCACCTCCTCGGTGGCGAGCGCGATGACCCAGGCCATGCCGGCCAGGGCCAGCGTGGCCAGGACGAAAGCGGTCACACGCGAGACGCCGTGGGCATACCGGGTCACGCCCGCGAGGACGGTGAGCACGGCCACCGCCGCGAACAGCGCCTTCTCGGTTCGGGTGAGGCCGCTCAGCCGGGCGTCGCGTGCAGGTTGGGTGTCGGCTGGAGCAGCCCCCAAACTAACCCACCCGCTCGAACTCCCCGGTCTCGACCTCGCGCTGCACGCGCTCGTCGATCTCGTGCTCGGTCGTCGCGGGTTCGGCGTTGCGCAACTCCCTGGTGCGCCGGCTCTTGAACTTCAAGATCTCCAGCAGGTAGATGAGGTACACGCTGGCGGCGAGCGCGACCACCCCGATGGCCGCCATCACCAGGAGCCAGCCGAGGTGATAGCTCCCCCGGTGGTTCGAGTAGGGGATGAAGCGAAGCGCGACGGCCACGCCGGCGAGTAGCAGCGTCCAGGCATACAGGTAGGCCACGGTCCGGCGTCGGCTGAAGCCCATGCGCGACATCCGGTGGTGGAAGTGATTGGCATCGGCCGACCAGGGCTTGCGCTTGTACTTCAGGCGTTTGGCGAGGACGAATCCGGTGTCGAGGAACGGCACTGCGAGCACGATCAGCGGCACCACCAGCGTCACCACCGCGCCGGTCTTGATCGAGCCGATCACCGCCACTACCCCGAGCAGGTAACCGAGCAGGTTCGCTCCCGAGTCACCCATGAATACGGAGGCGGGATAGAAGTTATGAAACAGGAAGCCAAGCGCCGCGCCCGCGGTCAGCGCGGCGAGCACGCCGGCGCCGCTCACGTGCAGGTCGAACGCGATGATCGCGAAGGCGATGCCGTCGATCGTGCACAACCCCGCGGCCAGGCCGTCGATGCCGTCGGAAAAGTTCACGACGTTCATCAAGCCCACGAGCCAGATCACCGTGAGGACGCCGCCGGTGTTGGGCAGCTGGAGCGTCCCGATGAACGGGAACGTCACGTCGGTGACGACCGCGCCGCCCTCCACCGCGATCACCGCCGCCGCGACTTGTCCCAAGAGCTTCCACTGTGGGGCCAGGGGCCGGATGTCGTCGATCGCGCCGACCAGCGTGATCAGGCATGCGCCGACGATGACCGTCCACGTGTGGACCGTGCCGCCGGAACCCGGTGCGGTGCCGGCGGTGTGATGCAGGTTGATCGTCGTCGGCAGCCAGAAAGCGGCGGCCACCAGCACGCCGACGAGGATGGCCAGGCCACCGAAAGCCGGCGTCGGGCGCTCAGCCAGCCCGCGCTCGCTTGGCATCACCACCGCGCCGACGCGCCACGCGAGCCGGCCGACTAGCGGGGTCAGCACCGCGGCGAGCGCCATCGCCGCCAGGAATGCGAAGAGAGCGTCCCAGTAGTCCATCGGGTGCGAGAAGCATGGCATCCCGGGAGGACCGGTGCGCGACCCGCACGCGTCGGCAACGTACAGGACCGGTGCGCGACCCGCACGGGTCGGCAACACGCGTCCGCATCTGCTATTCTGACGTTTACGTAAGAATCAGATTCGGAGGATCATGTCAGCAACGCATGCGGAACGGGCTCGGAGAATCGGCGTCCACGCCGGGCACGACTCCTACAAATGGTGGGCGCTCTCGTGCACGAGCCTCGGCATGCTGCTGGCGACGATCAACTCGGGCACGCTCATCATCGCCCTGCCCGACCTCGAGCGGAGCCTGCACACCAGCCTGCTCGAGCTGGTGTGGGTGATCCTCGTCTACATGATCGCCTCGACCGTGCTGGTGCTGAGCGCCGGCCGGCTGTCGGACCAGTTCGGCCGCAAGCAGGCCTACATCGGCGGATTCGTGCTCTTCGCACTCACGTCGCTCGGCGCCGGTTTCGCCGGCAGCGGCACCGAGTTGATCGTGTGGCGGATCCTCCAGGGCATCGGCGGCTCCTTCCTGTTCGCTAACGCCGCGGCGATCGTCACCGACGCTTTCCCGCGCGAGCAGCTCGGGCTGGCCATGGGCACCAACACGATGGTGGCCGCGATCGGGCTGGTGATCGGCCCCGTGCTCGGGGGTGCGCTGGTGGCGATCTCCTGGCATTGGGTGTTCTGGTTCAACGTGCCGTTTGCCCTCGCCGGCAGCGCCTGGGCGGCGCTCGTCTTGCACGAGATCACCGGTCGTTCGGAGGACACCAGCTTCGACGTCCTGGGCACGATCACGTTCCTCATCGGCCTGACCGGCCTGGTGTACGGGATCTCCAAGGGCGGGATCTCCGGCTGGGGCGATCCGGCGGTGATCGGGAGCCTGATCGCCGCGGCCGTTCTGCTTCCCGGCTTCGTCCTGATCGAGCGCCACGTCCGCGCGCCCATGCTCGACCTATCGATCTTCAAGAGCCGGCTGTTCTCGGCGGCGTCGCTGGCGGCGTTCACCAACGGCCTGGCTCGGTTCGCGCTGATGTTCGTGTTCGTCTTCTACTTCCAAGGCGTCCAGGGCGACTCGCCGATTCTGGCCGGGATCAAGCTCGCGCCACTGGCGCTGGGGATGCTGATCTCCTCGCCGCTCGCCGGGATCTGGGCCGACCGGCGCGGCTCGCGAGGCATGGCCGTAGCCGGCATGCTCGTGCAGGCGGTCGGTCTCGCCCTGATGACGACCCTGGAAAGAGACACGTCCTACATCGCCCCCTGCGCGTACATGTTCATCGTCGGGATCGGATCCGGGATGTTCAACTCGCCGAACACGGCGGCGATGATGGGCACCGTCCCGCCGCACCGCCGCGGGATCGCGGCCGGCGCCCGCGTGCTCGTCCAGAACACCGGCGCGGTCATCTCGATCGCGTTCGTGATCGCGGTGGTCACCTCCTCGGTGCCGAAGACCGTCCTGTTCGCCGTGTTCAGTGGCCTGGCCAACCACATCTCGAACGCCCAGCTGGTGCCCTTCATGTCGAACATGCACACCGCGCTGTGGTGCCTGGCCGGCATCTCGCTGCTCGGTGCGGCAATCTCGGCCGCGCGGCCGGCCCATGCCCGGGGCCAGGTGCGGGACCTCGAGCCGTCGGGCGCGCCGAATCGTCCCGAGGAGGCGGCGGCGTGAGCACGACGACGGTCAAGCCGCTGCGGATCGGCGAGGTGGCCGAGATGCTCGGCACCACACCGCGCACGATCCGCTACTACGAGGAGATAGGGCTGCTCCCGGGCGCACAAGACCGCGAGCAGGGCAAGCACCGCAACTACAGCGAGGCCGACGTGGAACGGGTGCGCGAGATCATGCGGCTGCGCGACCTGCTCGGCCTCACGCTCGACGAGGTCTCGGCGCTGCTCGAGGCCGAGGATGCTCGGGCGCAGCTGAGGCGCGAGATCCAGCAGACCGAGGACCCCGCCGAGATCAAGCGCATGCTCGAGCAGGCGCTCGGGCACATCGCCAATCAACTCGATCTGGTGCGCCACCGGCGGCACGAGCTCGAACAACTCGAGTCCGAGCTTTTCGACAAGCGCGGAAGGATTCACACGCGTCTGGCGGAGCTCGACGCGTGAGTGCGGCAACCGCCGGCGTTGACCGCCCGGCGACCGCCGGCGTTGACCGCGAGGCGACCGCCCGCGTTGAACGCCCGGCAACCGGCGGCGTTGACCGCCGGGCCATGGCCGTCCTATCGGGCGGCCACATGTTCACCGACATCGCGCAGGGCTCGATCCCGGCGCTGTTGCCGTTCCTGATCGTCCACGACCACCTGAGCTATGCGGCCGCCTCGGCGCTCGTGCTGGCCGCCACGATCTCCTCCTCGATCATCCAGCCGCTGTTCGGTTATGTCTCGGATCGGCTGTCGCTGCCGTGGCTGATGCCGCTCGGCCCTGCGCTCGGCGGTTTGGGGGTGGCGCTCGCCGGCCTTGCGAGCACCTACGGGCTGACCTTGGCCGCCGTGGTCCTGAGCGGCCTCGGCGTGGCGGCCTTTCACCCCGAGGGATCGCGCTTTGCCAACTATGTCTCGGGCGCGCGCCGGGCCAGCGGCATGAGCCTGTTCAGCGTGGGCGGGAATGTCGGGTTCGCTCTCGGCCCGGTCCTGGTCACGCCCCTGCTCCTGGCCTTCGGCCTGGCCGGGACCGTATTCGTGATGATCCCCACCGGTCTTGCCGCGCTCGTGCTCGTGACCGAGTTGCCGCGCCTGATCCGGTTTCGCACCGACATCCGCGAGGGCCGGGTGCAAGACGAGGAGCACGCCGAGGCGTGGGGTCCGTTCACGCGCCTGGCCGGAGTGATCGCGCTGCGCTCCTTCGTGTACTTCGGCCTGGTCACCTTCATTCCGCTCTACTACGTCAACGTCCTGCACGCGAGCAAGGCGCTCGGTAACGCGGCGCTGACCGCGATGCTGCTCGGTGGAGCCGCCGGGACGCTCGCCGGCGGGCCGCTTGCCGATCGCTTCGGCCGCCGCCCGGTGCTGGTTGGCTCGATGTGCGTGATCCCGCCGCTCGTCGCGGCCTTCCTGCTATCCGGGCCGGTGCTCGGTCTCCTGTTCGCCGCACTGGCCGGCGCGGCCACGGTCGCCACGTTCGCGGTCACGATCGTGATGGGTCAGGAGTACCTGCCAGGACGCCTCGGCGTCTCCGCGGGGGTCACGATCGGCCTGTCGATCGGGCTCGGGGGCGTAGGGGCGCCGCTGCTGGGGATCCTGGGCGACTCGGCCGGGCTGCGCGCGGTATTCGAGACGATCGCGATCCTGCCGCTCACGGCGCTGGCCCTGAGTCTGACGTTGCCTCGGCGGACGCCTCGCGAAACGGCGGTCCGGCCGATCACACCGCGGCCGGTTCGCTCCGACCGCGCGGGCGCCCGGGCTTAGAGGTCTCGCTTCGCTCGACGTCCGTGGGGCCCGGTTCCCCGTCCGGACACTGCGCGCACCCCGGCCGGGCCCGGATGCCCGGCCGCACAATGGCGTCGCGGCGACGGCGCGCTCAGCATCCGTGCCTCGCTTGATGCGCCGGCCGCGACATCATCCGGAGGACGC
>JAFASQ010000027.1 GCA_019244395.1 Solirubrobacterales bacterium | reverse complement strand
GCCTCCAGATCGAGCCGATCGACACTCTCGATCACAAACCACGCCAAGTGATCGGCCGGCAGCCAGTCCCGCAACGACGGCGGCATCAAGAACGCCTGCTCACGATCACAATCGATGAAGTTCTGGGGCATGACCGGAATCCCACCGGGCCGCCCGGACGGAAACCGTTTGCGCGACAGCCACCGCGCAAACCGAGCACTTCGAGATCCTTGCCGGCGCCCTGCATGTCGAGGTCGGCGGTCGTCGACGACAGCTCACTACCGGCGAGCTGCTCGACATCCTGCCGAACACGGCGCACCGGATGTGGAACCCGAGCGGCGAAGCCGCACGGGCGCGGTGGGAGACCCGACCGGGGGGCAGAACCGAACAGTGGTTCCGCGGGCTCGCCGCTCTCCAGGGCACTGACTGGGTCAATCAGGATGGCCAGCCCAAGCCGCTCGCGTTCGCGGCCCTGGCAAGGGAACACCAGGATACGTTCCGCCTCGCCGGGCCGCAGTGGGCCGTCCGCCCCGCCCTCGTGGCCGCGTCGGCGATCGCGAGGCTCCGCGGTTTCCGCGCACCGCCTGCCTAGCGCTGGGTGCTGCTCGCTCGAGCGCCAGGGGCGCGCGGGTGCGCTTCGCCGGCGTGTCGCGACGTGCCGGACTCCCGGCGGGGTTGTCATGCCGTGGTGGCAACCTCACGCACCTCGCACCGGGCAACGGACGTGCTCTCGCTCGGGCTTGACCCCGGTCCGAAGCGGTTGGCCATCGCGCGGGCGTTGTCGTCGCTGTCCCACAAGGTCAGTGACAGGCCCATGTTGTCGGTCCCGCCGGTCAGCCACGATCCCGACTGGAAACCCGGTAGCGCCCTGATCGCCGGCACGATCTGCTCACGAAGGACCGCGAGTCCCTGGTCGCGATCGACTCCGGCGACATCCACCTCGATTAGCACCGCGTGCATCTCAGCTCCTCTCACGTTGAGCGTCGTGCCGCGGCCCGGATCATGACACCCCAAGCGGTTGAACATGCCTCGCGCTGAGAATGACACCGGCTCCAGGTCTGCCTCGCCGGACTCGCAGCGGCGGCCGGCTGCGATGTGGGAATGAGCCGCGTGAAGCGACCCCACGGCCGGCGACCGCGGCGCTCCCCGGCAGGGTGAGTAAGCCTCACCCTAGGGTGCCTTGGCCGTCGCTCCTGGGCGGGGGACTATCTCTCTAACGCCGGATGCGCCGATCGCGCACAGCCGCGAGGCGGATATCAACTGATTGCCAGGAGGATGAGATGAACCCCCAGCTGACTTACCTGCTCGCCCTTGAGCGCGCTCGCGATCTTCGCCACGATGCCGAGAAGCGACATGGCGCCGCGATTCCACACACGACGAGCGACCGGAGTTCGACCTCGCTCCGGGTCCCGCGGTCCGTAGGCCGGTTCGTGTCCCGCCGGCGCCTGCGAGCGGCGTGACCTGCGTCAAACGACTCGCTCGTCGGCGGAACGACGGTCCGGGCGGCGTCGGCTGCAGTGGGTCCGGTCAGCTAGGGGCTGACAGACCCCGCCTCGGCAGACGCGAAGGCCGCAGCGGTTCCGTCCGTGAAGTGGCGCCCAACGCCGCCTCCCAGCACGGTACCGACCCGCGGCGCCGTTGTCCTAGAAGCTGACCTTGATCGTCAGGTCAGTGTTGTTGGCCACGGTTTTCGCGACGATGGTGCCGTGCGCGTGCCGGTAGATGCCCGTCCCGCCGGTGATCTTGACCGTGGTGGGGGCGTTGGAGGCGAAGCTGATCACGAAGTCGTCACCGAGAATCATCGCGCTCCCGATCGCGGTCATCCCGTCGCACAGCGCGCTGCTGTTGCTGATGAGCGTGCCCTGGATGCGTTCGCCAGCCTCATCGGGTCATGCACGAGTTACGTGCCGAGGACCGCGGCGACCGTGCAGGCTCAGGAGGGCCCGGCGCGCGGCGGTTCAGAACGCTACGGAATCGAGCACTAACGCTCCGTTCCAGCCGCTGCCGTCGTTAACTTGAATGCCTAACTCGTTGATGCCGGTCACGCCGGGCGGGATGGTGAAGGTGACGGTGTTCCAGCCCGGCTGGAGCGTCTGCCCCGGGAGCACGTCGGCGTGCCAGCCGGCGTCCAACAGCATCGGCGACACTCCGGCCGACACCCCGG
>JAFASQ010000022.1 GCA_019244395.1 Solirubrobacterales bacterium | reverse complement strand
CGCGGTGAGCGGCGCCGGGCGCCGGCGGCGGCGCGGCTTGGCCCGGCGGCGATAGCGGTCTCGACCACTTTGGTGAGCAACGGGCGCAACCAGGAGTCTCCGAACACTCTCTTCCCGGGACAGGGCGCTCTCAGATCATGCGCCGCTCCAGTCGGCTCACCTACGATGGCATCAATCCCCGATCTACGCCTGAACAGTCGAAGGAGCACGAAATGCAGATCACCCGGAACTCACTCGAGACCAACGCCGGGCCGAGCGACTGGTTCACCGGCACGGTTTTCATCGACACGGTCGCGACGCCGTCACCGCCCTCGCGCGTCGCCGCGGCGAGCGTCCACTTCACGCCTGGGGCCCGGACCGCCTGGCACACCCATCCATTCGGCCAGACCATCTGGGTCACCGAAGGCGTCGGCCTCTGCCAGCGCCGCGACGGCCCGGTCGAAGTCATCCGCCCCGGCGACCGTGTCTATTTCGAGCCCGGGGAGGACCACTGGCACGGCGCCACTCCGGCTCGCTTCATGACGCACCTCGCGATCCAGGAGGCCGACGACTCGGGCAGTCCAGTTACCTGGCGCGAGCACGTCACCGACGAGGAGTACGCTGCCGCGCCCGCGCCCGCGCCCGCGCACGATCGCTGAGCGACGTCTGGCCGTAGCGTTCCGCCGGCCGTCCCTGGCCGGCGGGGGCGACTACCTCATGCCGCGGTCAGCTCGCGCTCCGCGCGAAGCCAGTTCCGGAGCTGATCGGAGCCGGGCTCCTCGAGATGAATGAAGTAGGCCCGCACGGAGATCTCGCGGTGAGTCGGCTTACGCTGCCTCGTCGCGGGCTTGCGCGCAGGTCGACGCTTACGGGCGGGCGTGGTCGGCTTCTCGGTCATCGGCAACTCTCTCGGTCTACTCGGACGTTGACGTGCATGCGCTCACGGCGTGCGCACGTCACTTTCGACGCGCCGCCGGGTACCCCTGCCGGTGCGGATTACCCGCTTGCCGTCCCGGCTGATCGCGATGACCCGGAACCGCTCGCGAAGTCGCGAGGCCCGCGGCTCGGCTGGGTTTAGGTCTCGGCAACCATGAGCGTCGCGCCGCCGCTGGCGAACTTCGCGACGTCTTCCCCTGTCGCCTGTCCCTCGGGGCTGCCCATCGCTGCCTGGAGGTCCTCGGGGGTGTCGAACGAGAGCTCGGCGATGTAGTAATACGGCGCCGCAGAGCCGTCGGGGGTTCCGAGGACCTTCCCGGCCTCGAAGCGGCGGAGGTTCGGGATCTTGTGCACCAGAGGGACGTGCGTTTCGGCGTAGTACCGATCAAACGCGGCCGGGTCATCCGGCGCGCCGTAGCAAACCACGAGCTTGACCATGAGTTCCTCCTAGGCCGCCCGCGTGCTGCGTGCTGCCAGTTCGGCCGCACGCTCGCGGATCCGGTCCTCGTCGGTGATCGCGTGCCAGCGCGTCGAGCGGCGCTGGCCGGTCCTGCGGACCCGCCCAGCCGCCTCCAGCTCCCGTAGCAGGGTGAGCACTTGATCGCGATCGCCGTTCGTTCGCTCGACGAGTGTCGATGTGGTGAGGCCGTCACCTTCGGAGAGCAGCAACTCGAGTCGGCCGGCGGGCACCACCTCGACCGCTTTGGCGCGACGGGCGCGCCGCCCCGGCCGCCGTCGGCTGCGCTGGGCGCTCGACCGTGCCGCGGCGCTGGGACGCCGGGTTGCGCTGCCGTGCTCGCCGTCGAGCGCGGAGCGCGCAGCCGTCAGCGTTTCGATCTCCGCGTTGATGTCGCGCAGTCGCTTGTCTATCGAATCCAGGATTGTTTGAGTAGTTGGCATGGCCGTGATGCTACGCATCCGCCGTGGCGCGGGCCGGGAGGGGTCGCTGAGCGGTCAGCCGACTCACCGCCGGCGAGCTTCTCGGGCGCGGGAGGAGGCTCGGCGGGGCGGTGTCCCGGGAAGACTCGGGGTTCTGGGAGGATGACCAGAGCTCCGAGATAGGCCTCGGCAACATCGCCGGAACCGTGGTTCATTTCGCGGCGTTGAATGCCGGCATCATCGCGCTCGTCAAGCCGCTGACGCTCGGCCATGACACCACTCACTTCTTTTTGCCGGTGGCGGCGGTCAGCCCGGCGATCCTCGCTGCGCTGCTGGTCGCGCGCAGAAAGCTGGGCCGGATCGAAGGCGCAGCGCTGACCGGCCTGTACGTCGCCTACCTCGCGGTGGCGATCGCCATCTCAACCTGAATCCGGCCCCATGCAGGGCCGGTGGCCTTCACCTGACTTCGGACAACGCGGCCAGCTGCAAGTCGTCGATCGTCGCTGTCGCCTCGCTGACGCAGTCCCGGATGATCACGTAACGGATGACGCCGCGCGTCAACCCGAAGTTCTCGACAGTTCGCTGAGACGCGACTTCGTATAGGTGCGTTCCGTCGGTGAGATACCTCATGTGTACCTGCCCTACCTCTTGGGCCGTAAGCCGTTCATAGCTACGAGACCGTAGGTGTCCTGGAAATACGGCGTTTTTACCCGGCCCGGCAGCCGGTACACCGGTAGGTTGAGAACCCACATCGGCCTCCGCGCCGATCGGCGCCCGCAGTTCCAGGCCGCTGTAGGGGTTTAGGCCGCGGTCGAGGCCTCGACGAGCCCGGTTATCGAAAGCCGACGCCGGCACAGGGTCACGGCGAACTCCCGCGTTGCGGCGGGCACCGCGTCCCCCCAGGCGGCCGCCGCCTGGGTGGCTCGGGCCAGCACGTGGTCGAGGAGGGTCTCGCGATCCTGAGCCTCGGTCAGGCAGCGCACTCCGAAACCGACGTGCCAGCGCTCGTCGAGCTCGACATGCTCCACGCCCTCGCGCACGCCGGGCAGGGCGCCGTCGGCCAGGTCGTCGAGCAGCGCGCGCTGGCCCGCGGTGAAGACGGCCCCCTCGAGCACCATGTGGTAGAGCCGGACGCCATCGAGGATGCCGGTGCGCTGTGCGGCCAAGTCTGCCGCCGCGGCGGGCAGACGCACCTCGAACAGCTCGAGCAGCGCAGGCGGAACGTGCTCACGCGCCGCGGCCCGCCGCTCAGCCGGGGTATCTCCGGGCAGCTGGAGCACCTCGGCGGCGACGCGATCGAAGAACAGGGCGTGGCGGTCCTCGTCGCGGCGCTGCAGGAAGAAGATCCACATCATCATGGTGTCCACGTGCTCGGCCACGTCGGCGAACGGGGTGAGGTGCTCGGCGACGGCGTCCTCGGCCACGCGAAAGCCGGCGAGCAGCGTGGTCAGGCGCCGGCGGCGCTCGAGTGGGAGCTCAGGCCACGCGCGGGCGTCGGCGGCGAGATCGATGCTCGTCGGCTCCCATTGAAGCTTGGCCACGATCTGGGAGTACGTCGAAAGCCGCGGGAAAATCGACAGCTCGGAGCGATCGGCGACGGGCACGCTGAGACCGCCCGCCCCGGCCGGGATGTACGGGTCCACGATCATCTTGTTGTCCTGCGCCATCAGAAATAGTTTGCCGAACTGGCGCGCGCGCCCCCCACATCCGAGCCGTGTGGCCGTTTCGTCGTGCGGTAGAGGAACTCTTCCGTCTGCGCCGACTCGCGCGCCGACACGACGAGCTCGTGATTCGGCGAGAGCCGACAGACGGGATCGGTCGCCGCGGCGTCGCCGGTCAGCCGCAACGCCTGGCAACGGCAGCCACCCCAATCCACCTCCTGGCGACCGAGCGGGCAGGATCGGCACGGCTCCTGCATCCAGCCGGTTCCGCGGAAGCGCGCAAACGCGTCCGACTCGTTCCAGATCCATTCGAGCGGATGCTCAAGGACGTTGGCGAACTCGAGCCCGGGGATCGTCGAGGCTGCCTGGCACGGCAGCACGTCGCCATTCGGCGCGAGAACCATCGCGGTGCGACCCCAGCCGCCCATGCACGGCTTGGGCAGATCCTCATAGAAGTCGGGGAGCACCCAGAGGACGTCGACCTTGTTCCCGACGCGCTCGCGGAAGCGCTTGACCGCCTCTTCGCCCCGCCGCAGCTGCTGCCACGTCGGCATCAGCGCCTCCTGGTTAACCACCGCCCAGCCGTAGTACTGGGTGTTGGCGAGCTCGAGTCGCTGTGCCCCGAGCTCGAGGGTCAGATCGAGCAGCTCCTCGATTCGGTCGAGGTTCTGGCGGTGCAGCACACAATTGATGGTCAGCGGGAAGTCGAGCTCCCGGGCGGCGCGTGCGGCGGCGATCTTCTTCTCAAACGATCGGTTGCCCCCGATGCGGTCATTCTCCTCCCGGTCCGGGCTCTGGATCGAGATCTGCACGTGGTCCAGGCCGGCCGCCTTCAAGGCCTCGGCGCGCTCGCGCGTGAATAGGGTGCCCGCGGTGATCAGCGACGAGTAGAGGTCCGCGTCGCGTGCCGCGGCGCACAGCTGCACGAGGTCGCGGCGCAGCATCGGCTCACCGCCCGTTAGCGCGAGCTGGAGCACGCCGAGCCCGCGCGCCTCTCCAAAGACGCGGATCCAATCCTCGGTCTCGAGCTCCCCGCGATATTTCGGATGACCGATGTCCACCGGGTTGGAGCAGTACGGGCAATGCAGCGGGCACTGGTAGGAAAGCTCGGCGATCAGCGTGAACGGCTTAGGCGCTGCCATCAACCAGCAGCCCTTTCTGCGCCATGGCTTCGACCAGCCCCCGGACGTCCTCACCTACATCCGCCCCGTCATACCGTGTGCTCAGAACGCCGACAATCTCCTCGACCGAGCGTTCGCCGTCGCACAGCTCGAGCACCTGGACCGCCGTCGGGTTGAGCCGCACTGCTCCCTCAGGGACGAGCAGCAGGTGCTCCTCGCGCACCTCGTCATAGCGCAGCCGCGCCCCGGTGGCTAGGCGGGGACGCGTCATGCCCCGGTGCCGTGCGGCTGCGGGTCGCCGTGCTCGATGGCGTCCAGCTGCGCCCACAGTACCTCGGTCTTGAATCGCAGTGCCCGCACCGCAGCGTCCTGCTGCCCACGCGTGCCGCAACGCTCTACCACCAGCTCGAGCGCGTACTGCGCGTCCCGTGGAGCCTGCACCAATCGCGTGCGGAAGTAGTCGAGGCCGGCGGGGTCGATCCACGAGTAGTGACGCTCGAGCGCGTCGAGCCGCACCTTGATGGCGGCCGGACCGAACAGTTCGGTCAACGACGAGGCGACCGCTTCGATCCACGGCCTCTGGCGCGCGAAGTTCACATAAGCGTCGACCGCGTAGCGTACGCCGGGGAGGACGTCGCACTCTGACTCGAGCCCATCGCGTGAGACGCCGAGCGCCTCGCCGAGTCGCAGCCAGGACTCGATACCGCCGGATCCCTCGCTGGTGCCGTCATGGTCGACGATCCGCTGGATCCACTGGCGCCGGACCGCGACCTCGGGGCAGTTGGAGAGGATCGCCGCGTCCTTGAGCGGGATGCACTTCTGGTAGTAGAAGCGGTTGGCGACCCAGCGCTGTAGCTCCTCGCGGGTCAACTCTCCGGCGTCCATACGGCGATGAAACGGGTGTAGGTTGTGGTAGCGCGTCCCCTGGGCGCGCAGCATGGCGATGAACTCCTCGGGCGGCGCCGGCAGGGTGGGCGGTTCCTCATCCCCCGTCGGCCTGATGGCAGTCTCGATCACAGCTCGACCTCGAGTCCATCGTAAGCGACTTCGACACCGGCGCGCAGAACGGCGGCCCGCTCGGGAGAGTCCTCGAGCAGGATGGGGTTGGTGTTGTTGATGTGTACAAGCGCCTTGCGCGGTCGCTCCAGGCGGGCCAGCGCCTCGAGCGTCCCGCCGGGCCCAGAGAGCGGCAGATGGCCCATGTCACGCGCGCTGCGTGCCGAGATCCCGAGCCGGGCGAGCTCGTCGTCGCGCCAGAAGGTGCCGTCGACGAGCACGAGATCGCTGCCGGCGAAGCGGGTGACCACGTCGTCGTCCAGAGTGGCCAGGCCGGGAACGTAGGTGACCACGCCGCCGCCCGTGCGGTCGCGGAAGACCAACCCGCTCGCGCGGAGTTCAACGCCCGAGCCATCCAAGTAGCGCGGGGCATCGCCGCCCACGTCGAACGGCTCGACCGTGAGGCTCGAGCCTGCCAGGGCGGTCGCGCGCTCTGGTTCGAGGTTCTGCCACTCGGCGCCGCAGTAGCGCTCAAGAATCGACAGCACCGGATATCCGTGCCTGAGGGCGCGCTCGATCCCTGCCTCGCCGTACACGCGCACCGGCGTCGCCGATTCGCGCAGGAGCAGAAGCCCGGCCGTGTGGTCGATCTCGGCGTCCGTCAGGAGGACGCCCGCGATCGGCGGCACGCGCACGCCGGCGAGGTCGCGGTTAGTGAGCGCCTCGAGCTGCTGGCGCGCGTCCGGCGAGGCATTGACCAGAAACCACGGCCCCTCGCCGCCGCGGATGGCCAGCGAAGACTGCGTGCGCGGCCGCGCACGTACGCCCGCGCGGGCGGCCTCGCACGTCGGACAACGACAGTTCCATTGCGGAAAGCCTCCGCCGGCGGCCGAGCCGAGGATCCGAACGTGCACGCGGCGGTGGAAGCGGTGCGCAGCCTCAGGCAGATGCCAGAGGCCACGCCTGCTTCACGGTCCTACCGGTGGTAGAGGTAGGAGGTGACCTCCGAGCACATCTCGATGAACTCAAACTTCGGCTTCGTCCAGACCATAGGATGCCTCTCCCTCTTAGAGCTCAACGTCGGGTCGCATCTTACACACGCGTGTCAAGTCGCTGAAAAAGCCTCTGGACGATGGTCATCAAGGTAACAACTGCCGATCCGGGCTCGGTCAGCGCCGACCTCGTCGCGGCTGCGGTGGGAGAGCGTGCCTCGCAGCTCGGCGCTCCGGAGCGCGCGGCGGCGGACGCCGACCCGGTGGCGATCGTGTACCGGGAGGGCGTTCCGCTGGCCGTCGTGGCGCTCGAGCCCGACCTCGAGGGGCTGCGAACGGCCGCGGCGAGGGCCGTGCGGGCCGGCCGCGGTGGCGGGACCGTCGCCTGGGCGCTCGATCCGTCGCTGCCCCTCGCCGTCGAGGAGCAGGTGCGGGCGCTCGCCGAAGGCGCCGTTATCGGCGGCTACGACGGCCGGCGCTGGCGCAGTGGGGAGCCGCGGCACGGCGTCGAACGGTTCGTGATCTGCGGCTGCGCGGAGGAACTCGCGCCGATCGCCGAGCGCTCGGCGCTTGTGGCAAGCTGGACGAACCTCGCCCGCGAGCTGGTCGACGCGCCGGCGAACCTGATGACCCCCGCGGGTCTGGCGGAGCGCGCGGCCGCGATTCCGCGTCTGGCGAGCGAAACCATCGACGCCGCCGAGGAGGGTCTCGGCGCGCTGGCCGCGGTCGGCGGGAGCAGCCCGATCCGGCCGCGGCTCATCGTCCTGCGGCACGCACCGCCGGACGCCCCGGCGACGCCGCGGCTCGCGCTCGTCGGCAAGGCCGTGACGTTCGACACCGGCGGCTATTTCCTCAAGCCGCAGCACGACATCGTGCGTCAGAAAGCGGACATGGCGGGCGGCGCCGCGGTCCTGGCCGCGCTGGGCGCGATCGCCGAGCTCGGGCTACCGCTGTCGGTCACCGGGATCGTCCCCGCCTGCGAGAACATGCTGAGCGGCACTGCGATCCGGCCTACCGACGTGATCACCACGGCGGCCGGCATCACCGTCGAGGTGAACAACCCCGACGCGGAAGGGCGGCTGATCCTGGCCGATGCGCTGTGGTACGCGCGCCGCGACGGCGCCACGCACGTCGTCGATCTCGCCACCCTCACCGGGGCCATGCGTGCCGGCATGGGCGACCTCTACGCCGGCGTATTCGCGCCGGATGAAGCGTGGCGCGATGCGGTCGTGCAGGCCGGCAACTTAAGCGGTGACCTGGCCTGGCCGTGGCCGCTTCACCCGCGCTACCGGGTGCTGATCGACTCGACCGTCGCCGACCTTCGCAACACCGCGGGCAAGAGCTTCGGCTTCCCAATCGTGGCGGCGACGTTCCTGGCGCAGTTTGCCGGCGAGGGACCGTGGGCCCACGTCGACATGCTCGGCCCGGCGCTGCTCGACGAGGATCGGGGTGACGCGTTCGGCCGTGGGGCGAGCGGCTATGGCGTCCGCATGCTCGTCGAACTCGCCACGCGGCTGACCGTTAGGCTGGGCTGATGAACCGCGGAGACGGAGATCGGCGCGGCGTCGCGCCGGCGACGCCCGGGCGTGTCGTCGACGCTTCGAAGCTCGATCTCGCGGCGGCCGAGCGGGCCGCCCGCGACCTGCTGCGGGCGATCGGCGCCGATCCCGCTGCGCCCGATCTGCTCGAGACGCCCCGGCGCGTGGTCGCCTCGTTCGCGGAGCTCGTGACCCCCGCCGAGTTCGGGGCGACCGTGTTTCCCAACGAGGGCTACGACGAGCTCGTGCTGGTGCGGGACATCTCGTTTCAGACGCTGTGCATGCATCACCTGCTGCCGTTCCACGGCGTGGCCCATGTCGCCTACCTCCCCGGAGACAGCATCATCGGCCTGTCGAAGCTCGCCCGCGCGGTGGAGTTCTTCGCTCGCGATCTCCAGATCCAGGAGCGGATGACCGTGCAGATCGCCGACTGGCTCGAGCAGGAGCTGACGCCGCGCGGCGTAGGGGTG
>JAFASQ010000554.1 GCA_019244395.1 Solirubrobacterales bacterium | reverse complement strand
GGCGCCTACTGCGGCTCCGGGGTCACCGCCGCGCACGAGGTGCTGGCGCTCGAGCTGGCCGGCTTTGCCGGCGCGCTGTACGTGGGATCGTGGAGCGAGTGGATCCGCGATCCGGCACGGCCGGTGGCGACCAGGGCCATAGAGGTGCGATCACACCGATGAGTTCGACTGCGCCGGGGCCGGCGGGCCGTCCTGAACGACCCGCACCCCATCGCGTGGCGCCAGCGTGATCGCCCGAAACTGGACTTCGGCCAGCTTAGGGTTGGCCGCGCGTAGCGCGGTGCGCTCGAGCACGCGGTCAAGCACGATCCGCATCTCCATCAGCGCGAACGAGGCGCCGAGGCAGCGGCGGGTGCCGCCGCCGAACGGGATCCAGGTGTAGGTGTCGGGGGGGTTCTCGCCCAGGAAGCGCTCGGGCCGAAACGCCTCGGCGTCCGGATAAAGATCCTCGCGCCGGTGGATCAGGCGGATCGAGGGATTGATCTCGATTCCGGGCGGGATCACGTAGTCGCCGAGCGGGAATGGATCGCCGCGCACCACCCGGCCCACGCCTGGTATCACCGGCCGGATCCGCAGCGACTCCTTGACCACGGCGTCGAGGTAGCGTTCCTCCCGACCCAGCGTCCGCGCGTGGACAGCCGGCGCGTGCAGCAGCAGATCGAAGCACCAAGCCAGGCCGGTGGCGGTGGTCTCGTGCCCGGCGAGGAGCAGCGTCATCAGCTCATCGCGCACCTCGAGGTCGGAAAGCCCCTGCCCGTCCTCGTCGCGGGCCAGCAAAAGCGCCGAGAACACGTCGTCGCGCTCCTCGAGGGCGTCCACGTCGCGCCGCCGGCGGGCGATCTCGGCGTAGAGCACCTCGTCGACCTCGCGCCGCGCGCGCGCGAAGCGGTCGTTCACCGCCGCGCCCCGCCGGCCCAGGAGCGGCAGCGCGGCCAGGAGAATCATCCCCCGCGGCTCGGCGAGCGGCTCGACCATCGCGCGCAACCGGCGCCGGAGCTCCTCCTCCTCGGGCCCCGGCTCGTACCCAAACACGGCCTGCATGATCACCCGCAGGGTCAGCGACTGCATGCTGGGCAGGAGCGGGAACGGCGCGTCGACCGGCCAGGAATCGATCTCGAGGTCGGCTGAGGAGCGCATCGCCGCGGCAAACGCCTGCATCCGCCGGCCGTGGAACGGCCCCAGCATCAATCGGCGGTGGCGCAGGTGCTCCCCGCCGTCGAGCAGCAGCACCGAGCGCTCGCCCACGACGGGACCGAGCATGGCGTTCGCCTCGCCGGCGCGCAGCTGCTCGCCGGGTCCCTGAAACAGTTCCTTGACCAGCTCGGGGTGGAACACCATGACAAACCGGTCGTCAAACAGGGTCCTGAACGTCACCACGTCGCCGTACCGGCGCCGGCAGGCGTCGATGAACCGAGGCGCCGCGACCATGAACCCCGCCGTCTGGACGATCCGGGGCAGGCGCGGTCCCGGGGGAAGACGCGGCGCCGGGGAGGGCTCCGAGGCGGCTGCGGTGCGCTCGAGCGTGGCCATCTTCACATCCGATGGTCGCATAACATCAACGCGGGCTCTAACGGCGCTAACGAGGCTAAGAGCACACTTAGCGCCGGCATGAGGCCTACCATGCCGCCCGCACCGCGTGCGCGGGCCGGGGATCACCTGTAACGAGCCACCTTGCGAGACAACTTCCTTGTCTTCGGCAGTCCCCTGATCGGCGAGGCTGAGATCGCCGAGGTTGTCGACTCGCTGCGCTCAGGCTGGATCGGGACCGGACCCAAGGTGCACCGCTTCGAGCGGATGCTGGCCGAGTACGTGGGCGTGGCCGAATGCCGGTGTGTGTCCTCGTGCACGGCGGCGCTGATCCTCTCGATGCGGGTGCTGGGGGTTGGCCCCGGCGACGAGGTCCTGGTACCGGCCTTGACCTTCGTGGCCTCGGCCAACGCGGTCGAGCATGCCGGCGCGACCCCGGTGCTGGTGGACTCGGAGCCCGGCAGCGGGTTGATCGATCTGGACCAGGCCGAGGCGGCCATCACCCCGCGGACCAAGGCGATCATGCCGGTTCATCTGGCCGGCCGACCGGTCGACATGGACCGTCTGGCCCGCCTACGCGACGAACACGGCGTGCAGATCCTCGAGGACGCCGCGCACGCGCTCGGCGCGCAGTGGCGAGGCCGGATGATTGGCGCGTTTGGGAACCTGACCGCATTCTCGTTCTACGTGACCAAGAACGTCACGACGATCGAGGGCGGTGCGCTCGTCACGCAGGATCCGGAGGTGGCGGAGCGGGTGGAGCGCCTGGCCCTCCATGGCCTCAGCCTGGGTGCCTGGCAGCGCTTCTCGGATGCCGGCTTCAAGCACTACGAGGTGGTCGAGCCGGGCTTCAAATACAACATGACCGACGTCCAGGCCGCGCTCGGGCTGCATCAGTTGCCCCTGCTCGATGACTGGATCGCTCGTCGGGCGGAGCTGTGGGCCCGGTACGATGACCTGCTGGCGGACCTGGCGGTCCATACGCCACCGCCTGCCGATCCCAACAGCGTCCATGCGCGCCACCTCTACCAGGTGACGGTTGACCCTGATGCACCGCTCAGCCGCGACCAGCTGCTGCACGGTCTGATCACCCACAAAATTGGCACCGGCGTGCATTACCGCGGCGTACACCTACATCCGTTCTACCGAGACAAATACGGCCTCGAGCCGAGCCAGTTCCCGGTCGCCACCGCCATATCTGAGCTGACCTTGAGCCTGCCGCTGAGTCCGAAGGTGAGCGAGGCAGACCAGGACGACGTCGTGGGCGCCATGGCCGAGCTCTTGACATGAGCCGACTGCGATGAGCACCTCCGACTATTCGGCCCGGCGCTTCGGTGGTCCGGTCCCCCCGTGGCTGCGCGACGCCGACCGCGCTCGGTCGATCCCCGTCGAGGTGTGGATCGCAGGAGCCCTGGTCGTGATCGCCGCGGCGATCCGCATCGCGGTCCTCACCAATCAGAGCTACTGGATGGACGAGGCGCTCACCGCGTACGAGGCGCAGCTCCCGCTCGGAGCGATGATCAACACGGTGGTGCACGTCGAGACGACGCCGCCGCTCTACTTCGTGGTGATCTGGGCCTGGGCGCACCTGTTCGGCAACGGCGAGGTGGCGCTTCGCTCGGTGTCAATGCTCGCCGGCGTGGCGCTCGTCCCGATCGCGTACCTGTGCGCCCGCGACCTGGTCTCGCCGCGGGCCGGCGTGGTCGCGGCCGCGCTCGTCACGTTCAACCCGTTCCT
>JAFASQ010000452.1 GCA_019244395.1 Solirubrobacterales bacterium | reverse complement strand
GTCCTCGTAACCGCGCATCGGTTGGGCGCGCTCGCCCTGATCGTCGGCCCGGAGATCCTTCGAGCGCCTAGCCCGCAACGAGATCGAGAAATCCGTTGGGGCAGTGAAACGGGCGGCCTGAGGGGGGCGCTGGGCGGCGCCCCCCTCGATCGCTTGCCACGTGTTGCCGCGCTGCTGCGCCATCAGCAGCTCGTCTTGTAGATGAACCGCTGCACGTTCGCCGTGTTAACGTTGGCCTTCGTCGCGACGACGAAGGGCTGGGTTTGCTCGCGCGGGACGGACTGGCCCTGGATCGCCTTGACCGCCGACTGCAGCCCGACCTGCCCCTCGCCGTACGGGTACTGGACGATGTCGGCAGACACGGTGCCGTCCTGGATCCCCTTGACGATCGGGTCCGAGGTGTCATAGCCGACGATCTTCAGTTTGCCCACAACGTGTGCGTCGCGCGCGCCGGTGATCGCGCCCTCGGTGTTGTTCGTCTCGACCGTGTACACGCCCGCGAAGTCGGGGTGAGCCGCGGCCGTGCTGCTCACGATCGAAGCGGCGTTGGAGGTCTCGTTGTGGGAGTACTGCACGCCGAGCACCTTAACCCCGGGATACTGCTTCATCGCCTGCATGAATCCGGCCACGCGCGCCTCGGAGATCGGGAAGCCGGGATCGTTGTCGATGATCGCGACCGTTCCCTTACCACCGATCAGCTTGCCCATCGCCTGCCCAGCTAGCTGGCCACCGTAGGCGTTGTCGGATTGGATATTGGTCACCCCGACGCTTTTCTCGGCCAGATCCCCGTCGATGTTGACGATCTTGATCCCGGCGCGCTGTGCCTGCAGCAAAGGTGGGATCATCCCCTTGGGGTCATCGTTGGAGATCATGATCGCGTCGGGATGCGTCGCGGTCACCGCGTTGACGACCGGCGTCTGCGCATTCACGGCGAAGGTTGGTGCCCCCTGCACAGAGAACTTAACGTGCATCTGCGGAGCTACCGACTTCGCGCCGCAGGCAACCGTGGAATAGAACGGGTTTCCGGTTAGCCCCGGGATGTACACCACGTGATAGGTCTTCCCAGAAGAGCCGGACGATCCTGCACTCGAGCTCGCACCGGAGCTCGAGCTCGCTTTTGAGCTTGAGCTCGATGAGCCGCAGCCTGCCGCGATCGCGGCGACCGCGAGCGCACAGAGCGGCACGCCCATACGTAGGCGTCGTGTCACTTCTCCTCCTTCTATGATCATGCTCGCTCACGCGAGCGTCGTTTGAGCTGGTCCAGGTAGACCGCGCCGATCAGGATGAAGCCGGTCGCGACCTGCTGCCAGAACGGCTGGACGTTCTGGATGATGAAGCCGTTGGTGAGCGTGGCTGGGATGAAGATGCCGATCAGGGTTCCCACCATTAGGCCGCTTCCGCCGAACATGCTTGTGCCGCCGAGCGCCACGCCCTCGATCACCGAGATCACATCGGTCGTGTGACCCGCGATCGTGGTTGTCGCGAACTGAGTGAGCGACAGCATCCCGGCCAGTCCCGCGGCGACGCCGCTCAGCGTGTAGAGGCCGAGCACGTGACGATCCACGTTGATGCCCGCGCGCCTCGCCGCCTCAGGGTTAGAGCCAATCACATAGGTGTGCCGGCCGAACCGCGTCATGTGCAACACAAGGCCGCCTACCACCAGCACCACCAGCGCCACCCAGACGATCCAGCTGACCCCTAACGGCTCTGCGCTTCCGAGGTTGATCAACGTCAGCGGCACCGTACGCACGTCGTTGCCGCCGCTAATCAGGTCCGCCACCCCGAGCGCCGCGCCCAGGGTCCCCAGTGTCGTGATCAGGGGCGGAACGCGCAGCTTGGTGATGCACAGACCATTGAAGGTCCCCCACACGCCGCCCGCCGCCAGCGCGGCGAGCAGCCCCACTACGACCGTGAGCGCGTCGTCGGTCCCCATCCACCCCATCACCTTCGCCGCGATCACGTTGGCGAAGACCAGGACCGACCCGATCGACAGGTCGAAGCCGCCGGCGATCATCACATAGGTCATAGCGACCGCCATCACCAGCAGCGGCGACGCGTTGAGGACCACATTGCGCGCATTGCTCGTGGTCGGAAACGCGCTCGGGCTGAGGATCGAGAAGACGATTACCAGCACTAGCAGCACCCCGAACATGTATGCGGGGGAGCTGGTGAGCGCCCGCTTCAGCAGCGTGCGACGCGCCTGCTCGGCCTCCTCGCGCAACAGCCCAGCCGTCGTGCGGCTGACATCTTCAGTAACTGCTCCCGGAGCGCTCCCTCGCGTTGTGCTCATGTCAGCCTCCTCAGGCGGCGCGCTGGTCCAGCGCGCCGGTCATCGCTCCCACCAGCTGCTCGATGCTGGTCCCCTGGCCCGGGAACTGCGCCACCCGCCGGCCGAGCCGCAGCACCTCGATGCGATCGGAAACCTGCAGCACGTCGGGCATGTTGTGGCTGATCAGAATCACGGCCACGCCACGTGCAGCCACCCGGCGAACCAGGTCGAGCACATTGCGCGTCTGGCGCACCCCCAGCGCGGCGGTCGGCTCGTCGAGAAACAGCACGTTGCTCGCCCATTTGATCGAGCGGCAAATCGCCACGCTCTGGCGCTGGCCGCCCGACAACGACGCCACAGGCGCAAACATGTCTTTCACGTCCGTCCCCATCGACACGAACGACTCCAGCGCCTCGCGGCGCATTCGCGCCTTATCCAGCACCCCGAGCCTGCCCCCCCAGCCCCCCCGCAGGATCTCGCGCCCGACAAACATGTTCTCGGCCGGACCCAGATCGGGCGCCAGGGCAAGATCCTGAAAAACGGTCTCGATGCCTAGCTCGCGCGCGTGCTGAGGCGACTCAAGCCGGACGCGCTCGCCGTCCAGCCGGATCGTCCCCTCGTCGTGGGCGATCACCCCAGAGAGGATCTTCACCAGCGTGCTCTTGCCCGCGCCGTTATCGCCGATCAGCGCGGTGACCTCCCCCGCGTTCGCGGTGAAACTCGCGCCGTCCAGCGCCGTTACGTGGCCGTAGCGCTTGGTGATGCTGTCGGCTTCTAGGACCGCGGTCATGCTGTGCCGCCTGGCGCGATGGCGAGTGCATACGTATTCATAGGCCTCCCTCCGATACTTTCCTCATGGCCACGCTCAGCCGCTCGGCGCTCACTCCCACGGGCCATCGACACGGCCGTTGATCTTCGCCGTGATCTCGGCCTCGAGCTCGCTGAAGTTCCCGGGCTTGATCAGCCGGCCGTTGTTGTCGGTGCGCAGCCCCTGCTCCGCGGCCTTGCGGATCATCCACTCGGGCCAGCGCGGGTCGGGGCCGGTGAAGTGGATGTGGGGATCCAGCACCGCGAACCCCCACGAGTTGGTGTCGGACACATTCTCGAACCGCCGCCAGACGTCGGGCACGAACGAGATGACATCCCACGGCCCGAGGACTTCGTCACCGATGAGATCATCCGGATCATCCGGATCGATGCCCCAGCAGAAACGCCACTGACCAGTCAGTGGCATGAACATCTCGACGTAGTCGTGCGTGTGCCACCCC
>JAFASQ010000543.1 GCA_019244395.1 Solirubrobacterales bacterium | reverse complement strand
TCCGCGTCGGCCTGAACTACTTTTTCGGGGGCGAGCAGGACCAGGCAAGCGACACGCCCGCCACCCCGGACGATGACAGGATCAGCCTGCACGGCCAGAGCACATTTGTCGCGCAGGGCTACACGCGGTTTCGATCGCCCTATCAGGGCGCGAACAGCCTGCCCGGCGGCGGCGAGGGGCGGGAGACCTTTGACGCGACGCTCTACGCGGGCGTGCGGCTCTGGCAGGGTGCCGAGCTGTGGGTCAATCCCGAGATCGACCAGGGTTTCGGCCTGGCGAGCACGCACGGGTTGGCCGGGTTTTCATCGGGCGAAGCCTACAAGAAAGGCACGATATATCCCTACGCTCTCGTCAATCGCTTTTTCGTCCGGCAGACGATCGACCTTGGCGGCGCGGACCTGTCGATCGAGGCGGACCAGAACCAGTTCGCCCGGAAGACCACGGAGAACCGTGTTGTCCTGACCGTCGGCAAGTTCTCCGTCACCGATATTTTTGACACCAACAAATATGCGAACAACGCGAGGGAACAATTCCTGAACTGGGCATTGGTCAATGCCGGCACATTCGACTACGCCGCCGATGCCTGGGGCTACACCTATGGCGCAGCAGCCGAATGGTATCAGGGAGACTGGACATTGCGCGGCGGCCTGTTCGATTTGTCGAAGACGCCCACCGGCGGCTCTTTCAGTGCGTCCGGTTACGGACTGGACCCGTCGTTCAGCCAGTTCCAGGTTGATACCGAATTGGAGCACCGGCACAAGCTGTGGGGGCAGCCCGGCGCGGTGAAGATTACCGGCTTCTTCAGCGATGGCAGGCTCGGCAGCTTCAAAGCCGCGAACTACCTAACACTTACGACCGGGCTTGACGCCAGCGACGCGCTCGCCGCGGTTCGCCACTGGCAGACCCGCTCCGGAGTCAGCATCAATCTCCAGCAGCAGGTCACGGAGAGCGTCGGCATCTTCGCGCGCGCGGGCGTGTCCAACGGCAATGTCGAACCAGTTGATTTCACAGATATCGACCGGACGGTCTCGGCCGGCGTTTCCGTGAACGGCAAACAATGGGGGCGGCCCGATGATACGGTCGGGGTGGGTGGGGTCATCAACGGCATCGCGCCGGTTCACCGAGAGTACTTCAATCTTGGGGGCTTGGGTATCCTGATCGGCGACGGCCAACTTCCGAAATACGGGAACGAGAAAATCTTCGAGGCCTACTACAGTTTTAGCGTCGCCAAGAACCTGAGCCTAACTGTCGACTACCAGTTCGCTGATGCCCCGGCGTATAATCTCCAGCGCGGACCGGTCTCGATCGGCACGCTCCGGCTTCACGCGGAGTTCTGAATGTGCGTGCCAACACCGGAGAGGGGTTCGAGGTGAGGCGGGTGTTGCGCACGGGACAGTCGGACGGAGCCCGGCAGGCGAATCAGCGCGGCTCTTTCGCGCCCGTCGCAGGGCCGGACGCGCCGGCCTGAGCCGGCATTGTGTGGCAGGTGTGGTCGCGACAGGTCGGCGTGGGGCTGGCGGCCTTGTGGCCACCATGCCCTCCGTGACCCCCTCCTCCGTGGCCTTTTGCCCAAATCTGCGCCGGATTTCCGAATGAGCCCGCGAGCAGCAGGATCAAGGCCAGGCTGTTCGCGCGCATGTCAGACTCTCCTGAGACCCCGCCGCAGGTGGAGCGCGAAGGATGCCCCGCGCTCGGGGGCGTTCGTGACAGTGATTTTGCCGCCATGCGCCTTCACGATCCGCGCGACGATGGACAGGCCGAGGCCGGCGCTTCCGGGACGCCGCCGGTCGCCACGCCAGAAGCGCTGAAAGATGAGCTCCCTCTGCCCGGCCGGAACGCCCGGACCTTGGTCCGTCACGACGACGCTGCCCTCCGCGCAGACTTCGATTTCCACCGTTGTGCCGGGACCGGTATGCGTGATTGCATTCTCTGCCAGATTGCGGATCGCCTGGAACAGGGCACTCCCATTTCCCTCGACCCAAACCGGCTGGGATGCGCCAGTCACGGCGATGCCCTTGTCCTGCGCCAGGGCAACCGGCGCCATGAATGAAGCGACCTCGGTGCAGACCGACCAGAGATCTGTGACCTCGTCCGGTTTGATCATCAACGTATCAGATTCCGCAACGTCGATGAGCTGGTTGACGATTCGCGTCATGTTGGCGATATCCCCGATCAGCTCGCGGGCCATCTCTTTGTCCTCCAGTGCTTCCACCTGCGCACGCAGGACGGCGAGCGGCGTGCGCAGCTCGTGCGCGGCGTCCGCCACGAACTCCCGCTGCACGGTGAAGCCTTGTTCAAGTCGGTCCAGCGCCTCGTTGACCGCGCGGACGAGCGGCCGCACCTCATGCGGCATCCGCGCTTCCGGCAGGCGTAGGTCGGCCCGCGCGGGACTGATCCGCTGAGCGAGCATCGAAGCCTCCGTCAGGGGGCGCAGCGCCCGGCCAAAGATAAGCAGATCGGTTCCGAGCAGTATCAGCAGGATGGGAATGATCACCCAGGCGACGTGCGGCAGGAACTCCGCCACAATATCGTCTATCAGCACGTCGCGATGCGCCTGGTCCTGCGAGATCTCCACCCAGAGCCCCTCGGACGCGACCGTGACCGGCACACTGGCGCCGAACAGGCGCGCCTGACCGACATCTCGCTCGAAGTAGGAAGGGCGCTTGCGCCGCGGGTCCGATCGGAACAGCGCCGCACCGTCCTCACGACTGGAGAACAGCACCTGCCCGGCCTTCGTCAGGATGGCGAAGCCGTAACGGGCATAGCTCACCGAGTAGAGTTGGCGGAGGCTGTCCGGCAGGTCGAGCGCCCAGCCTCCATCAGGCAAGCGATGCACGTACCGAGCGATCTGTTCCGCCTGCTCGCGCAGCGCGCGTTCGTGCAGCGCGCGCGCCGTCGCGTCCACGCGCCAGTAGAGCGCGAGCGGCAACGCGACCGCCGCGGCGAGCATGGCGATCAGGTGCAAAGCAATCAGGCGTCGCTTGATAGAGCTCAGCATAACCATCTCAGCCGCGGGCGATTAGGTATCCCACGCCGCGGATTGTGTGGATTTGCACCCCAGCCTGTGCCTCCCCAAGCCGTTTGCGCAAGCGATGAACGTAGACCTCGACGGCATTGGAGCCGAAATCGGCGGCGAGGCCGAACAGGTGGTCCTCGACCAGTTTCTTGGGAACCACCCGCCCAGCGCGGCGCAGCAGCATCTCCAGCACCGCGGTCTCGCGGGGCGACAGGAGTTGCGGCCGCCCGTGGATGCTTACTTCCCGGGTTGTCGTATTCAGGCTGACCTCGCCAAGTTCCATCATGTCGCCCAAGAGGCCGCCCGGCCGACGCAGGAGCACCCGGATCCGGGCCAGCAGCTCCTCTTGCGCGAAAGGCTTGACCAGGTAATCGTCCGCTCCAGCGTCGAGCCCACGGACGCGTTCGTCCAGCCCGCCCCGCGCGGTCAGGATCAAGATGGGCAACGCGAAGCCAGCACCGCGCAGCGTCTTCAAAAGCGTGAGGCCATCCTGATCGGGAAGCCCAAGATCGAGCACGAGGGCTGCGTAGTCGACGGATCGAACCGCCTCCTCGGCTTCGGCCGCCGTGGTCAGGCCGTCCGCCTCGAAACCGGCCTTGGCCAACGCGGCCCGGATCAGAGCAAGCAGCCGCTCGTTATCCTCGACAAGCAGGAGCCGCATCAGCCTGGGTGTCTCACTTTTTCCGACCCACCGACGCCAACCGGTCACCTGTCAGAATATTGTAAGGAGTCTGGTATATAATGGGAGACAGCG
>JAFASQ010000477.1 GCA_019244395.1 Solirubrobacterales bacterium | reverse complement strand
GGAGAGCTGCGAATCGGTGGGGAGCGGGTCAACGACCTCGAGCCGCGCGATCGCGACATCGCCATGGTCTTCCAGAACTATGCGCTTTATCCGCACATGACGGTGCGCGAGAACATGGGCTTCGCTCTCAAGTTGCAGAAGACACCCAAGGAGGAGATGAACCGCAAGGTCGAGGAGGCCGCCCAGATCCTCGACCTTCAACAACACCTCGACCGCAAGCCGGCGAACCTGTCGGGCGGCCAGCGCCAGCGCGTGGCGATGGGCCGCGCCATCGTCCGCGACCCGAAGCTCTTCCTGATGGACGAGCCGCTTTCGAACCTCGACGCCAAGCTACGCGTGCAGATGCGTACGGAGGTGTCGCGGATCCAGGACCGCCTGGGCACCACAACGGTGTACGTAACCCACGACCAGACCGAGGCCATGACGCTCGGAGACCGAGTCGCGGTGATGCGCGCGGGGATCGTCCAGCAGGTGGCGTCGCCCAGGCTCCTCTACGAGGACCCAGTAAACCTGTTCGTGGCGGGGTTCATCGGATCTCCGTCGATGAACTTCCTGCCCGGCCACATCGACGGCGAGACCGTCCGGCTCCCGATGGGAGATGTCCCGATTCCGGCACATTTGCGCAGCCGCTTGCAGGCGCGGCACGCAGACGGCGGCTCGCGCGACGTCATCGTCGGCATCCGCCCTGAGCACTTCGAGGACGCGACCGTGGCCGGCGAGGCAATCAAAGGCCTGCACTTCCGCGCGAAGGTGGCTGTGGTCGAGTCGATGGGCTCAGAGTTGTATGCCTATTTTGACCTGGCCACCGACCGGGCCGAGTCTCAGCAGTTGGAGGAGCTCGCTCGAGACGCTCAGTTGGAGGATCTCCCGAAGCACGGCGACAGCGCCACGACCGTGGTCGCACGCCTCGACGCGGCTTCCAAAGCCGAGCAGGGCGCCGAGATCGAGCTTGTGCTCGAGTGTGAGGAGATCAAGCTCTTCGACCCCAAGGACGGCACCAGCCTGACGCACTGAGCGCCGCTGGTTCCGTCTCGCCGAGCGCCGGGCAGAGCCCCGCGGTCCGGCGCGGCGTGGTGCGAGACTTCGGCCATGAATAGATGGCGGATGATGGGCCCGCCCGTCGCCGTGGCAGCAATCATTGCCGGTAATGCCGCCATCGTCGTCGCGCTCTGGCTCCAGAACGGTCTCGCCGACGTGCGGGATTTCCCCTCTGGGCTGGTCAGCGCTGGCCGCCTGACCGGCCTGCTCGGCGCGTACCTCGCGCTCGTGCAGCTCGCGCTGCTGTCGAGGCTGCCGGCGCTCGAGCGGGCCGCCGCGCTCGACCGCCGCGTCGCCTGGCACCGGCCCGCGGCGATCGGCTGCATCGGGTTGTTGTGCGCCCATGCGGTTCTGATCACCGCGGGCTATGCGGTTGGGGACCGGATCGGGCTCCCGGCGGAGATCGGGCGGCTTCTGACCGGCTATCCCGGGGTCATCACCGCGGTGGCTGCGCTCGCGATCCTGGTCGCGGTGACCGCCACCTCCGCCCGACGCCTGCGGCGGCGACTGCGCTACGAGACGTGGCACTTCACGCACCTATACGTGTATCTGGCGGTCGCGTTGGCCTACAGCCATCAAATTGCCACGGGCAGCGATTTCGTGGGCAATCCCGCCGCCCGTGTCTACTGGACGTGCCTGTACCTCGTGACCGCGGCGATCGTGCTGGCGGGACGGGTCGCCATACCCCTCGCGCGGGCCTTCCGGTTCCGGCTCCGTGTCGTGCGCGTCCTCGACGAGGGTCCCACGGCGACCTCGATCGAACTCGGCGGCCGCCGCCTGGACCGGTTGGCTGTCCGCTCGGGACAGTTCTTCAGCTGGCGGTTCTTGACCCGCGCGGACTGGTGGGAGGCACATCCGTTCTCCCTGTCGGCGGCGCCCGACGGGCAGCGCCTAAGGATCACGGTCAAGCGACTGGGCGACTTCAGCGCACGTGTCCGGTCGATCCGGCCCGGAACCCGGGTGATCGCGGAAGGTCCGTTCGGCGCGTTCACATCCGCGAGCCGCCGACGCAGGCGCGCGGCACTGATAGCAGGCGGGGTCGGCATCACGCCGATCCGGGCGCTGCTCGAGGACATGCCCGGTGCGCCCGGAGACATCGCCGTCGTCTACCGCAGCGCCAGCGCAGCGGATGTGATCCTGCGCGACGAACTCAACGAGTTGGCGACCCGACGGGGCGCCGAGATCCACTACCTGATCGGCGAGCCGCGGGCGCCGTCGGGCGATGACCTGCGGACGCTGGTCCCCGACATCGCGGAGCGTGACGTCTATGTCTGCGGCCCGCCGGAGATGACGCAGGCGACGCGAGCGACTCTTCGTGGGTACGGCGTGCCGGCTCGTCAGATCACCACGGAGCGCTTCTCGCTGTGAGGCGGGCGCTGGTCACTCTCGCGATCACGGCCGTGGCGGTCGTGGCACTGGCGCGTTTTCACACTGCGCCACCTCGCACGCTGAACCCGCTCTCGGCGCTGCACGGGCGGCCGACGTCTGGTACGCCCCCCACGCTTCAACCAGGCCCGCGCCAGCCCCCCACTCGTCCGGGCGTGCGCACCGCCACGAGCCCGCCGATGGCGACGCCGTTCTCGCTTGTGCAGGTGCAAGTGACCCTTACTCACGGTCGCCTCACCGGCGTCGTGACGGTTGCCCTGACCGGCGAGGGACCGCACACGCAGGCCCTCAACGCGCGCGCTGAGCCGATCCTACGCCGTGAGGCGCTGCAGGCCCACAGCGCGCGCATCGACGCGGTGAGCGGCGCAACGTACACCAGTCGCGTTTGGACCAAGTCGTTGCGCGAGGCGATCGACCTGGCACGCCGTGGGTGAGCGCTGCACCCAGCACGTGATGGGGACGGCGGTGACCGTGGAGATCCGCGACCGGGTCGCCCCGCGGCGAGCGCTCGAACGCGCGTTCGACTGGCTGCGGTGGGTGGATCGGACCTTCAGCACCTACGACGCGGAGAGCGAGGTCAGCCGGCTCAACGCCGGGGACCTCGCCCTGGCCGACGCGCACCCCCTCGTTCGGAGGGTGCTGGAGCGGTGTGAGGTGCTCAGAGCCGGCACCGATGGGTACTTCGATGCCCGTGCGCCGCTGCGTGGCGGCCTCGATCCCTCGGGCCTGGTCAAGGGTTGGGCGGTGGACGTGGCCTTCGCAGGACTTCGCCGGGCCGGCGCCCGACGGCTGTGCATCGAGGCGGGGGGCGACGTGCGAGTCGCCGGCGGCCCGTGGCGCATCGGCATCCGAAATCCGCGCCGGCGTGAGCACCTCGCGGCGGTGGTGGTGCTGCGCAGCGGCGCCGTGGCCACCTCGGGCGCCTACGAGCGAGGACCACACGTGGTCGACCCCCACACCGGCCGGCCGCCAGCCGGAACGCTGAGCGTGACGATGATCGACCGTACGCTGGCGCAAGCCGACGCGCACGCGACGGCGGCGTTCGCGATGGGACCGCGAGGCCCGGCGTGGTCGGCCCGGCTCACCGCCATGACAATTCTCGCCGACGACGAGGTGCTTCTCACGCCCACCTTCCTCCGCTACCGGGCGTGAGGCGCTCAGCGACGAAACCCGCCCTCGGCGTTGATCACCTGGCCCGTGATCCACGCACTGTCCGCGCCTGCGAGCCAGGTCACGATTGCTGCGATGTCGGCGGGCGTGCCCCACCGGCCGCGGGGAAATGCGGTGCGGAGTCGCTCACGATCCGTCTCGGAGGGCCATCCGGTGTCAACCGGGCCCGGATTGATCGCGTTCACGGTGATCGCTCGGTCGGCGAGCGCGTCGGCGAGCGACTGTGTCATCTGATGCACCGCCCCCTTGCTGATGGCGTAGGGCAGTTCGTCGGCCATCGGCGCCAGATGCTGTCCCGAGGTAAACAGCACGACCCGGCCGTCGCGCCGCGAGTCGTCGTGGCGATCAGCGTAGGCTTGCACGAGCAGCACGACGGCTCGAGCGTTCACGGCCCACGCCAGGTCGAGATCAGCGGCGGTCAGCGAACGCAGGGTCCCGAGGGCGGATCGGGCATGGTTCGCGATCAGGATGTCCAGCGCTCCGAACTGCTCGACGGCGAATTCGACGACGCGGCGCGGTGCTTCGGGATCGGCGAAGTCGGCCTCCACGCTCCGAAGTCGATCGCTCTCGCCTCCGAGAGCTGCGATCACTCCCTGCACACCTGCCGTATCGGCGCCCCAGGACTGCTCGGCATCATGCCGCGACCACGAATGCACGACAACGCTGGCGCCTTCAGCGAGCATCCGCTGAGCAATGCCGAAGCCAATTCCTGCCCGTCTGCTCACGCCGGTGATGAGAGCAATTCGCCCAGTCAGAAGCATGCACCACCGACGCTAGCTGCTCCGAGTCCTTGACCCGTCCGGACACAGAGGCGGTGGGCGCCGCGACTCGTGCCACCTATGTGGCCTTTGTCAGCCTGGGCTTCTGCTTCGCGAGCTGGGCCTCGCGGATTCCGCAGGTCAAGCAACTACTCGGTTTGGATACGTCGCAGCTCGGCTTGGTGCTGCTGGCGACGGCCGCCGGATCAGTGGGCGCGCTGCCGCTCGCGGGCCCCGTGGTCACCCGGTTCGGTTCGCGCGTCACGGTGTCGCGCATGGCTGTGCTCGCCGGCGCTGGCCTGTTTGCGGTCGCGTTCGGATGTCGTATCGGGGTCGCGCCGGTCGTCGCCGGCCTGCTCGCCCTTGGGGTCGGGACCGCAGCCTGGGACGTCGCGATGAACGTGCATGGTGCGATCGTCGAACTGCGGCTTGGGCGCGCCATCATGCCGCGCTTCCACGCCGGGTTCAGCGTCGGAACGGTCGCCGGAGCGCTCGGCGGCGTCGCGATGGTGGCATTGGGCGTGTCGGTGACCCTGCACCTGGCAATCGCGGCGCTGGCCGTGGCGGTCGGCGTGCCGATAGCGGTAAAGCGCTTCTTGGGCGATCATCCCGAGGCTGACAGCCGCCGGTCGACGGCGTCAGACGCACGAACGGCTCGCCGATCACTGGGAGCCTGGCGCGAGCGGCGCACGCTCTTGATCGGCGTGTTCGTGCTCGCCCTGGCGTTTGCCGAAGGATCAGGAAACGACTGGATCAGCCTGGCGATGATCGACGGCCACCGGGCGCGACCCGCGGTCGGGACGCTCGCATTCGCCGTCTTCCTTGGCGCGATGACCGCCGGCCGCTGGTTCGGGCCGCAGATGCTCGACGAACACGGGCGAATACCCGTGCTGCGTACGACCCTCGTGGTGGCGATCGTCGGATTGCTCATGTTCACGCTCGGACCCTCCACCGAGGTTGCCTTCGGCGGCGCCCTGCTATGGGGCGCGGGCATTTCGCTCGGATTTCCAGTCGGCATGAGCGCCGGCGCCGATGACCCGTCACTCGCCGCGGCTCGAGTCGGCGTGATCTCGTCGATCGCCTACTGCGCGTTCCTCGCCGGACCGCCGCTGATTGGATTCATCGCTCAGCGCTATAGCCTGCTGCACGCCCTGACCGTCGTCATCCCGCTGCTCCTGCTCGCCGGCGCGATCGCCGGCGCGCTAAGACGTCCCGCCCAAACAAGTGGGCCAGCCTGAGAATCAGCACCCGATTCGCGAGCGAAAATCGAGCCTGGCGAGGACGCAGGATGCGACGCGTAGCAGCGCTACGCGAGCATCCGAGGACATCAGGATGACCGCGGGCGCGGCCCAAAGAGCGAGGCCGGATGCCGAGCGGGCCGCAAGCCCGCGCAGGCGAAGGTTTGCAGCCGCGAAGGGGGAGCGGATTCGAAGGATGGTTCACTAGTTGACACCGGATCTCTTCCTCACGGCAGGCGGCTGTGGGATAGTCGGTGATGCCAACTCGGCCGAGTTTCCTGTGGACTCCGTATGCCGCCCTACCGACCGCGCGTAGCTGGCCGGGCTCTCCACCCCCACAGCAGCGCCAACGCCGTTGCTTTTCGCGCGTTTGCGCTGATGCTGTTGTCCCTTTTGACGGTCGCCTGCGGCGGGCGGCAGACCAGGCGCGACCCTAATCCGGTAATTCTCGGCCCCGGGCACCTGGTCGCGATCGGAGGCGGGCGGAGTCTTTACCTGCACTGCGAGGGGACGGGCAGCCCGACGGTCATCCTGGAGGCGGGGTTCGGGGGCAACAGCAACGACTGGAGCGAGGTCCAGGGCCCACTGGGCCGCGCGACGCGAACCTGCGCCTACGACCGCGCCGGACTCGGCAACAGCCTGCCCATACCTGGCGTACACGACGCCGCCGACGAGATCGCCGACCTCACCCGGCTGCTGGACGACGCAGACATGCCACCGCCGTACGTGCTGGTCGGGCACTCGTACGGCGGGCTGCTCATGCGGCTGTTCGCCCACGCCGATCCCTTCGACACAGCCGGGATCGTCCTCGTCGACTCGATGGGCCGCAACCAGGACCGGCGGCTGCGAGCGATCTGGCAAGCGCAACCAGCACAGGTACGCCGACAGGTCCCCGACCCCACCGCCTACCCCGTCCAGGACGGGGTCGATCTCCTCGCCGGCGAAGCGCTTGATGCAAAGGTCCGGACCCTGGGGGATACGCCGCTGGTCGTCATCACGCGCGGACGACTGCTCGACACTGCGCCACAGACACTGCCTCCGACCATGCGGGCGCCGGTGGCCCACCTCTGGGAGACCATGCAGAACGAGCTGGCAGCTCTCTCCTCCGACCGGATTCACGCCATCGCGCTGCGCAGTGGACACTTCGTGCAACGCTCGCCGGACGGACAACCCGACGTCGTCATCGACGCTGTGCTAGCGATCATCCACGCAGTCCGCACCCATGCTCACCTGCCCCCCTGTCCGAGCGTGTTCCACGGCGCGGGCGTGCAATGCCGCAGCTGAGTACCCGAGCTAGGCCAAACGCGGCCACCCGGATCGAGCGCCACCTGAAGGCCATTAGGTTGTGGACGGTCGCCACCGCGCATCACAAATAACGCCCCCAGCCGGACGGCGTCACCGAGCCATAGACCGTAGGCTGGTCCGCCCGATGACGTCGCCGTCCAGCTCGAGCTCATCCGATGCCACCTCGCGCCACCGGCGGCCCTACGCGCCGCGCCTGCCGCCCGAGCAGCGGCGCGAGCAGCTGATCGACGCAGCGCTCGAAGTCATCCTCGAGCGGGGGTATGCGCGGATCTCGATCGAAGCGATCGCCCGCGCCGCCGGGATCACCCGACCGGTCGTGTACGACCACTTCGCGGACCTCAATCGGCTCCTGCACGCGGTGGTTGAGCGCGAGGAGCGGATTTCGCTCGACCAGCTGGCCGAGGTCGTGCCCGATGAGCCGGGAGACCAGGCGCCGCGCGAGCTGCTGGCGCGCGGCGTCTCGCGCTTCCTCGACGCCGTCATGAGCCGCCCGGCGACCTGGCGCATCATCCTGCTGCCGCTCGAAGGCACGCCCCCGATCGTGCGCCAGCACGTCGAGGCCGGCCGTACTGAGGTGCTGGCGCGGATCCAGCGACTGCTGCAGTGGGCCCTTGACCGCCGCCAACTCCCGCGCGAGCTCGACGTTGAGCTGACCGCGCGCGCGATTCGGGACTGGAGTGAACAGGCCGGACGGATGGTGCTGACCGATCCCGAGCGCTACCCGCCCGAGCGCTACGAGCGCTACGCGCACCAGTTCCTCGATCTACTGGGGTCGGCTTAGCCAGTTGATCTGGCCTCGCTTCGCTCGGCGTCCGCCGAA
>JAFASQ010000363.1 GCA_019244395.1 Solirubrobacterales bacterium | reverse complement strand
TACTCGGATGGATCAAACCGATGCCCCATGGCCATGTCCTAGCCGGCCCCTGACCGTTGCGGTGGCGTCGTTCCTGCCGCCATCGTCAGTCCGGGAAGTTCGAGGTTTCGCATCCGTCAGTGGCGGTGATCAGGACCTCATGGCTGACAACACCGCAGGCGATGCCATCCAACAGCTGCGCGATCGACCGTCAGTGCGACTCCCGGGACTCGGGCGCATCAACCTGCCGGATAAGCCGGGACTCCTCTGGTACGCCGGGATCGGCGCTATGGCCGCCGTGGACCTCATCGAATGGCCGATCGCAGCGCTCGTTGCCGGAACTCACTTCATCGAAAACCACTTCCACAATCGCGACATCCAGCAGCTCGCTGACGGAATCGAATCCGGCGCCTGAATAGCGCCGCTCACCACCGGCGACGACCGTGCCGTCCGGCTCTGGACAGTTGTCCGCGAGCTGCTTTCCGCGCGGAGAGGAGTGGTGCGACTCGGACAGGAGCGGCCCTCCGCCTCCTCGGCCTTGGGCGTCCGGGCTCCGCGGGGGCCATCGCTTTGACCTCCGGGAGATCCCGCACAGCGCGCCATCGCGATGACGACCAAGCACAATCACGCTCGAGATCCTCGTGAGCGGCGCGCAACGTCACCCCCGGCTACTCCCGCCGGCCTGGTCTCACCCGCGAGCTGTCTGACGAGGAGGGTTATTACAGCGCCGGCGATGCCGCGACGCTGATCGACGAGCACGACGATCGAGGCCCGACGTTCGATGGACGGATCGGCGTGAACTTCAAGCTGGTCACGGGCACCTGGATCACGGACGGGGCGTTGCGAACGCGCCTGCTGAGCACCGCCGGGCGTACGCAGCGATGCGGTCATCTGCGTACAGGACGCCGAATAGGTGACGGCGCTCGCCTGGGTCAACCCCGCTCCGCGCGGTGAATCAGCTGCGGGCGCTTCTGCCCAGCGCACCGTCGACACTGAACGCGGACGCGGCGCGGGGCGTTCATCTGCGTATCAGGCCGCCTGATCGCCGGCGGGGCGTCGTTGATGCGCGGGGGGGCCGACGCGCGCCCGGGCCGCGGCGCCGCGCGGTTACCCGCGTCGCGCACTCTGACCAGCCCAGCACCGTCGCTTGAACCCAGGCGGCCAGCTGACCGTGCTAAGAGAGGTGTGTGCCGGAGAACGGACCCAGCGCCGAGGAGCAGGCGGCGCAGGCTGCCCTGGCCGGTCACCCGGATCGGGCGGCGCACGCGAATCAGGCGACGCTGGAGCGCCACGCCTCCGATACCTCGCGGCGGCTGCGCAATGGCCTCATCTCGCTGGCGATCCTCGTCGCGATGGTTATCGGGCTGCTGCTCGCCGTCCCCGGCCTGCACGGCGTCGAAGACGCCGTTACCGACATGAAGGTGGGCTGGCTGGCCGTAGCGGTGATCCTCGAGATCCTTTCCTGCCTGGGCTATGTCCTGGCGTTCCTGCAGGTGTTCGACCGGGCGCCAGTGCGTTTCGGCGCTCGCGTGGCGCTGTCCCAGCTCGCGTTCGGCGCGGCCATCTCGCTCGGCGGAGCCGGGAGCGTGGCGCTCGGCGGCTGGCTGCTGGTCGAACGCGGCGCACCGCTGCAGCGCGTGGCGGAGCGGTCGGGGGTGCTGTTCCTGCTTACGAGCGCGATCAACGTGATCACGTTTGCCGGGGCCGGGCTGCTGCTGGCCACGGACCTAGTGCCCGGCCCGAGCAACATCCTGCTGGGGCTGATCCCGGCGGTAGTTGGGATCGGCATGCTCGTGTTCTTCTTGGTGTTGCCCCGGGTGATCGATGCGCGGGCGACACGTCGCCTGCCCCACAAGGTCTACGTCACGTTGTGCACGCTGTCGGCCAGCATCCGCGGCACCGAGCAGCTACTACGCCGGCCAGACTGGCGCATCCTGGGCGCGATCGCCTTTCTGTGGTGCGACATCGGCGTGCTGGTCGCGTGCTTCAAGGCGGCCGGCGCCTCACCATCGATTGTTGCCCTCGTCCTCGCCTACCAGGTCGCCTACATGTCGAACCTGATCCCGATCCCGGGCGGGATCGGCGTGCTCGACGGGAGCATGGTCGGGATGCTTGTGCTCTACGGCCTGCCGGGCACCGAGTCGACCGCCGCCACGGTCGTGTACCACGCCATCGCGCTCTGGATCCCGGCCGTGTGGGGAACGATCGCGTTCCTGCTCGTACGACGCTCCAGGGGCGAGCCGCTGACCCTGCGCGAGCCGCGGCGCCGGTCGCCTCTGGACGGCTCCTAAGCACCGGCCCCCTGCACGAGCCGGCAAGTGCGCTCGTCCGAGAGCAGCAACCTCGGACGTGCATGCATGCTCGGCGATCACTGTTGCTCGTAGCCCGAAGCGAGCGTCTGGTCGGATCGGCGGAGACAGCCGTTTCGATCCGCGGGGTGCTAGCTGGAAGCTGGCCGGCCAGCTAACACACCCGCTCGCCCGCGGCACGCTGCTCCGGTCGCAGAGACCTGAGATGTAGGGTCGGCGGGAGGCGTCCGGGGACCGCACGGCGTAGCCGACTGGTCCGGGGGTGCCTCCCGCCGCCGCATCGAACCGTGCGTGCGGTTCTCCCGCACACGGCTCTCCGACATCGTTCACCGGCTGGCATGCGCAGGCCATCG
>JAFASQ010000299.1 GCA_019244395.1 Solirubrobacterales bacterium | reverse complement strand
CGCTCGCCAGCGTCACGATCGCATCGACCACGAGCCCCGATAGTCCGATCGCTGCGACGCGCAGGCCGATCCCGGCGATGCGCTCTCGGTGGTCTCCCTGGAGCGCTTCCAAGGCCACGAGTACCCACAGCACGGCCGCGACAGCCGGGAAGATCGTCGCGGTCAGCACGTATTCCTTATAGGTGCTCAAGGCATGCTGGCTGGCTGGGTGCGCGACGAGATCGAATACCGCGACCGCGGCGAAGATGGCGGCGGCGGTGAGCAGCGCCCAGATGGAATGCCGACGCGCTAGGGCTAGGCGTGAGGTCATGATGCGAGGCTCCTTTCGTGCAGTTGCAAGCGTGCGGCGAGGCTAGGTGCAACGGACGGGGATTTCGTCGGCCAGGACGGCGATCTTGGGTCCGCCCGGAGGCGGATGCAAATGTCCGCCCGGGAGTGGATGCGCGCCCGCGCTCGTGGATTTATCGTCCCAGCCATGGTCACGGGGCAGCGGCAGCTGACTCTCTCGTTGGATCGCAATCGGCCTCGTGGCGACGTGCTGATCGCGGTGTTGCTGGCGGCGGTGATGGCCGGCGCCGCGCTTGCGGCGCGCGGCTCGTCGCTCGCGTTGCGCGTTTGCGCGGTGGCCGCTGCGGCCGGCCTGCTCGTTCTGGTGGAGCGCCGTCGCCGTCCTCTCGCTGTGCTGGTCGCGGTGTTTGCGACCGTCTTTGTCGAGGAGCTCGTCTCGCGGAGGGCGTTCGGCGTCGCCTCGTTTCTGGCGGTGATGGTCGCTGCGCACTCGCTTGGCGCGCATGCGGAACGGCGCGTTCTCGCGCTTGGGGTCGTGCTCGGCGGCGCTGGGGTCGCCATCGGTCACGCGCTGGGCAAACCGACTCACTACTCCGACGCGTCCGCTGACGCGTTCTTCTTCCTGGTCCTGGTGGCCGGTCCCGTTCTGGTGGGACGCGTGGTCCGCGCGCGCTCGCAGCTGGCGGGCCGCCTGGGCGAAGCGACCGCGCGGCTGGCGGCGACGCGATCGGAGCGGGTTGCCGCCACGCTCGCTGCCGACCGCGAGCGCCTCGGCGCGAGCGTCGATCGGGTCCTGCTGGACGGGCTGGGGAGGATGGCCGAGCACTCCCAGTGCGCGACGCTTGACCAGGTGAGCGCGCTCGAGCGGATCGCGCGCGACCTATTGGGGAAGCTGCGCGGCTTGGTCCGGGAGCTGCGAGACCGCGGCGAGGCCCTCCAGCCGAGCGAGTCCGCGTTCGAGCTGCACGCTCGCGTGCGCCGAGCCATCGAGGCCGATGCCGCGCTACCAAGCGCGCCGTCCGCGGCCGAGCTATCGCCGAGCGGCTGGGCTGTGCCATCGCCGCGAGTGATCGATGTGGCGCTGGCGGTCGTGGCGATCGTCGTGACCGCTGGTCTGCTCGCCAGCACGCTCGGCCATGGCGCGCTGCGCGGACCACGCGGGGTAGACGCCCTGCTCGCGATCGCGGTCGCGGCGCCGATCGCATGGGCGCGCCGCTTCGCGCTGCAGGCCACTGCGGCGTCGGTCGCCGCGACGTTCGCCTATGCCACGCTGGTCGCTCCCGCCGACCCGGAGTCCGGGGTTCTGCCGACTGGCATGTTGCTGGTGTTCCCGCTAGCGCTCGGGGCTACCTGCCCGCGTCCGCGAGCGGCGGCCGGGCTCGGGCTCTGTCTTGTCACGGTCGCGCTGGGAGATGCGATCGATCCGGCAGCCAAGTTCAACGCGACCACGGTTGCGCCCGGGGTCGCGGTGGCGGTCGGCGCATGGGCCGCCGGACTGGTGCTGCGGGACCGAGGCCGCCTGCTCGGAGCGCTGGCCGACACCGCCGTTGCGATCGAGGACGAACGCGAGCAGCTGGGCCAAGCCGCGCTCACGGCGGAACGCGCCCGCGTTGCCCGCGAGCTCCACGACGCGGTCGCGCACGCGATGACGGTGATCGTGCTGCAAGCTGGGGCGGCACGACGGGTGTGGCTCAGCGATCCCGAGTTAGCGACACAGCACACGACCACGCTGCGCGAAACGGTGTCAGAGGTCCTTGCCGAGCTCCGCGGGATGATGGTTGAGCTCGGCGCCGGCGGGGCGGGGACAGCGCGGCTGGAGCAGCTAATCCAGCGGGTGAGCACGTCCGGTGTGAACGTTGGGCTCGAGGTCACGGGAGATCGCACATCACTTGCCCCGGCGCTCGAGCACACCGCCTACAGGGTCCTGCAGGAAGCGCTCACCAACGCCGCACGCCACGCACCCGGCGCCGACGTTTCAGTCCGGCTCGACTTCGCCCCTTCTGGTCTGGCGCTCGAGGTCGCCAACGAGACACCCTCGCCACCGGCAGCCAACGGACGGGGCGACGGACTCGCAGGAATGCGCGAGCGGGTCGAGGCCTTGGGCGGCGAGCTGGTGGCCGGGGTCCAGCCACCGGGCAACTTCAGCGTGCGCGCATGGCTGCCGTCCCCATGACCATCCGGGTCCTGCTCGCCGACGATCAGCCGCTGGTCCTCGCCGGCCTGCGCACAATCCTCGAGTCAGAGCCCGACATCGAGATCGTCGGAGAAGCGCAGGACGGGCGCGCAGCAGTGACGCTCGCCCGCCAGCTTCAGCCCGACCTCGTGCTGATGGACATCCGAATGCCGCAGCTCGACGGGCTCGCCGCCACGCGTGAGTTGAGCGCCGACACCTCCCAGGAGGCGCGGGTGCGAGTCGTGGTGCTGACTACGTTCGACCTCGACGAGTACGTCTATGAGGCCCTCCGCGCGGGCGCGAGCGGGTTCCTGGTCAAAGACCTTCCCGACCACGAACTCGTCACCGGGGTCCGGGCCGCGGCGCGTGGCGACACGATGCTTGCGCCGTCGGTTACCCGACGCCTTATCGAGACCTACACGCGGCGACCACCCAACCCCACACCGCCTCCCGGCGCCGACGAGCTGACCCCGCGTGAGCTCGAAGTCTGGCGCCTCCTGTCGCGAGGACTCTCTAATGCCGAGATCGCCGCAGAGCTGGTCGTCGGCGAAGCGACCATCAAGACCCACGTCGCACGGATCATCTCCAAGCTCGGCGTCAGAGACCGCATCCAGGCAATCGTGCTCGCCCACGACAGCGGACTGCTCTAGCAACAGCCGGGATACCCGCGGAGCCCGTAGGGTGCTGCCTGCGGGGTGTCACCGCGCTCGGCCGGACCAGTCGCTTGACCGACTCCGTCCCGAGTGGGCGGAAGGACCGCGTCCAGCCACGACGCGGCGAAGGAATCGAACCTTCCAAGCCGGGGGCTGCCCGGGACATGGCTCGGGACACGCCTTTTCGTTCTCCGACCAGGCGAGTAGCCTGAACCGGCAATGACGTTCACGCGGATCACGGTCCGAGCGGACCAGATGGGCGGGGTCCCGTGCATCCGCGGGCTCCGCATCCCGGTCGCGACCGTCGTCGGCATGGTCGCCGACAGGATGAGCGAGCGCGAGATCCTCGAGGCATATCCCGACCTTGAGGCCGAGGACATCCCCGAGGCGCTGCGCTACGCCGCTGAAGCGGTTCGCGAACGCGAGCTCCCGCTGTCGGCCGCTGGTTGAGATTCCTCATAGATAACGCTCTGTCGCCCGTCGTCGCTGAACGACTGAGGGTGGGCCGGACACGACGCGGCGCACATGCGCGACTACGGCATGCAAGCTGCCACCGACGCGGCGGTGCTGAGTCGCGCCGAGCAAGAGGAGCGCATCGTCGTCTCGGCTGACACTGACTTCGGAACGCTGCTCGCAGCACGCCGGACACGATCACCGTCGGTGGTGCTCTTTCGCGGCGGCGTCTCCCGCAGGCCTGAACAGCAGGCTGCGCTCCTCTTGGCGAACCTCGGAGCGGTCCAGGACGATCTCGAGACCGGGGTGATCGTCGTCATCGAGCCGGGACGAATCCGAGTGCGACAACTGCCGGTCGTCCCCTGAGCCCGTCCAAATCACGCTTCAGGCGCGCTGGCGCGAGCACACCCACTGACCTCCCGTTGTCGACCGAGGCGCCATTCTGGGGTTGCCTGGTTTCCGGGCAAGGCAGGTGCGTTGAGACGTACCGCGGGATGCATGTCACGCGAGCGGAGCAGGTCTCGCAATGGCCGGTTGCTGGAGAGCTACTCCGCGAGCCGGCGGGCGAGCAGCTTCAGCTGCATGGTGAAGAGTTGTTCGAACTCGGGATCGGCGGGGTCCAGTCCAGTCAGTTCGCGTGTCACTTTGGGGATGGCGCTGGGCGCTAGGAGTGCACCCATCATGATGAGTCGGATCATGCCGGGGTCGAACTCGGGCGCGAGTCGCCGCGTTCCTGGCGGCGGCGCACGTCGGCTAGCTCGTCGTGGCGGTCGTCTGTCAGGACCCGTCGGGCATCTGCGTCAGGTTCGGCCAGTCCCGCCCCACAGCAGCAGTCGCGCGAGCCGCGGATCGGAGAGCGTGGCGTGCAGATAATGGCCGACTAGCTCCTCGAGTGGTGTCTCGGGATCGTTGAACCCGGCTTCGCGATCGAGCCATAACTCTCTCGCCCGCGGCATGACGGCGTTGGATGGCATGCGTAACTGTCTTTCCGGTTGTTGCTCGCGAGTTGATCGTCAAGGCGCGGATCGCGGCGCTCCGCGGCGATCCGGGCTGGCTTGCCGTCTCACCACGGGACGGTCCCGTGGCGGTCGATGAATGTGCCCGTCGGCCCGCCGGCGCCGATGCTCGCCATCGCGACGATCGCGTCGGTTCCCTCAGTGACCGTCTGCGGGCCGCTGTGCCCGTTGAGGTCCGTCGCGGTGTACCCCGGGTCAACGGCATTGATCCTGATGGCGGGATACGCCTTGGCGTACTGGGTCGTGACCATCAACAGCGCCGACTTCGACGAGCAGTACGCGAGCGCGTTGACCCGGAACTCGTTCCTGTCCGGCTCTCGAACGACGGTTTCGGAGCCCAATCCGCTGGACACGTTCACGATCACGGGCGCCTGCGAGCGCTCAAGCAGCGGCATGAAGGCTCGGGTGACGCGGACCGGGCCGAACACGTTCGTGTCGTAGATCCGCTGCATGACGGCGGCGGTGACCTTCGAGACGGGCAGCGGGCCCTCTTGGATCCCCGCGTTGTTGACCAGCACGTCGAGGCCGGTCTCGGCCCCGACCGCCTTGGCTGCGGCGGCGATGCTGTCCTCGTCGGTCACGTCCAGTTGGACGAAGCGGGCGCCAATCTCTTCGGCGGCATTACGGCCGCGCTGCGTATCGCGTGCGCCGATCCAGACGTCGTGGCCGTCGGCGAGTAGACGGCGGGCGGCCTCATAGCCAAGACCCTTGTTTGCTCCGGTGATCAGTGTTGTTCTCATGGATCCATCCTGAGCCCGCGACGAGGGGAGGACAAGAGGTCGGGGCTCCCTAGGACTGACAGGGCCACCCCGGCCAGACGGTGATGCGCAATCATCCACCCATGGAGACGATCGTCAGCGACGAACTGGCCTCCTGCCTGCGTTCTTGGCGCGAGCGCGTCAGCCCTGCCGACATCGGCCTGGCGGCCGGCGGTCAGCGTCGCGTCCGCGGGCTGCGCCGCGAGGAGGTCGCCCAGCTCGCCGGAGTATCGATGGACTATCTCACCCGGCTTGAGCAGGGACGCGCGACCCGCCCGTCGGGCTCGGTGCTGGGCTCGCTTGCGAGAGCGCTGCGCCTCACCGACCTCGAGCGCAACCACCTCTTCCGTCTGGCCGGGCAGCCGCTGCCAGGCTCGGGCGTGATCGACACCCACATACCCGCCAGCGTCCTGCGCCTGATGGACCGCCTCTCGGACGTGCCGGTGCTGGTGAGCACCGTCGCGGGCGAGATCATCACGGCCAACGAGATGGCCAAGGCGTTGTTCCTCGAGACTGCCGGCAGCTCCCGACGCGAGCGCACGCTGGCCTGGCGTCGCTTCATGAACGTACCCTCAAGCCGGGTCATGACTGCGGAGGAGCGGACCGAAGACGAGACGATCCTGGTCGGCGAACTGCAGGAAGCGCTCGCACGCTATCCGGCCGACTCGCATCTGGCCGCGTTGATCTCCGACCTGCGCACCCGAAGCCATCGGTTTGAGGAGCTCTGGAACAGCCACGAACTGCGCCTCGGCCACGCAAAGGAGAAGCGGTTCAACCATCCCGAGGTCGGCGCGCTCACGCTCGACTGCGACGATCTGGTGATCCAGGGCAGCGACCTGAGACTCGTGGTGTTCACCGCCGCGCCGGGCTCATCCTCGGCCCGCGCACTCCAGTTACTCGGCGCGATCGGCCTACAACACTTCGACGCCGACGACTGAATCCTCGGCCGACCGCGACCGCCTCGCGGATGTTGTGGGTGGCTCAAGCCGCTGGCGCGCATGCGACCGCGCTGGCGACCGCGGCCATGGCTGGGGAGCGTCGCGCAGCCGCGAAAGGAGTCTGTCGGCCGTTTGCCCCACGCACCTGATTCTCACCAGCATCAGGTGAGCCGCCGTTGAGGCCCGCAGCGCCGTGGCGACCTGCCGCTGACCGCGCAAGGCGAGACGGAGGGACGAGCGGGGGCGCGGTTGCGCGTCCCGAGGAAAGGAGGTCCAGCCTACGCCGCTACGCGTCGCGCTCGTGTTACCAGCGAAGGGACGGTCAAGCCAGACGGCTACTTGTTCTCCCGAGCGCTCGCTCCAGCGATGTATTGATAGTTGCGCTGATTAGAAGGCTGTCGGCGCTCACCGGAGTTCTTGGGCGAGCCCGATGAGAAGCCCTCCGGGTCCGCGGATGTAGCAGAGCCGATACGCGTCTTCGTACCGGACCACTTCGCTGCTGACAAGCTGCGCGCCGTGCTTCCCGAGCCGGGCGAGCGTGTCGTCGATGTCGTCCACAGCGAACATGACGCGTAGGTAGCCAAGAGCGTTCACGGGGGAGTTGCGGTGGTCAGCGACCGTAGACGGAGTGAGAAATCGCGAAAGCTCGAGCCGGCTGTGGCCGTCCGGCGTGCGCATCATCGCGATCTCGACGCGCTGGTTACCCAATCCAGTGACACGCCCTGCCCATTCCCCTTCGACGGTCCCTTGCCCCTCGAGCTCGAGGCCGAGCTCACGAAAGAACTCAATCGTCGCCGGTAGGTCGTCGACGACGATGCCTACATTGTCCATCCGTAGAAGCGTCATCTGCCCACCCGGCAATGTGTCGTATTGAGCAGCAGGTACCTCGGCATCCTGATCTCCTAGCGTCATGGGCCGCACCATCGCAGCCCTTCATCCTGTGAACGGAGCCGGCCGGAGGTTCTCGACATGGAATCACATCCAGCTCCCAAATCGTCGGGCAGCGAGACCCGCACTGCCTCATCTGGCAACAGCCGACCCGAGGCAGCGGTGTCCCGTCAGCGGGGCGCCCGCCCTTCGGTCGGCGGGGGTCACTTCGTTTCGTCTTCGGATCCGGACCGCTGCAGAGTAGCCATGCGCGCCTCGAGATAGCGTCGCTCGGGGATGCTCGTGGTGAGGCGCGCGGCGCGCTCGTAGGCCGCGCGGGCGCCGACCTCGTCGCCGGCCATCTCGAGGAGATGGGCGCGCACGGCCGCCAGCCGGTGGTGGTCGCGCAGCGGCTCGTCGAGCGTCTCCAGCAACTCCAGTCCCCCGTGCGAACCGTGGACCATCGCGACCGCGACGGCTCGGTTGAGCGTGACCATCGGCCCCGGCGAGACGCGCTCGAGGATCTCGTAGACGGCGACGATCTGCCGCCAGTCGGTCTCCGGCGCGCTTGGCGCCTCGTCGTGGATCGCGGCGATCGCGGCCTGCAGCTGGTAGGGGCCTCCCGGCTTGCTCGCCAGCGACTCCTCGACCAGCGCGACGCCCTCGGCGATCTTGGTGCGGTCCCACAGCGAGCGGTCCTGCTCGGCCACCGGGACGAGGCTTCCGTCCGCGCGGGCGCGCGCCGGCCGGCGGGCGTCAGTCAGGAGCATCAGCGCAAGCAGTCCCGCAACCTCGCCGTCGTCCGGCAGCCGGCGGTGGACCTCCCGCGTCAGGCGGATCGCCTCGGCGCTCAGCTCGACGCGGGCCACGCGCGCGCCGGAGCTCGCCATGTAGCCCTCGTTGAAGATGAGGTAGAGCACGTGGAGGACGACGGGCAGCGCCTCGGGCGCGGGAGGCGCGAACCGAGCGCCCGCGGCGCGGATCGTCGCCTTCGCCCGGCTGATGCGCTGCGCCATCG
>JAFASQ010000282.1 GCA_019244395.1 Solirubrobacterales bacterium | reverse complement strand
GGGCCGGCGAGGGTTGGCGCGAGCGCGACACCGGAGCGCGCATAAATTAGGCCCTAGAGGGGCGAGCCGCGCGGCAGACCGTTGGCTCCTGACGTCTGCACTTAGCTACGTCGTCGCTCGCGCCAGCCGACAAGCTAACCGGCGCGGTCATCGGGCGCAAGCCGCCCAACCACGTTGCTGCGCGAATAGCACCAAATCGTCGACCGGCCAAACCGCCACCGAGGGACCGAACCGCCGCCCGCCACCAGCTCGAGCGCGTCGGCCTCAGCAGCGGGGCGCAGCCGCCAACCCTCGCGCCACGTCGACGCCGCGCACCCGCCCGCCCAACATCTCGAACAGGATGCCAGGACGCCAGAAGCCGTTGTAGGGGTTGCCGGCCCGACAGCTGAAGTAGCGGAAGCCATGCGGGCCTAGGCGGCTGGGGACGACCGACCCGTAGCTGCCCACGCCCACCCCCAGGAACCGATAGCGGGGACTGTCGGTGGCGAGGCGCGATACCCGGCCCCGGCGGAACACAACGTCGATCGTCCCGCCCGGGACGAGGGCCTGGAACTGACCGCAGCCGCATCCGGGCGCCTGTTTGGCCCGGTGCAGGACCTGGCTGCGCGTCATCCCCAGCCGCAGTGGCCCGATTCCCCGTCCGGGAAGGATCCCCCCACCACCTGCGGCGGCTGCGGACGCGGCGATCGCGAGTGCGGCGAGCGTGATGGACGCCGCTAGGGCCGGGCGCCAACGAGGCACGACCGTGGCTCGTGCAGAGCTGAAGTCCCGGCGTGGCATCGTCCGCACGTTAGCTGCCGCAGCTGCGGGCAGGACTCTCGCGGGGCACGCCGGCCAACCGGCTGTACCCCCGACAGCCGGTTTGGTACGGCTAGCCGTACCCGCAGACTAGGGCTGACCGGCTGGGCACCGAGCGGTGCGCGTGCGATGGTGCCGTCGGACGAGACGGGTTGCCGACGATGATCGACAAGCGAAACAACGCCAGCGAGCATGCGGAGCCATCGGAGGCTGGGAACCGTGAGGGTATCGACGCCACCCTCCGGGATCTCGCATCGTTACCGTCCCCGAGCCTGCCCATCGCCGGTACTCGACCCCGAACCCGCGTGGAGTGTCTGCTCGTGTGCGGCGGCTGTCGCTCGAGGCTCATGTATCCAGCAGGGTGCGAGGAGCACGGGCGGGAGCACTGGTACATCGAGCTGAAGTGCCCGAGCTGCGGCGGCGGTACGTGGGCTCTGTTCGACATTGACATGCTCGACGCGCTCGACTGCGAGCTTGATCAGGCCGAGGCCGAGATCGAAGCCGATCTCGCACGCCTGACCCGCGCCAACATGGCCGATTACGTAACGCGGTTCGTCTCGGCGCTGGACGCCGGTGCGATCGAGCCGGAGGACTTCACGGCGTAGGGCTGCTATCCGTGACTTCCCGGGAGGTCGCTGGTATCGGCTTAGACGCGAACCGAGGAGATCCCGGGAGGGACGGCTTTCGGCGCAGCCGCGCGGCGGAGCGGCTTGATGATCATCGCGCTACTGCGCCGGCGGGGCGGTTGGTGTGACTGTCGACCGTCGAGGTGCCCACCGCTGACTCGCTCGAGCCCGTATCCCTGAGGTATTGATGTGCGAACGCGACGGCCATGCTGCCCTCGCCCACGGACGCCGCGACGCGCTTGATAGGGCCCGACCGCACATCGCCGCACGCGAAGATGCCCGGTACGCTGGTCTCGAGGAGATACGGGTCACGGTCCAACGTCCAGCTCCCCGTCGCGCTTGCACGTCCGGGCCGGTGAGCACGAAGCCGCGGCGGTCGAGCTCGATCTCGCGCGGAAGCCATCCGGTTTCCGCGTCCGCTCCGATGAAGATGAACAGCCCGCTCGATGCGTGGCGGGAGACGTCGCCGTTCGCAGCGTCGCGGACGTCCCCGCGGAGCCTCAACAGGAGCTAGAGGTTTTTCTGCAGATCCTGTGTAGAGCTGGCATGTGCGGGTATGGAAGCCGCGTGAGCGCCACTCCGTCCGCCTCAGCTGCCCGGTCCCCTCTCTCTCCGGCGATCGCCGGGCTCGCCGAGCTGACGCTGGAGACCGACGATCCCGAGGGTCTCGCTCGCTTCTACGCGGAGGTGCTTGGGCTGAAGGTGATATCGAGCCAGCCGGACCGGGTCTGGCTGGCGCTCAGCCACGACACCCGACTGGGGCTGTGGTCCCCAGGGGGCAAGGAGTTCGGCGACCGCGGCGGCAGCCACGTGCATTTCGCCTTCGCCGCCCGTCGCATCGGGCTTCCCATGCTCGCCGAGCGGATCCGCGCCGCGAGGATCGAGGTCACGGGTCCGGTGGCGCATCCCGGTGGCGATTGCTCGATCTACTTCCAGGACCCAGCGGGAAACGTGGTCGAGGCCTGGGATTACCTGGACCGCCCTCGCGGACGCCGCGAGGGGGTGCGTGCCCTGGAATAGTCCTCCTCGCCTGACACGTACATCACGATCCGCGTAGCCAACTCCACCGTGGCGCGCAGGGGCGCGCCGATCACCGGCTCGGGCGCGTCAGCCAGTCGCTCCCGCAGATCGTCAACCAGGTCGGGGGCTTCGCGACCGACAAGCTTGCAGCACTGCCGGGCCGCCTCACGCACGACCTCCGGCTCTGCGGTCCAGATGAACTCGAAGCGCCGCCGAGCCCGGCGCCGCGGGGGGCGCTCCCAGGCGACCAGGCAGGCGGCAAGCTCGGGCGCGTCGCAGACGAGAATCCACTCGCGCACGAGCGGGTCCTCGGGCGCCAGCGGAACTTCCGCCGGTGCGCCCCGGGGCCGGCGCAGCCGCGGGAAATCGGCCATGACGATCGCCCGCTGCGCGGTTCGCGCCAGGTCGTTCCACCGCGGCTGCACCTGACGGTAGAAGCGCTCACGCTGAAAACACGCCAACAGCACGGGATGTGGTGCCCGCGACGTGCACTCGTCCTCGATCGCCCGGCTGATCGCGAGCAGCGTGGGCTTGGAAACCGACTGGGGGTGCAGGTAGGGAAAGCGGTGCCGGAGCGCCGCGTAGACCGATGGCTGCGGTCCGGCGCCCAGCGCAACCGCGCGCCGGATGGCCAGCGCCAGCGGCAGTCCCTCCTCGCGGGCCCTGACCACGATCCGGACCCGCTCGAGGTCCGCCTCCGAGTACCGGCGATGGCCGCTCGGCAGCCGACGCGGCTCGGGGAATCCGTAGCGCGACTCCCACATACGCAGCGTCCCCTCCGCCACGCCCGAGCGGCTCGAGATCTCTCCGATGCCGAGCCCGGCGTCATTACCCGTGCTCATGGGGCTGGGACCGCCACGATCGGCGGAACCGTACCGGACGCCACAGCGGCTGGGTTATCGCTGCGGTCGCCGACAGGTAGCTCAACCACCAATATACTTTTTCTCCAGTTGCTGTGAAGCTTCCTATGGACTCGTACTTCGACGACACCGCGATCATCCGGCGCGTGCACCGCGAGCACGTGGTGGCACTCGGCGGCCCTCGAGCCCTGCTGATGCAGGCCGCGCATCCGGTGGCCTTCGCCGGGTTCTTCGCCTCGACGCGGGCACTGCCGGACCCTTACCCCCGCCTCGAGCGCACCGCGGCGGTGCTCGACACGATCGTCTTTGGCCGTCGCGAGGATGCCGATCGGGCCACCGCGCGCGTGCGATACGTGCACCGGCGTGTACGGGGAAGGCTCCTGGAGCCCGCGGGGCGCTTTCCCGCCGGCACCCGATGGACCGCGGAAGACCCCGACCTCCTGCTCTGGATCCTGGGCACGTTGGCTCAGAGCTCGCTGCTCGTGTTCGAGCGCTACGTCTCTGCGCTCAGCCCAGGTGAGCGAGATGACTACTGGCGCGACTACCGGGTGATCGGACCGCTGTTCGGGCTGCGCGAGCAGGACATGCCGGCGCGGTGGCAGGGCCTGAGCGACTACCTCGGCGCGATGCTCGCCGGCGACACGCTGTGGGTCAGCCCGCAGGCACGCGAGCTCGGCGTGCAGATCGTTCTGCACCCGCCGGTGCCACTGGCCGCTCGTCCACTGCTGGAGTTGGCGAACTTCGTGACCGTCGGCCTGCTGCCGGCGCGGCTGCGCCGGCAGTACGGGCTCCGGTGGGACCCGGTGCGCGGGCTGGTGCACTGGGGCGGCGCGCAGTACACGCGACGCATACTGGTTCCGCTGCTGCCGGAGCGCCTGCGGTGGGGCCGCCGACCGGCACTCGCGACTTGAGCACGCGCGGCACGAGCAAGTCGTGGATGTGCCCCGTCAGGCGGCGGCGGAGCGAGCGCTGCGTCGCTGAGCGATCGCCGGCTGCGCGCTGCCTGGGCCTTGGAGGAGCGTGGCGGTGACGAACTCCGCCGCCCGGCGCGCGAACTCGCGGTGGTGGCGCAGCATCGCGTGACGGGCCCCATCGACGAGCACGAAGCTCACCTCTGTCCGCCGATGAAGCCGCGCGGCGAGTGCAGCGGCGCGAGCGGGGCTGGCCACTCGATCCTCCGATCCGTGGACGATGAGCAACGGCTTGCCCTCGACTCCGCGTGGATCGTCGCTCGGCAGGACCCATGGCGCCAGGGCCACGGCGCCGGCCACCGACGGTTCGCCCGCCGCCAGCAATGCGGCACGACCGCCCAGCGAGTGCCCTACGAGGCAGACGGGCACCGTCCGGCGGAGCATCTCGGGAATCTGCTCAAGCGCCCAGCGCACGTCGTGCACCGGCGTGTGCTCGGTCTCCCAGCCCCGGCGCGAATTCAACAGCCGGAACACGACCAACTCCCCCCGACCCTCGCGCGCGATCCGCCGTGCGATGGGGATCATTCGCAGCACGGAGAGCTGGGCTGGGCTGACTCTCATGTTCTCGCGCCGCCTCGCGCCGCCGTGGAGCACGACCACGGCGCCGCGGGGCTGGCGCACCGTCCCGACGGGAAGCAGGCGAGCCTCGAGCTTCATGGTCTGCCCTGGATACTCACGCTCCGGATGCTATCTATACATCGCGTTGAGGTTTTATGACGAGGTAAGCGCAGACGCGACGATGCTTTAGACGGCCATGTCGTTGATGGTGATGTCGATGCGTTCGATGCGCGCTCCGGTCAATCGCGGTGTTTGGCGCTGGACCCGATGACGTACCGATTCGGCCAGCGGGTGAAGAGCCGGTCCAAATCTCACGACCAGCTGGATTGAGAGGGCCACTCGGTCGGCCTGCGGTGGCGTATGTGGTTCTGCTCGGACGGAAGCGAAGACGATTCCTGGCACGGTGCTCACGAGCCGCTGCGCGACTCGACCAATCACGATATGGCTGATTCGGCTCTCGCCCTGGGGATGGCCGAGCAGGATGTAATCGGAGGCTTGCGCGGCCAGGCTTCGGACGTGCGCCATGATCTGCTGGGTCAGACCCCTGGGTACGCTCACCGGCTGGTTGGCGAGCTCGGTCACGTCAGCCCAGTCTCGGCGCAGCCGGCGGAGAGCTGTCTGGCAGTAGGGGCACGTCGCCTGGTGTGCTTCGTCTGCGGGCGGCGCAGCGTCGGCGACCTGGAGGAGGAGGTCCTCTAGTCGAACTCCGCATGGCAGGATTCGGGTTAGTTCGGTCATTGCCATGAGCTCGTTTCCTGGATGATCGTCAGCCGCGCCCTGTGGATTCGCCCCTTGACGGCAGCAAGGCTGGTCCCGAGGACTTCGGCGACCTCTTGATACGAGAGGCCTTCGAACTCCCGTAGCACCAGCGCGGCTCGCTGCTCGGGCGGCAGGGTCGCGATCGCGTGCGTCACCGCGCGAAGCCGCTCACGATGCTCGGCGGCTTGGGCGGGATCCAAATCGTCCTCGACCTCGATCTCGTCCAGGGCCTCAGTAGGTCGACGCTTGGCCAGCTTATCCAGGCACCGACGGGTCACGATCCGGTAGAGCCAGGTGCTCATGCTGCTTCCGCCGCGAAAGCGCGGAAGGGAACGCCAGGCCCGGACGAAGGTTTCCTGAGCCGCGTCCTGAGCGTCGGCGCGGACGCCGAGCATCCGGAGTGCGACCCGATAAACGGGGACCTGGTGGCGGCGTACCAGCTCCTCGAATGCGTCGAGATCGCCCTCCTGCGCCGCTCGAACCAGGATCTCGTCGTCGAGCTGGCCAGTCACGGGCCTGTATGAAACCGATTCTCAGGCGCGTGATGTTGCGAGCTGATGGGCCGGCTACCGGCCCGATGGCGGCCGTCTGATGCGAGCCTGCATTTCGCCGAGGTCGAGATCACCCTGGACGATCTCGCCGATTAGGTAGAACGCCGCTGCGCCGACGAGGCACAGGATTGCGCGTCCGAAGTCGAACGCGATCCACGCGGCCACGAACAGGAACCCCAGCAGGCCGAGATAGTGCTTGACAGAGATCATCGAATCTCCCTTCTGTCGCGGCGGTCATAGCCGGTGAGAGTGACGTTGACAGGCATGGTGGGCAGCTCGTGGTCGGCCAGCGCTTCCGCGACTCGCTCCTGGGTTTCGCGGAGCGTAGTGGCAACGTTCCGCGCACGCCTGACGGTGAGATCGACGCTGAGGTCATCGACGGAGTAGCGACTACGAGCGTCGCCCACCTCGGGATGGCGAGTGGCGGCGATCTCCGCCAGCCGCTCCACTGCCCGCGGCTCGATCTTGAACTCTCCTCGGTCGTCGCTGAAAAGTGGCAGGTCACGCCGCGCCAGGTAGGGGCGCGGCAGTTGCTTGAACGCTAGATACCCGAACAGCAAGAACGCGACCACCCCAGCCCCGGCGATGATCGCCCGGGTGCTGCTGCCGTCCACGTCCGCCGGCGTGAGGCCGGTGATCCAGTTGAACGCCGTTCGATACCCGCTCAGGGAATTCACCGTCGCTGGCGAGACCTTCACCGCGAGCAGAAGCGTCATCAGCCCGTACCACACCAGGGCGGCACCGAGCAGGAGCGCCACCAGCCGCCCGGCAAGTAGCAGGATCGAGCTTCGCTCGCGCACACGCTGGCGCCGCATCTACTCGACCCTCGCGCCGCGGTGCGGCGTATCCACGCGTGCCTTGAGCTTGAACGGCTGGGTGAGGGACTCGAGTTGCTCGCGGACGGAGCCTCGAACCGCATCAGCGTCCGCGTGCGCGGTCCGGAAGGCTCGTACCGCCAGCCGTCCGCCCGACGTCCTGAACGGACGAACTCGCACCCTGGCCTCGCTCACCCCGCGCACCTGCTCGACCAGCGACGTGGCCATCTGCGCAAGTGGGCGTCTCCGTGCGGCGACCCTGCCGTGCTCGGTCTGGGTGAGTTGGACCAGCCGCTCCCGCCGGGGAATCAGCACTCCGGCGATGAGCAGCAACCCGAGCGCGATTGCTCCCAGCCCGCATACCGCCGCGATCACGGCCACCGATCCCGGCCTCTCGACCCTGGCCAGCCAGTCGCCGACGGCGTCACGAACCGATGGCAGGGACAGCAGCTTCGCCAGGCCCCCCAAGCTGGGGCCGTGAGTGCCTGTCCCAATGCAGAAGATCGCCAGCAGGAGTCCCGCGGCGGCCAGCGCTACCAACGCCAGGAAGCCAACGACCCGGGCCAGCAGATGAGCGAGCGCGATCACCCGCCTGGCCCCTCACCGTCGGGTTCAATTGATTCTGCCGAGCCGGTGGACGACCTGATCACGACCTCCGACCCGGCCACCAGCGCGGCCTGCTCAGCGGCGAGGGCGGCCTGCTTTGCGGCCAGCGCAGCCTGATCGGTCGCGATGGCCGCCTGCTGAGCGGCGATCGCAGAGACCGCGGCGCTGGGCGGACTGGCCGCACCGCCCGGCTCGGCGCCTTGACCCTCGGCGGCCGGGGCCGCGGTGGGTCGGGGCACAGCGACCGCGTCAGGCGCTTCAGTCGGTGCGGTGGCTGAGGCCTCCCTTGCCGCCCTCGCCTCCGCTTCCGCTTCCGCTTCCAGGACAGCAGCACCGAGCTCCTCGGAGACGAGGCGCTCCGCCTCCTGTGCGGCAGCCGCCGCGACCTCCTCGCGCGTCATCACATACGGGAACTCGACGTTGATCGAGCCCAAGAAATCGGCCACTCGGTCTCGCCGTGCACGCTCGAGCACGCGCTCCCGGACCTCGTTTGCCAGCTCCGGCAACGAGACCAGCTCCGCGATCAGCGACAGATCGACGCCATACCGGCCATCCGGCAGGGCGGTCGCAGAGACGCCGACCAGCAGGCCGGACGGCGGATCCGCGGTCACCCGCAACCGGCCAGGACCCGGATCGGCGTCGAGCACGCCCGAGACGTCCAGGGCAGCTTCCAGCGCCGCCCGCGCAAGGCGCAGTCGAACCGATCCAGACGCCTCCGGCTCAGGCGAATCCTCGGTCTTTTTGGGGCTCACTGAACGCGGGGCTGCTCCGGCACGTCATCTCCGGGGAAGTAGAGGTCGTTGACGGTGACGTTCACCTCGGTCACCGACAGCCCCGTAATCCCCTCGATGCGCTTGATCACGTTGTCGCGCACGGCCTGCGAGACCCGCGGGATCGACTCGCCATACTCGATCACCAGCGTTACGTCGACCGCGGCCTCCCGCTCGCCGACCTCGACCGAGACGCCCTGCGTGCGCTCGTCCCCGACCCCCACGCGCTGAGTGACCGTCCCGATCGCTCGCGACACGCCGCCTCCGAGATCATGGACACCGCGTACTTCGCGAGCGGCCATGCTCGCCACCTTCGTCACCACGGCGTCCGCGATCGTGGTCTGACCCCGCTCCGTCTGGAGCGGCCCCTCCTGCCGAACCACCTCGGAGCGGCTGGTGTCCCCCTGTGTTCCGGGCTTTCGCTCACTGCTGACACTTGCTTCCGCCATCGCTACCTCCATCGGAATCGAACCACCTGACTCCTTTGACCACGGCAAGGCGCAAAAAGTTCTGCGAGAGGACCACGCGCATCGGTCCGGACGAGATCTGAGCGGCGGCTCCTCGTTCGGAACGGCGCAAGCGCGTTCGCGCGGTGTGAGACAACCATCCTAGGGTGGGTGGGACTACCGCCGCGGTCGCCGTAGGGTTCCAATCACGGCGAGCCGCCAGGTAGGACAGGTCCGGGGGTGACTTCGTTGGGGCTGGCCCTCGGGTGGTCCACGCAGCGCGCCCATGAACCGTTCGGCCCTCCCGGCCGTAGTCCCCGGCAAGAAGAACATGAATTTGAGTTAGGGGGTCTCCATGACGAGCACGGGGTCGAGGATCATTGTGTTGGGTGCTGGCGTATGCGGTCTGGCCGCGGGCATGCTCCTGCGCCGGGACGGTCACGAGGTGACGGTCCTGGAGCGCGACCACGAGTCGGTGCCGCGCTCGCCGGATCCGGCGTGGGAGCGCTGGGCGCGCAGCGGAGTTACCCAGTTCCGCCAGCCCCACTTCCTCCAGTCGCGCGGGCGAATCGTGCTCGAGGAGGAACTACCCGGCGTCATCCGGGCGCTCGAGGAGGCCGGTGGGTTGCGGTTCGATCCGCTGGAGCTTATGCCGCCGCCGATCGCGGACCGTGCGCCCCGCTTCGGAGATGAGCGCTTCCAGACGGTCACGGCGCGCCGGCCGGTGCTCGAGCAAGTCCTGGGCCGCGCTGCGGACGCCGAGCCGGGCTTGGAGATTCGGCGCGGGGTCTCGGTCCGGGAGTTGATGGTCAGAGCGTACGACGGCAACCCGCACGTCGTCGGCGTCCGAGCGGATTCGGGAGAGCAGCTCGAGGCCGACCTCGTAGTGGACGCGATGGGACGGCGCTCGCAACTTCCACGTTGGCTCGAGGAGGCCGGCACCAGCCCGATACACGAGGAGATCGAGGACTCGGGTTTCATCTACTACACCCGCTACTTCCGCGCCCGCAACGGTGGGATACCCGAGTTCAGGGCACCGATCCTCACCTCGGTCGGAACCTTCTCGGTGCTCACGTTGCCCGGGGACAACAACACCTGGTCGGTGACGGTCTACATCTCCGCCGGTGACATCCCGCTCAAGCGTCTGCGCGACCCCGAGCGATGGACCGCGCTGGTGGCCGCGTGCCCCTCGCACGCGCATTGGCTCGATGGCGAGCCGATCAGCGGCGTGTTGGCGATGGGTGGAGTGACTGACCGCTACCGCCGGTTCCGGAGCGATGGCCGGCCGGTCGCGACCGGCGTCGCCGCAGTGGGCGACGCATGCGCCTGCACGAACCCATCCAATGGGCGCGGCATGTCGTTGGGCCTAATGCACGTCCAGCGCCTGCGCGATGTGATCCGAGCGCATCTCGAGAACCCGCGCGAGTTCGCCGATGCCTGGGACCAGGTCACCGAGGCCGTGCTGACGCCCTGGTATCGAGAGAACGTCGAGGAAGACCGGGCCCGGATCGTCGAGATGGAGGCGCTTCGCAAGGGACTCGAGCCGGAGCCGCCGCGCACCCGATCCGCGCTGCTCCGCCGAGCGCTGCTGGCGGCCGTACCGCGCGATGCTGACGCATTCCGCGCCTTCCTGGCGTCGCGCTGCTGTCTGATCCCATTGCGGGAGACGTTGGCAAACCCGGAATTCGTCGAGCACATCGTCCGCGTGGCCGGCGACAGCCCTGCCCCCCGGCTGGCCGGTCCAAACCGTGCGCAACTCCTAAACCTCCTCGACGATCTGCGGGCGGCTGCCTGACCGCGCCGGGCCAATTCCTCCTGCCGCGTCGGTCGGGCCTTTCTCGAGTCGACTAGCCTCAGCGAAGAATGCCCAGATGATCTCGCTGGCGGAGGGTCCGCGGGGATCGGTGTAGGAGCCGCCGGCGACTCCGCCTGACCATGCGTGGCCGAGGTCGTCGATGTCGATTGACTCGTGCATGAGGGTTCCGTGATCGTCGATCCATTGGCTGTGGGTGTAGGAAAGGCCGCCGGCGACCCGGGCGCGTTGTGAAGCGGTTGGCATGGCTGGATCGTGCGCGCAGGTCCCCGGAGTGGCGAGGCGGTTGGCGTGCATCAGTTGGGCGAGAATGTGCCGTGAGTTTTGCGGTGCGACGGTGCGGTCGGCTGTCCCGTGGATGACCAGGCTGGGGATTGGTCGGGCGTGTTGGCCCATGGCTGAGTGAATCGCGTGGCCGTCAGGCGCCCGGGCGTGGGTCGCCCCGGTCATCGAGGCGTAGGCGGCGGCCAGGTTGTCGGCCGCGCGGTAGGGGAGTCCGGAATGGACGGCCACGGCTGTGAACAAGTCGGGATAGCAGACGGCGAGGATCAGCGCCATCGCGCCGCCCGAGGACAGGCCGGCGACGAAGATGCGCCTCGGATCAACCATCTGCCGGGACTCGTGGACGAGGAGCGCGCGTGCGCTGCCGGCGATGAGCTCTGGCTCTCCCGCCCCTCGCTGCTGGTGCTCGGGCGCGAACCAGTTCCAGCATCCCTGGGGGTTGCGCCCGCGCGGCTGACCCGGATACATCACCACGAAGCCGTGGCGGTCCGCGCTGTCGTTCATCGCGGTGGCGGCAGCGAACGTCGAAGGGTCCTGCGTGCAGCCGTGGAGCATGACCACCATAGGTGCCGGGACCGCGGGGTCCAAACCGCGAGGGATATGCACCAGGGCGCGATCGGACGCGGGCACGCCGAAGGGTGGCCGGTCGCGCGCAGCGCCGCGATGCTGGCGCGGGTTGGCAAGCAATCCGCGTCCTCCGGAGACCGCCGGAGCGTGCTGGCCTGCCTCGTCCAGCAAGGAGACACGAGGCTGCGGCGGGGCGGTGAGCGTCATCGCCGTCAGGGGTACACCGGCAGCAGCGATCGCGGCGCGGTTCTGCGCGTAGAGCTCACGCCAGTTGTTCATTCTGGTGTTCATGTTGCTCAGTATATAGAGCAGCGATCGTTATTTCAAGCAGAGCGTGGGGGGCCGAGAACGAAGCTGCGGTAGACGCTGAGAAGCGCGAACCGCTGCGCCTCGCTCAGCGCAGGGTCGCCTTCGATGGCCGTCTCGGTATCCCGAGGACGATCGGTTTGCTCGCCGTCGTCGAGCACGCCTGCCCGCACCAGCATCGGGCCGAGCGGGATGTCCAGTGCGGACGCAATGGCACGCAGCACGCTGAGCGATGGCTCGTGCAGGCCTCGCTCAATCCCACTCAGGTAGGCGTTCGACACGCCGGTCCGCGCCGAAAGCTCGCGCAGCGATAACCCCTTGGCCAGCCGCTGCGCGCGGAGCAGCGCCCCGAGCATTTGTAGCGCCGACCGTGGTAACCCACCGCTCATCGCCACATCATCCCGTCCGCAGCGCCATATGTGTGGAGGCGGCCCGTGCTTGGGCCGCCTCCATCTCACTCATCCGCGTTTCGCTCGAGCAGGTGGTCTATCGTCGGTGCTCGGCCCTCGTTGGGTCGTTGATCGCGGTGGTCTATCGGGCTGCGTCGGCACGCGTGTCGTGTGCAAAGGCTCGCTCTACACCGAACAGCTGCTGCGAGTCGGCGTCGAGGGTCTGGACGTCCTGCCGGATAGTGTCAGCGGACGCGCCGCTCGAGGAGTCGTCGATGAGGTGCTGCAGATCGAGCTGGACGACGTCCAGGTTGGCCCGGACCCATTGTGCCTCGGCTGGTCCCTCGGGCGAGCCCGGAGCGGCAGTGCTGAGCGAACCGAACAGGCCATGGGACTCGCCGAACGGGCCGGCCGTGAAGTAGACCGTGTCGGCAGCGCCCCCGGCGGCGTTGTTGCCAACCTTCAGCGCCCAGAGCCCGTCGATCTGGATCGGCTCGCCGTCGGGGTCCTTGAGCTGGCCGAGCGGGGTTCCGGTGGTGGCGTCAAACGCGTTGATGAACCCGTTGCCGAAGTTGCCCACGAGCAGCACCGGATCGTTGCGCGGCGCGCTGAGCTTCGCGAAGCCCGTCGGCGCGATCGCCAGTCCCCAAGGCGAGTCGAGCGGCCCGCGCGAGATCAGGCGCAACTTGCCATTGGGCAGTCCGGGGCTGCCGTCCGGGTTGAAGACATCGACGAAGCCGCGGTGCGGCCCAGCGACGTCGTCATGCCCTGTGGCGTTCTGGCGGGCGTAGGTCACGTACACCTTCCCGCTCAGGACCTGGACGTTGAACGGAGCGTAGTGCGCGGGCAGCCGCGGGTCGCGGAAGGCGCCGGCCGGCAAGACCGTGACCGGGTTAAATTTGGCGTCGTACACCTCGACCGTCCCGGCGCGGAAGTTGGAGGCATACAGCAGGGCTGTGCTATCGGCATCTGCGGGGATGATCGGCGCGCTGCTGGTTTCTACCGCCACTCCCTTGTACACAGCGCCGGTTTGCTGGGTGGGGTCGGGATTGGTGAAGTTGTTCCCGGAGTGGTTCACGGCGATGACAGCGTGAGTGCTCACGCCGCCGGGGCCATCGAACTTCCCACTCGGATCGATGCCAGGGTTCCAGCCGACGATCGTGCCATCCTCGGTTGCGAACAGGAACACAGCGGGGGAGGTCGTCGTCTGATCCGCCTTATTCGGGCCGGTGATCGGGAATGCGCCGGCGGCGCCACCCAGGTTGAACACGGTTCCGGTCGGGGTTCCGCCGGTAAGGCTGACCGGGGTTGGGATGCTGACGACCAGCGGGCTGATGGAGACCGGGGTGCTGCCGGCGCCTGGGACCTGATACAGCGTCGAGACGCCGGCGCCGTTGTCAGAGATCCAGAACGGGCTGGTGGGGCTCTCGGAGATGCCCCAGGCATTGACCAGGTTTCCGTCGGTCATTGCAGCGACGCCCGGCAAGTCGGAGACCAGATTTGTCTGCAGCACGGTTCCCGAGGCGGTTGCGCTTGCCGGCGCGGAGTCGGCGCGCGCCGCGCTCGGGATCAGTCCGATGGTCGCCAGCAGCGAGAGGGCGGCCAACAGTCGGCGGGGTGCGCGTCCGAAGCACGGTACGCGTTGTCTCATGGTGCGCCTCCTTAAAATCGAACTTGAGTTGGTGTAACGCACGGCGTCGAAGTGCATGGCGTGATCGCCGCTAACGGACAGGACCATTTGCAGACGGAGTCCGACGAGCTTCGGGGACGGGCACGCGGCATCGATAACGTGACTGCGCCTGCTCTGAAGACGCCTTCCGGTGCCGAAGCCTTCCCGAGGCGCTGTCCGGTTCGGGCGGATTTCAGATGCGGAGCTCCGATCACGCTTCGGTAGCGCGTGGCGCGATGAGCAGCCTTGACGCGCAGGCCAGCGGCCGCGGCGAGCTGCGCAAGGCTAGGGGCGCAGACGGTCGAGGATCTGGTGAAGTGCCGCCTGGAGAATCGCTGACTGGACGGCCGACTGGAGCTGGCGCGGGTCGTGGAGTTGGTGGAGGAGCCGGTTGACGTCGAGCTGGTCGATGGTGCTGCGCAGCAGGGGCGCGGTCGGGAGCGCGTTGTCGACGAGCCCGGAGGGGATCGCGTCGATGAGCGTCTTGGCAATCCCGGGCACTCCGGCTTGGTCCAGTGCCTCGGGAAGAAGTTGGGACACCTTGGGCAGGCGGCCCTCACGGTCGAGCCGATCCACGGCGTCGCGCAACCCTGTCTTGAGCGCGGTCGTCGTGCGAGGGGCCAGCGAGCCGGTCTCGGCGAGCGCGAGGACGAGGCGCTCGCGGGAGATACCGAGCCGGCAGGCGGCGTTGTCGAGCCCGACCAGGACGATCTGTTCTGCGAGTGGTTCGAGTCCTGCCGGGATGGGGGCGGCCGGGCGCGGGGAGCACGGATTCGCCGGCCGGCGCGGCACGTAGTGGCCGCCTCCGGCGGCGACCTGGGCACCGAGGACGGCCGCCACCAGGCCGGCGGCCATGACAGGTAGCGCGAGACCTCTCATGAGTGGCTCCGGTCACGCAGCGCCAGCGCCGGTCCCAGCGCCAGCAACGCCAGCCCTGCGGCGACGAGAAAGGCGTTGCGGAACGCGCGGGTGGCAGCGCGCTTGAGCTGGTCCTCGAGGGCGAGCTCCAGGGCCGTGGCGGCGGCGGCCTGCGTCGCCGGCACGTGCAAGGTCTGGAATGCTGGCCGGACGTCGGGCACGCGGCCCCGCTCGGCGACCAGCCGCCGGCCGAGCCGCTCAGCAAGGTCGAGTTTTGTCGATGCGGGGAGCGGCGCGTCGAGCACGAGGCTGGCGACTGCCTCCTCGGCTGGCGTCTCGGCGTGATGCAGATCGGCGGTGAAGATCGGCGTGAGGATCAGAAGGCCGAGCACCACGCCAGCGTGCCGGGCGGCGATCGTCCACCCCCCGTGAAGCGCCCGCGGGATCCTGTCGCGCAGCGCCGCCGCCGTGAGCGAGTCGATCGAAAGCCCAAGGCCGAGGCCGACGAGCACCTGCGGCGCGACGGTCCAGGCCAGCTGCGCGTCCGGCAAGAGCGCCAAGCCGGTGAGCCCGCCGGCGATCAAAAACGAGCCGGCCACCGCCTCCGACCGCGTGCCCGCACGGACGCGCCGGAACACCCGCCCGGATGCCAGGGCCGCCACCGGAACCGCCGTGACCGTGACCGCGGCAACCGCCGGGGAGTGGCGCCATCCGTCCACCAGCAGCAGCACGAGCAAAAACAGCGCTGCGGTGAGTGCTGCCGAAAGCAGCGCCAGCGCCAGGTTCGCCAGCACGTGCGGGCGATCCGGCGCGATGTCCAGGTCCCCCTGACGCCACACCACCCGACCCCGCAGCGCGATCGCCGCGGGCAACGCCAGCAACACGATCGGGATCTGCACCACGAAGATCGACCGCCACGAGAACGCCCACGTCAGAAGGCCCCCGACCACCGGGCCGAGCGCCGCCCCAGCCACACCCGCCGCCGCCCATCGCCGCACTCCGGAGCGTTCGTCCGCCGTGGCTTCAACCAGTAGCTCCAGGCTCCCGACGATCACCACCGCGCCCCCCGCCGCTTGGATCGCCCGGCCCGCGATCAACACACCCAACGACGGCGCCGCGGCGCACGCAGTGGTTGCGCCCGCGAAGACGACCAAGCCAGCGCCAGTCGCCGTCGCCCGGTCCCTCCGCACACATACGCGGGCCGCCGGTACCGCAACCAGCGCGAGGACCAGGTTAAACGCGATTAGGACCCACGCGACCCCCCAAACCTGTGCCCCGAAATCCCGCAAGATCTCCGGCAACGCGAGCGTCACCACACCGGAGTCACCGAGCACCACGGCAACCACGAGCGACAGCGCGACGACCACGCCGGCGCGCGCCGGCACCGGACGCGGCGGCTGGTGGTTGCGATCCCCGCTCATCAGAACGAACTCCTCCCCATCACGCCGAGGCCACAGACTCACTCGTCGCGGTCTGGGGCGCTACCCGAAAGGCAAACTGGCACGTCGACGTTGTGCTCCCGGCTGCCGCGGGGGGTCGAGCGCTTCGTCACCGCCGCGTCGATCCCGTCAGACGGCTACCGGCGCGCCGCCGAACCCGAGCTCGTTGCCGTCAGGGTCGCGATAGACCGCCTTGCGTACCCCGCCCGAATACGTCTCGCGCTCGATCGGCTCAAGGCCGCGGGCAGCAATCGCGGCCACCTGGGCATCGAGATCATCGAGGAAAATCGTCACTTCGCAGTGCCCCGCGCCGTCGGCGTGCTCTACGACGTAGACCGAGCGGTCCTCGGCAAGCGTCCACACGGCCTCGGCGGCGTGCGGGAAGAATGTCGGCTCGCCTAGCAACCGCTCGTACCACGGTCGGGCGGCTTGGAAGTCCCGCACGCGCAAACCCGCGAAGAGGTGCAACGCCATCGCGGCGAGTCTAGGTCACGTCGACGCGCGGCTGCGCCTGGCCGTTGCGACACTGCGGCAGACGTTTGGTCCGCGTGGGCGGGCAGCCGGGCCCTCATGCACCGCTAGCTGCTGGATGAAGACCCGTACTGTCCGCCGCGCGGTCGCCGCGCCCCCTCATCGGCCGAGCCGCGCCCCCTTTATCGATCGAGCCGCGCCCCCTTCGTCGAGATGCACAGAGCCAGCATTTGCGAGGAGGAACAGGCGCCACAGCCGCGCCTCGAGTTCGAGGTCCGGCTCGAAGGGCCCCCGGCTTGTTTGGCGAAGGTATTCATCTCACACTGCCGCGGCTCACCAGTTATGGCGCGCCGCCGCTGTTATCCTGTGCTGGAAGCGTAATCGAACGTTTGCAGAAGATCGATAACGTGTCAAGGGCGGAGGAGGACGATGGGGGTCTCGAGCCGGAACTCCGGTGACGCATCCAGCCACGGCTTGGTTGCTTGGCTGCGTGCCTCGGTGGCCACGTTACCCGCAGGATCTCAGCTTCCCAGCGTGCGAGAGCTGATGCGTCGCTACAAGGTCGGGCCGGCCACGGTGGGAGCTGCGTTTGCGCAACTGGCCGCGGAAGGACTTTTAGTAACGGTACCGGGCCGCGGCTCATATGTTGCGCCGCCGTTATCCGCGCAGGACTCGCGCGGCGACACGGACTGGCAGCTGACGGCGCTTGGCGAGCGGCTGGGCACGGTCGATGAACTCGAGGTGACGGCCGCTGCGCCCGCCGTCGATCCAATCCCCCTGCTCAGCGCATACCTCCCTGCGGATCTCCAGCCGCTCCCCGATCTTCGCAAGGGCATGGAGCGAGCGATTCGTCGGGAGGATGCGTGGGAGCGTGTGCCCGGGGAGGGAATCGCCGACCTCCGAGCGTGGTTCAGCCGACAGGTCGGCGGTGGCCTTACCGAGTTCGAGACGCTGATCGCGCCGGGCGCGCAGGCGGCCCTGTCCTCGGTCATCAGAGCCCTCAGCTCTCCCGGGGATGCACTCGTAGTGGAATCGCCAACATTCGTCAACGTGCTTGCCCTCGCGCGGGCCCTGAAGCTACGGCTCGTGCCCGTCCCAACGGACGCCGGCGGTGTGCGTGTCGATCCTTTCGTCCGCGCTCTCGAGGCTTCGCGCGCCAAACTGATCTACCTACAGCCCACGATCGCCAACCCGCACGGCGCAACCCTCGCCGGCGAGCGCAGGCGCGAGGTCCTGCGCGCAGCCGCGGCGGCTGGAGCATTCATCATCGAGGACGACTTCGCCCGCGATCTCGTCTTCTCGGGACCGGCGCCTGCACCACTCGCGCGCGATGACCTCGATGGACACGTCATCTACGTGCGCTCGTTGACCAAGGTCATTGCCCCCAGCATGCGCGTATGCGCGATCTGCGCTCGCGGCGCCGCATTCGAGAGGCTGCGGTCGACTCGATTGCTTGACGACCTCTTTGTCTCGGCTCCACTGCAGCGGACGGCCCTTCAGCTGGTCACCTCGCCCGCCTGGCCGAAGCATCTAAGGCGGGTCTCGCGCGCACTTGAGCTGCGCAGAGATGCGATGGTCGGCGCAATTCAAGAGTTGCTACCCGGCGTCGAGTTGCCGGTCCTGCCGCGCGGCGGCCTGCACCTCTGGGTGAGACTTCCCAACCAGATCGACGAAGCTCAGCTCGTGCAGCGGGGGCAAGAAGTCGGCGTGGTGCTCAGCCGCGGCCGAAACTGGTTCCCCGCCGATGCGCCTGGCCCGCACCTTCGGCTGAGCTATGCCGCAACCCATCCCGACGCGATTCGCGAGGGCATTCGCCGTCTGGCGGCAGCGATCGGCTCCGGTCGCGCAGACCGGGCGGCCACGGAGAGCGGCGCTGCGGCCACAAGCGGCCGCTAAGCGTCGGGAAAAGACTCCCGGCGGGAGACTGGACCGTAGGCGGCGTTGGGGCTAGGATGCCGCCTCACCCTGAGCGTTTGGGGAAACGCTCACAAGGTCCGTCCGTCCAAACTGGGAGAAGACAATGCAGAAGCTGTGCAGGCGGGTGTTCGCGGTGTGCTCCGTCGCGGTCGTTGGCGCGATGGTCGCGGGACTACACGGCGGACCGGCCGCGAGCAGGGCGATCTTTCATCATCCGCGGGTCGCCGTCTCGCGACCAGGAACCAGAGCTGCGGGTTGGGCCTCGAGTAACTGGTCCGGGTACGCGATCGCCGGCTCGGGCTATAGCTCGGTGAGCGCGAGCTGGACTGTCCAGGCGGTGGCGCCGTCTCGCAGGGCGACGTACTCCTCGGAATGGGTAGGGATTGACGGATACAACAACAATGACCTGATCCAGACCGGGACGGAGTCGGATTACTACAACGGCTCGGCGCACTATGCCGCTTGGTGGGAGATCCTTCCCGCTGCGGAGACGGTCGTGACATCGCTCGCGGTCAACCCAGGTGACACCATCACGGCGTCGATCACAAAGGGTTCATCGTTGTGGACGATCACGATCCAGGACGGCGGACAGAAGTTCACCACGGCGCAGGCGTACACGGGTCCGCAGACTTCGGCGGAGTGGGTCGAGGAGGCCCCCAGTGTGGGCGGACGCGTTGCTCCGCTCGCGAACTATGGCCAGGCGACGTTTGACCCGGGAACCGTTAATGGCGGCAGCCCGAACCTGACGGCCAGCAATGGCGGCGTCATGGTCCAGAAGCGCGTTCAGGTGTCAACGCCCTCGGATCCGGACGGCGACGCTGATGGGTTCAACATGGCCTACGGCGCAGCGGCGCCAGCGCCACCCTCGAGCTGAGCCGCGTCAGTGAGCTCGTCCCGCCCCCACACGTGCAGGGCGGCCGAGCCGGCGGCCGTCTGGACCGCAACGTCACCCTTCTACCTACATGATAACTCATCACCCGCCGACTTCCGCCGGCCGAATCCATATTCACCCGGCTCTGACAAGGTCACCTCATCACTCGCGGGCTGGCGGGCCTCGAGTGATGAGTTGACCGGCATGTCTTTGGATGGGGCTCGCTGCGCTCGGCGTCCATGGGGCCGTTCCGGCGGGCGTCCTTGCCCGGCGGCTGCGACCGCCCGGCATCCCTGCCGGGCGTTCGGGGTCAGGCTGGCCCCGCTCGACCTTCGGGTTCGGCTGCCCCCGCTCGGCGGCGCCCAAGTCCAGTTGTGACCATTTACTCGCGATTGGGCACACGGTGAGCACGCTCGACGAGGGCTCAAAAGCGAAACGGGGTTGGATGACACGCGCGGGAACCAGGCGGCGTCACGGCGGCTCTGGATGACGAGCCGGAGCCGTGGCCGGGACTCGGACAAGCCCGGAGTGACCGGGACGTTCCCGAGACCGGGAGCAGGCACCACTCGCGGTAGGCGTGCAAGACGCACCCTTTGGCGCGGGGTCGAGCTGGACCGACCTGGGATCTCGTGCGCGCCAGAGTCGTAGAGTTGGTTTCGTGGTGACGCCCGCTCCGAATGGTGGCGGCTGAGATGGCGGTGAAGGCCTGCTTGAACGGCGGGCGTACCCGTACCGAGCACCCGGC
>JAFASQ010000273.1 GCA_019244395.1 Solirubrobacterales bacterium | reverse complement strand
CCCCGTCCGAAGGCCGCCGGATCCGGTACTCGAACACGACGCGCTCGCCCGCGAGCACGCGCCTGATGCTGCCCAGGGCGTGCTCGCGATCTTCCGGGACGATCAACTCGGCCCAGTTCGCCAGGTCATCGCCACTCAGGGCGCGCTCGCGCCCCACGCCGTAGATCCGCTCGAAGGCCGGGGTCAGGTACTCCCACCGCAGCGTTTCCGCGTCCCTGATCCAGAGCACGTCGGAGGAGGCGTTCCCGAACTGGCGGAAGCGCGCCTCGCTCGCGCGCAGCGCGGCTTCCGTGCGCGCCCGCACGAGATGTTCCCACAGCCGTTCCGCGATCTCCTGCACGAGCGCGACTTCGTCGTCGGTCCAGTGGCGCGCCGCGTGCTGATGAACGCTCAGGTTTGCCACCAGCCTACCGCCGACGATGAGCGGAACGCTGAGCAGCGCCCTCACACCGAGCTCCGCGATAGCGGCGAGATCTGGCCGCTCGAACGGGGGCTCACCGGCATCCTCGATCCGCACGGTCCGGCCAGCCCCAAGAGCCTTCAGGATAGGTCCGTCGTAGTCCTCCAGCCGCATCGCCGCCGGAAAGGGTTTGGCGCCATCGGCGAACCATCCATGGAAGATGTCGGCGATTCCCCTCGCCCCGTCGAACTCCGCGAACATGATCCGCGAAGCGTTCAGGCGCTCGCCAAGCAGGCGAGCGGCGACTTCGATCATCGCGTTTGCACTGGACTGGGCGCGCATGGCATCGCCGAGCGCGAGCAGGAACGCTTTGCGCTCCTCGCTGGAGCGCAAGGCTTCAATCGCTTTGGTCCGCTCCCTCTCGGCGGATACGCGCTCGGTGGTCTCGACGGCCGCGTTGAGAACGCCCGCAATGGCCCCGGTCTCGTCGCGTACCGGGCTGTAGGAATAGTTGAAGAACGCCTTCTCAGGGCTCGCGTCACGAACGAGCATGAATGGAGCGTTCTCAAAGCGAAGCGCCTGGCCGGCGAGTACTTGGGCAATCTGCGGAGCGATAATGTCGCCCGCCTCTTTCCAGACCTCCAGAAATGGACGGCCGAGGGCCTCAGGCTTATCGCCCAGCAGGGGTCGGTAGGCGTCGTTGTAGAGCGTGATGAGTTCCGGCCCCCAGGCCAGCACCATCGGCAGCGGATGGTCGATAACCATGGACAGCGCGGTGCGCAGCGACAGCGGCCATCGCTCAACAGGGCCGAGTGGCGTCGCTGCCCAGTTGTAGCTCCGGACCCGCCGAGCCATTTCGCCACTTCCGTGGGGCCAGTTCGTCATCTCGGCGCAACGCTCTCCTGCAGGGTGCAAGCTGCTTGTCAGCGGCACGGCAGTGGCGCGTGTCCTCCGCCAATTGTGCCTTCGAATCGAGGGTGTGACGAGCTCCGCGCCTTTCTCCGCCCCCGCCCCCGCCACAACCAGCACGTTCCCGCCAACCGCCGCCGACTGCTCCATCTCCGTCGTGCGACCGCCGTGCTCACAATCCTGCAGGCCGCATAGGCCGACTGCGCCGTCCACGTCGCGTCGTCACGTCTGGCGCGAAAGCTGAAAGAACCGGCAAGCGCATGCAGCACGCGGTCAAGCTCCAGTTCGACTACCGTGTAGCGCGGGAAAGCTGGCCGCTTGCGTCATGTTCAGCCATGCCCGCCGCTACTCTGGCAGGCGCCCCTGCGCCTCATGCTCGGCCAGGCACGCCTCACCAAGTGGGTCAAGAGCAAAGGTGCTGCCCGGTGGTCTGCGACGACTCGCCGCTTCGCTCGGATCGACATCCCAACGCACCAGGTTGGCTCGTATCAACGGGCCTATGACGCCGGCGTCCTGGGCCGCGGTGGCGCGGCAGGCCCCTTTGCGCAAATCGGCCAGGAAGGTCACTTGCTCTCGCGTCAGATCCATGGCGCTGGGTGTCTCCCACCCTGAGTGCAGCGTGGGACCGGTCACAGCGTCGCTGCGTTCTGCAGCACATAACCCACCTTGGTGCAGATTGTCGTCGTCGCCTGTTTCATGCCCGCTGCCTTTGCCCAGGCGGGGCGATCATTACTCCTTGTGTCATAGCTTCTGAAAGCTGTGCCACTGATACGCAACTCCGCCCAGCGCCGCCCGTCGGTCTCCGCCGCGACAGGGACATCTATCAGGGCATCCCACTTCGGGTGTCGCTCCCGCCACAT
>JAFASQ010000099.1 GCA_019244395.1 Solirubrobacterales bacterium | reverse complement strand
ACGCCGGCCGGTCTCGTAAGGGGCGAACGCTCGGCATTACACGCGTGCTCATCGGGCCTCCGGAAGTCGCGGCGGCGGTCCTCGCGCCCGCCGACGATCGGGTGTGACAAAGGATCCTGACAGAGAGACCGCGCGGCGGGCGACTCGCTGGCTCTCGGTGCCTATGCGGTCGTCGCCGGCGCCGCCCGGATTGCCGCGTCGGCAGCCCACCGCCGACGTCGATCAACGCGGTCCGGAGCGCGTCGGGGTCGTTATTCGGCTCGAGCAGCTCGGCCACCTCGAACCCGGTCCGTGCCAGATGGCTGGTCCAGCAGGGCGACGCCGCGGTCCGGATCGCCAACCTCCCAGGCGTCGCGGATCTCGCGACGGCCGCCGGTGGCCCACGGCGTCCGGCCGCGGCCGATGTGCAGTCGGCGATACCGCTCGGCGTGGTCGACCAGCTGTCCGATCAGCCGTTGACCGCTGGGCGGCCGCCATCGCGGGGTGTCCGCCCCCCAGGTGATGTCACCCTGCACTCTGGCGCCATCTCGTGCTCCAGATTTAAGGTATATCAATGTATATATCTTTATCAATGTATTACACTCCCCGCCGATGGCAGCGCGTCAACTTCCGATCGGCCCGAGTCGAGAGTTGGCCGTAGTGCTGCACGACATCGCCTGGCTGCTCGCGCGCACCATCGACCTGGAGGCGGAAATCGGCCTGGAGCCGCTTACTCCCTCCGAGCTCGAGGTCACGCGCCTGCTTGTCCGAAAGCCCGGGCTCAGCGTCGGCGAGGTGGCACGCGAGCTCGGCATGCAACCGAGCAACGCAAGCGCCACCGTGCGGGCGCTGGTGGCGCGCGGGTTGCTCCATCGACGGCCGGATGATCGCGACGGCCGGGTCTCTCGGCTGACCCCGACCGACCGAGCGCAGACGATCCGCAGGCAGCGCGAGGCGGCGTGGGGTGAGCTCCTGCGGCCGAGGTTGACCCGGCTGCCGCGCGCGGACGCCGCTCAGCTACTCGCCGCGGCGGATTCGCTCAGGACCCTCGCCGCGACGCTGGGCGAGTGACTTCATCGCGGGGCGCTCACCCCGGCCCCGGGCAGGGGCTGGGCGATCTCCTGGGCTCACCGGGAGCGACCGGCGAACTGGTGACGATCCCGCAGGAGATCATGTCCGCCATGTCGAGGCCATCGGTCGGCCTGCCGCGGCGCGAGACAGGCACGCGAGGCGGTCGCGTGCGGGAAGTCGTCGACCTGAGCAGGTCCTGCGGCATACCAGGTCGACATCGGACAATGCCGTCAGGTCTTCCTACGGTGTAGCCGCCGGCAACAAGCTCACCCAACCGCTCATGGCCCACATCCTCGGCGCGGCCACGGTGCTAGAGGCGGGCCAGGCCGACGACTCGAGCGGGCTCGCGCAATCGGTGGCCGCCTAGTCGGGCTAACAGTCGCCGGGGAGCAGGCGGGGCGCCATCCGCTATGCCCGCCGGGCAGACAGCGCGCGCGAGGTTCCCCGTGCCGCCGCGCGGACGGCCGGGGCCAGCCGGGCCGCCACCGTATCTCCCGCCTTGGCCACGATCGAGAGCGCGGCGATCACCTCGCCGCGCGCGCCGGTGATCGGTGCCGCCACAGACAGCGCGTCGTCGGTCACCTGGCGATCGCTGACCGCCACTCCGTCGCGGCGGACCTGGGCCAGGACTCGCTCCAGGAGGGCCGGATCGGTGATCGTGTAGTCGGTAAAGCGCTGGAGCGGCCCCTCGAGCACCTCGCGTTGCACGCGGTCGGGCGCGTGGGCCAGCAGGACCAGCCCAATCCCGGACGCGTGCAGCGGAAAGCGGCCGCCCACCCGGGTGAGGACCCCTACCGCCCGGCGGCCGGCGATCCGCTCGATGTACACGACGTCCTGCCCCTCGCGCACCCCGAGCTGGACGTTCTCATGCGTGACTTCGTACAAATCCTCGAGAAAGGGCAGGGCGGCTTCGCGCAGCGGCACGCCGCGCGGTGCCAGCGAGGCGATCTCCCACAGCCGCAGCCCGACCCGATAGGTCCCGTCCCGGTCGCGCTCGACCGCACCCAATGCACACAGCTCGGCGAGCAGTCGGTGGGTCGTGGTGAGCGGCAGCCCGGCCCGGCGGGCGATTTCCGATAGGCGCAGGCTAGGCCGCTCGGGGGTGAAAGCATCGAGCACGGCGAACGCGCGCTCCACTCTGCTTCGAGCTGCCCCCATGCCGGCATTTTCACCCCTTCTTCCGCTGAGCGGAAGGGACCATTGCGGTTGGTTTACCGCGGTCCTACGCTGGCGAGAAGGGTGCAGAGGATTGCGGTGCATTGACGTCGACGCCGTTTCGCGACTGCTTGCAGGTCCCCGGCTCGTTCTCGATTGCCGTCGAGCTGGTGACGGCACGTGGCCTCGTAACCGCGGAGCGCAGCCGCGCCCTCGTCGATAAGGCGCGCACGCTGGCCGCCGACCCGCGCATCGACGTGCTGTCGATCACCGATAACCCGGGGGGGCACGCCATGCTCGCGCCCGACACGCTGGGCACCGACCTGCTCTCGCGCGGGCAAGAGGTGATCATCCACCTCGCCTGCAAGGACTGGAACCGCAACGCGCTCGAGAGCCGGGGCTGGAAGCTGGCCTCCGAGGGTTTCGACAACGTGCTGTGCCTGTCCGGTGACTACCCGTTGGCCGGCTACGGCGGCACCGCCGCTCCGGTGTTCGACATCGACTCGGTCGGCCTGCTCAAGCTCTTCAGCGACATGAACGCCGGCCTGCAAGTTGCCCGGAGCGCCGAGCAGCTCGAGCGGACCAACTTCTTCCTCGGCTGCGTGGTGACCAACCACAAGATGCACGAGCGCGAGGTCGTTCCCCAGTACCAGAAGCTGGCCAAGAAGGTCAGGACGGGGGCACGGTTCGTGATCAACCAAATCGGCTACAACGCGCGCAAGGACGATGAGCTGCTGCGCTATATCCGCCGCGAGGGCCTCACCGTGCGCGCGCTCGCCAATGTCTACCTCCTCTCACGGCCGGCGGCGCGCGCCTTCCACGCCGGCCGGATCCCCGGGGTCGTCGTGACCGATGAGCTGCTGGCGCTGGCCGAGCGCCACGGTGCTGCCGCCGATAAGGGCCGAGAGTTTTTCGTCGACCTGGCCGCCAAGCAGCTCACAGTCGCCACAGGCCTCGGCTTCAACGGCGTCTACCTCGGCGGCCACGCCACCGCGGAGACCTTCTTCGAGATCCTCGAGCGGGCCCGGAGCTACGCCGACGCCGACTGGCGCGAGCTCTCGAGGGACCTGCGGTTCGGGCGCGCCGGCGAGTTCTATCTGTTCGAGGCCGACCCGGAGACCGGGCTCGCCTCGGACCAGCTCACCCGTGGGTACGTCGAGTCCACGCGCAAGCGCCGCACGGATATGCGCGTTCCGCTCATCTACCGGTTCAGCCGGCGCGTGCACGACGCCGTGTTCGACCCGGACGGGCCCCTCCACGACCGCGCGCGGTCGTTCTACCAGAAGGTTGAGGCGGCGCCGAAGCCGGTCGGCCGCGCGGCGCACGTGCTCGAGCAGGCGGCCAAGGTCCCGTTGTTCAAATGCCGGGACTGCGGCGACTGCTCGTTGCCCGACATCGCCTACGTCTGCCCGGAGTCGATGTGCGCCAAGAATCAGCGCAACGGGCCGTGCGGCGGGACCCGCGACGGCCTGTGCGAGGTGTATGACACCGAGTGCATCTGGTCGCAGGCCTACGAGCGCCTGAAGGCCTACGGCGAGGAAGAGGACATGCTCTCGAACCCCGTGGTGACGAAGGACAACGCGCTCGCGCGCACCAGCGCCTGGGCCAACGATTTGCTCGACCGCGACCACCACGCAAAGTCGGGCCAGTTCAGTGGATAACTCATAAGCAAAGGGAGACAGATCGTGACTGCACGAAATCTTCAGGACGTCATCGACCAGTCGGACAGCGTCGTCGAGCTGCTGCGCAACTCGCAGATCGGCGCCTACATCTATCCGGTCGTGCCCTACGAGTTCACCAACTGGCGTCGCGAGCAGCGGGTCTGGCGTGAGACGGCGGTTCTGTTTGACCAGTCGCACCACATGGTGAACTTCTGGTTCAAGGGCCCGGACGCGCTCAAGCTGGTCTCCGACACCGGGATCAACAGCGTGGCGAACTTCCCGGTCAACATGGCCAAGCAGTTCGTCCCCTGCACGCCGGCCGGACACGTGATCGGCGACGGCATCCTGTTCCACCTGGACGAGGACGAGTTCGTCTGGGTGGGCCGCAACCCCGCCGCCAACTGGCTGCACTTCCACGCGGAGACCGGCGGCTACAAGCTCGACTTCGAGTACGACAACCGCTCCCCCTCCCGCCCCTACGGCAAAGCGGTGAGCCGTAAATACTGGCGCTTTCAGATTCAGGGACCGAACGCCTGGCAGGTAATCGAGAAGCTCAACGGTGGTCCGGTCGAGCAGCTCAAGTTCTTCCGCATGGCCGACCTGAACATCTCGGGGCAGCGCGTCCGCACGCTTCGGCACGGAATGGCCGGCGAGCCCGGTCTGGAGCTGTGGGGGCCGTATGAGGATTACGATCGGGTGCGCGAGGCGATCCTCGAGGCGGGCCAGGAGTTCGGCCTCGAGCCGTGCGGCGCTCGCGCATACGCGTCGAACACGCTCGAGTCGGGCTGGATTCCCTCTCCCCTTCCGGCCATCTACACCGGCGAAGAGCTTCGTGCCTACCGCGAGTGGCTGCCGGCCAACGGCTACGAGGCGACCAATGCGCTGGCTGGCAGCTTCGTATCGAACAACATCGAGGACTACTACCTGAACCCGTGGGAGCTCGGCTACGGCCCCTTCGTGAAGTTCGACCACGACTTCATCGGCCGGGATGCGCTCGAGCAGGTCGAACCCGAGACCCAGCGCAAGAAGGTCACGCTGGCTTGGGAGGGCGAGGATGCCTCCAAGATCTACGCCGCGCTGTTCGAGACCGACGAGGGGCCGTATCAGTTCTTCGATCTGCCGATCGCCAACTACGGCTCGTCGAACTTCGACTCGGTGCTCGATCCCGATGGCAACGTCGTGGGGTACTCGATGTTCTCCGGCTACAGCGCCAACGAGAGGCGCGCGCTGTCGCTGGCCACCGTCGACCCGGCCGTCGAGATCGGCGCCGAGGCCCGTGTCGTGTGGGGCGAGCCGAACGGCGGAACGCGCAAGGCCACGGTCGACCCGGGTCACGAGCAGATCACGGTGCGCGCGCTGGTCAGCCCGGTTCCGTATTCCGAGCCGGCCCGCCTGTCCTACGCCGAGGGCTGGAGGACGGCGGCGGGGCGCTAGCCGAGCTCGGCCAGCCGGCGTTCGAACACCCGGCGCTCGGCCGCGTCGGGGGCCAGCTCGATTGCCCGGACGTAGGCGTCGCGGGCGTCGGCGGCCCGGCCGAGGCGCCGCAGAAGCTCGGCTCGCGCCGAGTACAAATACGGATAGTCCTCGAGGCCGGTCAGGCGATCAACGATCTCCAGGCCGGCCTCCGGACTGTTCGCCTCGCCGACCGCGGCCGCGCGGTTGAGCTCGATGACGGGCGAGTCGGTGAGGCCGGCCAGCTCGCCATACAGCGCCGCGATCTGGGGCCAGTCGCGCGGCTGCTCCAGATGCAGCGAGGCGATCGCGGCCTGGACCACGTACGGGCCGTGCCCGCGCAGCGCCAGCGCGCGGTCGAGCAGCACCCGCCCCTGTTTGATCTGGTCGCCGTCCCACAGCGAGCGGTCCTGGTCGGCGAGCAGCACTCGCTCGCCGTCGCGAAAGCGCGCCCGCCGGCGCGAATCGTGCAGCAGCATCAGCGCCAGCAGGCCGTGTACCTCGGCCTCGTCCGGCATCAACTCGGCGAGCGCGCGGCCGAGTCGCAGCGCGTCGGCGGCCAGGTCAGCCCGCCCGCTGTATCCGCCATTGAAGATCAGGTACACGACCGCGAGCACCGCGGCCAGCCGATCGGGCAGCAGGTGGTCGGGCGGAACCCGGAACGGGATTCCCGCCGCCTTGATCTTCCGCTTGGCCCGGACCAGCCGCTGGGCCATCGTCGCCTCGCCGACCAGGAAGGCGCGCGCGATCTCGGCCGTGCTCAGTCCACCGAGCGTCCGCAGGGTCAATGCCACCTGAGCATCCGTGGCCAGTGCCGGATGGCAGCAGGTGAACACCAGCTCGAGCCGCTCGTCGGGAAACCCGGTCGCGTCCATGTCGTCCTCGGTCGCCTCACGCACCTCGAGCAGACGGGTCTTCTCGGCCAGGACGCGGTTGCGGCGGATCCGATCGATCGCCCGCCGGCGCCCGGTGGTGATCAGCCAGACGCCGGGGGCCGACGGGGTGCCGTCCCGGGGCCACCGTTCCGCCGCGATCGCGAACGCCTCCTGCGCGGCTTCCTCGGCGAGGTCGAAGTCGCCGAGGAAGCCGATCAGGGCAGCGAGCACGTAGGCCCACTGCTCGCGGAAGATCCGCTCGAGGGGGCCGGCCACTAGGAACCTGACCACTCCTGGATCGGACGGATCTCGATCGCGCCACCCAGGCTCGCCGCCGGAACACGCGCCGCCAGCTCGATCGCGGCGTCGAGGTCGTCCGCCTCGAAGGTGAAGAAGCCGTCCAGGGCCTCCTTAGTCTCGACGAACGGCCCGTCGGTGGTCAGGGTCTTGCCGTCCTGGACCCGGACCGTGGTAGCGGTCTCGGGGGGCGCGAGCCCGATGCCGGGGGTGACGCCCGGCGTGCTGTTGAGCGCCTGGTAGCCCTGGGCGATCTGCTTCTGCTCCTCCTGGGAGAGGTTGCGCCAGTCGCGCGCCTTGGGCCCGAGGTTGATGAGCATCATGTACTTCATGTGGGTCCTCCTCTTGGGGGATGGTCGCGCTTAAGACGAACGGGGTACGCGAACATCGACAGCCGGCGCCACGAAAGTCACGCGACGTACTCGAGCCTTTCGCTCGCGCGGTCGCCGGCCTCACCCGGGGTGAGCTCGGCGAGGATCTCGACGGCGCGCTCGAGCTGTTCGGGCGTCAGCGTGAAGGGGAGCCGCAGGTGCCGCTCGAGCAGGCCGGCGGCCGCGAAGCGCGGGCCCGGCACGACCTGCAGGCCTCTCCGGTCGGCCGCCAACGACAACGCGGTGCTGATCGGCGCCGGGAGCTCCACCCACAGAAACAGGCCGCCCGCCGGCGGGGTGTAGCGCCAGCCCGGCAGGCGCTCGTTCAGCGCGCGCGTCAGCGCGGCTCGGCGAGCCCGAATCACCTCCCGCCGCTCGGCCAGGATCGCATCAAGACGCTCGAAAATACGCGTCGCGACAAGTTGCTCGAACAACGGGCTGGCCAGGTCGGTCCGGGCTCGCTCGCTGAGCAGGCGGTGGATTACGGCCGGAGCTGCGCGCGCCCACCCGATCCGCAGGCCACCCCATACCGCCTTGCTCAGCGACCCGATCGTCACCGCGCCCTCTCCTCCGAAGCTCGCCGCCGGCGCCGGCATCGTGACGCCGTCCAGGTTCAGCTCGGCGAACGTCTCGTCGATCAGCACGTAGGCGTCGGCATCCTGCAGTGCCCGCATCGCGACCCGGCGGCCGGCTTCGTCCATCACCAGCCCGGTGGGGTTGTGGAAGTCGGGCATCAGGTAGGCGACGGTCGGACGATGATCACGGGCCGCGGCCTCGATCGCCGCGACGCCCCATCCGTCCGCGTTCATCGGCACCGGCATCAACCGGGCGCCGGCGCTGCGCAGGGCGTCGAGCGCCACCGGATAGCTCGGCAGCTCAACCAGCGCTCGCCGCCCGCGCGTGACCAGCGCCCTGATCGCCAGGTCGACGGCCTGAAGAGCACCGTTGGTGACCAGGATCTGCTCCGGGCGGGTGGGAAGCCCCCGCCGCTCAAAGCGCGCGGCGATCGCCCGCCGTAACGGCGGCAGCCCGAGCGGATCGTAGCCGTGGTGGTCGAGCCAGCGCGGAAGCTCGCGCGCGGCGTCGGCGAACACCTCCTCGAGGGCGGGCGGCGCCGGCAGCGCGGCGATCTTCATGTCCAGACCCGGGCCGCCCACGATCGCGTCCGACGGGGCCGAACGATGCCCGCCGGGCAAGGTCACGCGGCTGCCCGAGCCTTGCCGGCTCGCGACATATCCCTCGGCCCGCAAGCGGTTGTACGCCGAAGTGACGGTCGCGCGGCTCACGCCAAGCGTACCCGCCAGCGTCCGCTCGGCGGGCAGACGGCTGTCCACCGCCACGCGCCCGTCCAGGATCAGCGAACGCAGAGCCACCGCCAGGCGCTCGTGGCTGGTCCCGTTCCGGCGCCATGGCCCGAGGAGCTCGGAGATCCGGTGGGCGGGTGTGATCATCGGGCCACTTCTATCAAATTGGCCTGTGTCTGTACAGGCCAATCTCTGTCAGACTGGCTCGGTGAGCATCGTTGAACCACCCCGTCTCCGCCGGCTGATCCAGCTCTACCTGGGGCTGATCCTGTATGGCGCCAGCGCCGCCATGATGCTGCTCGCGGGACTCGGGGTCGACCCTTGGGACGTCCTGCACCAGGGACTGTCTCGCCGCTTCGGTCTCGGGGTCGGTACCTGGGTGATCATCGTCGGGGTGCTCGTCCTGCTCCTGTGGATTCCCCTGCGCCAGCGGCCCGGCTTCGGGACGTTGAACAACGCTCTGGCGATCGGACTGGTCGTCGACCTGGTGCTGGCCACCGTGCCGCCCGTGCACGGACTCGCGGCGCGACTGGTGGTCATGGCCTCGGCCGTCGTGCTCAACGGGATCGCTACCGGCGCCTACATCGGCGCCGGCCTTGGCCCCGGCCCCCGCGACGGGCTCATGACCGGTCTCGCCTCGCGAGGCCATTCGATCCGCGTCGTCCGGACGGGCATCGAGTTGACCGTGCTGCTCGCCGGCTGGCTCCTCGGCGGCACGGTCGGACTCGGCACCGTGGTGTACGCGCTGGGCATCGGCCCGATCGCGCACCTGTCGATTCCGCGGCTGGCCATCCCCGCCCCGACTCGCGCCTGAGTGTCAGCGCACGAACTGCCGGCGCCCGGGCAGTCGCAACTCTTGCCCACGCCCCCTGTTAGAGGTTGCACACAACACACACGAAGGGAGGCAGCATGCGCAGAATGCGCACCGCCGCGGCGCTCGTGTTGGTTGGCTGCGGCGTGCTCGCGCTCGCCATCATGTCGACCGAGCGTCCAGCGCCGGCTTCGGCCGCACCCGCCCCGCCGTCGGTGAGCACCGGCGCGGCCTCGGACATCGGACAGTCGAGCGCCACGGTCAGCGGCATGGTGAACCCGAACGGGCAGAGCACCCAGTACTACTTCCGCTACGGGACGACCAGCGCTTATGGCACGCAGACCGGGCCCGCGAGCGCGGGTTCCGGGAGCACTCCGGTCGGCGTGCACGCGACGCTCACCGGGTTGACGGCCAACACCACCTACCACTACCAGTTGGTCGCCCAGAGTTCCGCCGGCATCGTGTCGGGCGTGGATCAGACCCTGGTCACGTCGTCGAGCGCGACCAGCCAGACGGTCGTGCTCGGCCATGAGGGGTTCGTCTCCCCGGGCTGGATCGTCGGCGCCGAGGTCGGGTGCTTTCATGGCACGACGCCGTGTAACGGGCAGCTGACGATGTCGAGCAACGGGACGGTGATCGCGCAGCGCGACTATTCGATCGCGCCCGACAGCGGCGGCTTTCAGAATATGGAGCTGAACTCGAGCGGCCAGAAGGCTCTCGGGTCCAACGGCGTGTTTCACCTGCTCGCGGTGACCGTCACGGCGGCGCAATCGGGCGGGCCGAGCGCCTCCTGGGTGATCCACCTGGCGCGCTGGGTCTGGCACTGATCCAGCAGTGAGCAGGGCGTGCCGTCTCGCCCCCCGGGCCGGCGCGCCCCGCCCGCTCTCCCCCCGCGCCATCTCGCAGCGCAAATCAGGGCGGAGAACCACGCACTCGACCGTGCACCCCAGCCGAGTGCGTCGAAACTTTGGCTATGTGGCATGCAACCGCGCATTCGAGCCGGCAAGCACCTCGAATGCGCAATTAGCCCCCTCCAGACGCTCCGCGCCACCCACCCCACCGCAGTTATTCCCCCCCGGGGTGGCGCCGCCGCGCAAACGATCCCGGCGCCATTTCGCGATTCAGCCGCGAGACCAGCCGCGTCAAGCGGACGCTCCCTCCCACCGGGTCTAGTTCGACGCTGGCGGCCTCGGACGCCCGGGCAAACTGATTCTTCGGCGCCGGACGGCGAACAGCAGCAACAGGGGCAGCGACAGGCCCGAGAGCACGTACACCAACTTGTGCGGCCGGTGTGGCTTTGCCGTGGTGGCAGTGGCTCTCGTCGCGCTGGCCGGCGCCTTCACGGTCAGGCGGACCTGGGCCAGGTTGAACCCGTAGGCGCCCGAGCAGTCAAGGCCCTTGGCGCACCCGGCGAAGTTGGCCGCCCACTTCAGCCACAGCGTGCGCCCGTCGCGGCTCATCCACTGCGACGGGAAGCCGGCGCCGTAACCGTTGGAGGGACCAAAGTTGGGCGAAGTGGCCACAAACGAGAACGGACCCCATGGGTTGGCCGACTCCGCGATGACCAGCTGCGCGCCGCCCTTCCAGACCGCCGGCGTCTTCGAGCTGTAGGAGTAGGTGAAGGTCAGCAGGTATCGGTGCAGGCCAGGGTCGTAGGCCATCTGCGGGTAGGTGATGTGCGAGGCCCAATTGAACAGGGGCGCCGCCGCGCTCAGCGAGGAAGTCCATTGCGGACCCGACGCGCCGCCGGCCGCGGTCGTCGACCCCGCGTACCACTGCCATTGGGCTGGGTCGGTGACATTCGCCGCGCCGATCTGGACGCGGCCTAGCACGATGCGCGAGGCGTTGAACTCGCGCTCGGTCCCGATCGCGTACATGTAGCCGTCCGGGTACGCGCCGCCGGCGCCCCCGCCGTCTACAAAATTCAGGTTGCCGAGCGGCGCGGGGAACGGCTTGCCCGGGAAGCTCCAGGTGTTGCCGTGGTTCGTGGAGTACGCGATCCCTACCAGTCCCGTGAACGGGCCGTTGGCCGCCCAGTTCCAGTTGCGCTGCTGGGTGGCGTAGAACACGCCGCCCGCCTCGGCGAAGCCGACGCTGTAGTAGGGCCCCAGCGGGCCGTCATCGTTGTCTGGGTTTCCGCCGATCTCGCCCCAGGTGTGTGGCGGCGGGAACGCCCCGCCCGCACGCCGAAACTGCAGGTGCGGCGGGCCGCCCGTGATCTTGGCCAGCGACTGGCGCCAGAACCCGCCTGCTTTTGGCACATCTACACCGCCGTCGTCCATGAGCACGTAGGTGGAGCCGTCATCGCTCCAAACCGTCGGGAGGATGTCGCCCCACTGGTTGCCCGGCGGGTCGTAGCGGCCGGTCAGCCACTGAGCGCCGGTGATCACGCGGCTGCTCGGCAGCGGCGTGACGTTGGCGCGCGTCAGCGAGCCGCCGGCTGGCGGCTGGCTCTTGGCCGGGTGAGCCGGCTGCCCCGCGTGCGCCGTCGCCGCGTATGCGAACAGCGCAATGAGGCCGCCGAGCGCAAGCGTGACTAGGCGAATCCTGATACCCCGAGGGTATCCGCCGAATGTAGGTTGCGGGTAAGCCGAGGCGTCAGCGGCGGCGCGCCCGGAGTTCCCGGTTCTTCAGCCGGTTGCCGCACATGGCCATGTTGCACCAGCTGCCCTGCTGGTTGCGCGACCGGTCGAAGAAGGCCCACTGGCAGTCGGGATTTCCGCACACCTTCAAGCGCGTCCAGGTGCCCTCCTGTTGCGCACGGTGGATGATCAGCAGCAGCTCGAATAGCCCGTCTCCCAGCCCGTCGTGCCGGGCATTCTCGAGCTCGACCGTGCCGTCGTCGGCCACCCTCAGGCGGGTGCGATGTGCACCGGCGAGGTCCCGCAGCGGCCCGACCCGGTGACTGGGCCCGGCCTCGATCAGGGATCGGATTGCCTCGCGCACGTCACGCGCGCGCTCGATGTCCGAGTCAGTGAGTTCGGCCGTTTCGTTCAGTAGTCCGGCATCGATCAGCCAATTCCGAGCGGTGACGGCATCGCTGAGCAGATCGGTCCCGTCCTCCACGTCGCGCGTGTTGACAAACCCCTGCACCCGCAGAAGCGGCATTGGAGCCGGCTTCGTTTCCGTCCCGGGATACCACGAAGGCAGTTCGCTCACCGAACGGATTCTAGCCCCCGTGACCAGCAAAATGCCTTGACAGGTCATCATGACCAGCGTAAGATAGTTGCTGGTCATGAGAATCCAACTGCACCCACACCAACCAACCGTGCTGCTGGCGGGCGGGGTCGACGGCCTGGTGGTCGCCCGCCGGTCCCGGCTGCGAGATCGACTGGTGGCCCGCATGCGCCGGCGCCGGCTCGATCGCGCCTTGGCGGAGGGCACGCCTCCTGAGGCCAGCGCGGCGCTCGCGCTGCGCGCGCAACGTCTCACTGAGCCGGATCAGCGCTCCTCGATGGCCGGAGCGCTGCGACGGATCCTCCGGGAGGCCCAGGAGGGACAGCGGCCGACGCTCGGCCGCATCATGCCCAGCCGCGCACGGATCAAGTCGGCTCGCGAGGAACTCACCCAACTCGCGGACACCCTCGAGGATCCCGGTCCCGTGGCGGCCGGTGGAGCCGCTCAGGCGTGGATCCTGCTCACGGACGGGACCGGCCCGCTTTACAACCCCGCAAGCCGAACCACGCTGCGCGCCGGCGCGGCGCGCGCCGTCCGGGAGCTGCGGCCCTGGCCTGCTTGACCGGGCCGCAGTCCGTGGACGGCCGATGCCGGGTCAGGCGACCGACGTCGCCTGAGCGTCCGGAATCACCTCGCCGATCGCAGCCTCGCGATCGGTGACGGTCTCCACCGCGCGCACGAATTCCGTCGGCATCGCCACGCGCGCGGCCCAGTAGTAGATGACCAGGGCGAACACCGCGACCACGCCCAGATCGACCCAGAATGGGATGTCCTGCTTGGCCAGCAGCGCGATGCCGAACGGCCATCCGGAGCTCGGCTTCGAGGTCGGATATTGACCGAGATAGGAGATGATCCCGAGACCGATCAGCCACGGCGGGATCCACGACGCCGCTCTCCAGTTGATCACGAGCTTGCGCCCGGCCGGCGCGATCGCCTGGTAGACGAAGAACACGACGAACCCGGCGATGATGAATATGTATAGCCAGAAGATCGTGTTCCAGCCGGCCCAGTAGACGATGAAGTTCGCGCACACGAACGACAAGGGTGCGAGGATGTGTGCCGCCGGCAGCCGGTAGGGCCGCGGCCGGTCGGGATCGCTGCGACGGAGCGCGGCGAGCGATACCGGCGCCATCGCGTACATCAGCACGGTCGCCGCCGTGACCAGCCCCACCATCCCGGCCCAGCTGGGGAACGGCAGGAACACCAGCATCCCGACCACCCAGCAGAAGATCAGCGAGACGAACGGGACGCCGCGCCTGTCCACCTGACCGAGCGCAGGCGGGACATAGCCGTTGCGGGAGAGGCTGTAGGACAGGCGTGACGAGGTGCCCGAGTAGACCAGGCCGGTTCCGGCCGGGGAGATGATCGAGTCGATGTAAAGGATCGTGGCCAGCCATCCGACGCCGGCCGTCGTGGCGAGCGTCGCGTACGGGCCGAACGCACCCTTACCCGGGATCGGGTTAGTCCAACTGTGCGCGACATCTTTCGGCGAGAGCGCGCCGATGAACGCGACCTCCAGCAGGAGGTAGATGATCGTTCCGATGACCATCGAGATGATCACCGCGCGGTGGATGTCATGCTGGGGATCTCGCGACTCACCCCCCACCTGGATGGCTTGCTCAAACCCTTCCAGCGCGAACACCACCCCCAACGGGAGCGCGGCGAAGACGCCCTTCGCGCCGAACGGCATGAAGCCTCCGCCGGCGGTGAAGTTACTCCCGCTAAAGCTGACGATCAGCAGCACGATGATCGTGAGCGTCGGGACGGCCAGCTTCCAGATCATCGTGATGTTGTTCGACTCGGCCAGCCAGCGGACGCCCATGATGTTGATGAACGTGAACAGCGCCATGGCGATCCCGGCGACCACGATCCCCGCTCCTGTCAGCGTGCCGTTGGCGTTCACCCAACCCGGGTGCAGTGAAGTCGACTCCAAGTAGGTGAGCGCCGCCTCGACCTCGATCGGGGCGATGGTGACCGCCTGGATCCAGGCCATCCATCCACCTGTGAAGCCGCCCAGCGCGCCGAAGCCGAGGAACGGAAAGCGCGCCGTGCCGCCGGACAGCGGGTACGTCGCACCCAGCTCCGCGTGCACCAGCGCCAGGACCCCGAGGATCGCTCCGGCGAGGATCCACGACAAGAGCGACGCGGGACCGGCGGACTGCGCGGCGCCCAGCGCCCCTAATAGCCACCCCGAGCCGATGATCGACCCGAGCGAGATCATCGTCAGCCCCCGTAGCCCGACACAACGCTTAAGCTCCCCCTGAAAAATCTCTGACGGGGCGATAAGTACTTCGTCGCTGACGCTCACCTTCGCTCCTCCTTCCCTCGGCTCTGGCCGCGGCCCCGACCGGCGCCCTTGCGGCTAATGCGAGCGGGAACCTAGCGCCGAGGGCCGTCAGGATCAAGCCCCGACAGTCGGCGGTCAGCTGCGCGGGGGCTCAGCGCGCCGCCCCGGCGGGAGCGCGGGACTGCTGTCGGCGTTGCTCGAGACACCGCTGGTGAGGTCGCCGACCAGGATCCCGTCGCGGATCTGCGCCATCAGATCACCCACCGCGCTCGGGGAATGCGGCAACAGGATCGTGTTGGTCTTGGCCGCCTCACCCAGCGCACGGACCATGTCGGTGTACTGGGTGAGCGCGACGAGCGCCATCGCCTCTCGCATGTCGAGGCCGTGCTGCGCGATGATCTCGAGCGACTCATGGAGCCCCTCGGCGATCGCCTTGCGCTCGGCCGCCACACCCTCGCCCTGCAGACGCATGGTCTCCCTCTCGCCCTCGGCCTTCTTGACCGCCAGCGTCTTCTGCGCATCACCCTGCGCCGCGGCG
>JAFASQ010000026.1 GCA_019244395.1 Solirubrobacterales bacterium | reverse complement strand
CGCGGCATCCACGAGTACCGCAGTGGCTGCCGCAGTCGCATCGCCCGCTCGCTGTCCTCCCAATGCAAGTAGCTCGCGAGCGCGAGCGCGGCGCCGAGCACAATCAGCGGCACCGCGATTATCAGCCGCAGCCCGTGCAGATTGAACTTTAAGAACTGCGCCGCCGCCAGGCCGGCGGCGATCAGCGCCAGCGCGGTGCGGTTCCAGGCCAGGAACGTGCGTTCGTTGGCGAAGGTGAACCGCGGATCGGGGTCGCTCCCGGTTTGCTCGAGCCGCCGCTCACGCCGCGCGCCAGAGGCCAGCCACCGTCGCAGCATACGTCCCTCGCTCGCCGCCGCCTCGTCGCGCCCGGCCGCGTTCGGCCCAGACGCGCCGGCTTTCGAACTCTTCTCGGCCTGCGTTTCATCCCGGCTCTCGCCCATCACCGGATTCTCCTACCTCCGGGTCGGGCACACAGAGATCGGATGTTCCGCCGTGGCAGGCTCGGCACTCGACGCACCAAGGGGTTGGGTCGATGACCGCGCCGGTCTACACGTGCGTGAGCGAAGCAGCCACGATCTCGACGCCGATCCTGGCTTGATTCGCGGTCGCTCCCGGACACCGCCGATCATGTCGGACCCGGCGACTACGTCGGCCGTCAACTCGACCCGTCCCGCCGTGGAAGCGTCACTCCTCGAGGTCTGAAGCGGTCATGTTGGCGCAGCTGCTGCTTCAATGGCGAGCTGACGCGCGGCCGGCTCGCGTTGGCGCGGATGCGTGTGGGCGGCGGGGGCGAGTCGCGGTGGTCCGGCAGGGATCGCGTGTGGAGGTTGGGCTCGTCACGTCATAGGCTTGTCGCATGAGTCGCTATGGAAAGCGCGGGGACGTGGTGGTGCACGAGGTGGAGCCGTTCAACGCCGAGACTGGACCGGCCGCGTTGGCCGAGGGTCCGGTGACGGCCACGGACGCCTTCTACGTCCGGTCGCACGCCGCCGTGCCCGAGATCGACCCCGAGGCGTGGCGCCTGCACGTGGATGGGCTCGTCCAGCGAGAGCTGGATCTTTCCCTGGTCACCTTGCGCGAGGCGTTCGCGGAGCGCGCTGTGACCGCGACGCTGCAGTGTGCGGGCAACCGGCGCACGGGTCTGATCGCGATCCGCGACATTCCGGGTGAGGAGCCGTGGGGTGCGGGCGCTACTGGTACTGCGACGTGGACCGGCGTCGGGCTCGCGGACGTGCTCGCGCTCGCTGGTCCGTTACCCGAGGCCACCGAAGTTGGTTTCGCCGGCGGCGACCTTTGCCCCGAAGCGAAGCCCGCCGAGCGCTTCGGCGGCTCGATCCCGTTCGACAAGGCGTGTCGTCCCGAGGTCCTGCTCGCATGGGGGATGAACGGAGAGCCGCTCCCGGTTGTTCACGGCGCGCCGCTGCGCGTCGTGGTACCCGGCTACATCGGCGCGCGGAGCGTCAAGTGGCTGGAGCGGATCGAGGTCCGCTCGAGGCCGTGGGAGGGGTACTTCCAGCACGTCGCGTATCGGCTGTTGCCGCCGGACGGGAAGCCGGGTCCGGGGGCGGGGATGCCGCTCGGCCTGGTCGCGCTCAACTCCGACGTGTTGTCTCCCGTCGACGGGGAGACTGTCGTGGCTGGTCCGGTCGAGGTGCGCGGCTACGCGTTCGCCGGTGGGGAGCGGCATGTCGCGCGGGTTGACGTCTCGATCGACGGCGGAGCGAGCTGGTCGCAGGCGGAGCTGCTCGAGGACCTCGGCCGGTGGGCCTGGCGACAGTGGAGGATTACCTTCGATCTCGCGCCCGGGGAGCACGAAATCCTCGTCCGCGCCTGGGACTCCTCGGCGGCCACGCAGCCGGAGGACAACGCAACGCTGTGGAACCCCAAGGGTTACGTGAACAACGCGCGCCCCCGGGTCCGAGTGCGCGCCGCGCAGCCGAATTCGATCCGCCAGCGTGGCGGCCCGGATCTAACAGCCGACCCTTCCTGAGGCCTCCTTCAGACCTGCGAGAGCACAGGCACAGGCAGCAGCCGACTGAACCGCAGACTCTCTCTTTCACCCCTGCGCGCTGGCGCGGCGATCGGCAGCGTGGACCGCCCCCGGTTCGGACGACACGTCTTGTCTTTGTAGTTGATGTTTCTAGCAGTGAGTCTTGCTGCTTGACTACTCGGCGGAGAGGCCGTCGATGAGCCGGTCGTTCCTCGAGCACGTGGTGGCAGCCTAAGCTAAGCCGAACCGGTGGCGGAGGCGAGAGCGTTCTCGGGAG
>JAFASQ010000541.1 GCA_019244395.1 Solirubrobacterales bacterium | reverse complement strand
GACGAACCGTGAGCGCCGAGTCGATCCTCGACTACACGCAGGTCAAGAGCGTGATCATCGACGGGCGGGCCTAGAGCGTCGAACGATATGAGCGCGAGACTGGGATGGTCGGGGATCAAGCGGGACGGTCACGGCGATCGGCGTGGCATAGCAGCGCTACGCGAGCCGATCGACGGGGCCGTATCCGCGAAGGTCATCCGGCCAGATGCAGGCCGCGGTCGTTTTGAGAGAGGCTCGTAAACGCGTGGAGATCTCACTCGCAGGCCGGGTGGCGCTGGTGACCGGCGCGGGACCGAATATCGGCAGCGGGATCGCGCTGGCGCTGGCGCGGTATGGCGCGCGGGTCGCTTGCAACGACGTCGATGCCGATGCGGCTTCGGCGTGCGTGCGGCGGATTCAGCGCCACGGCGGTGAGGCAATGGCCGTGGTCGGCGACGTCACCGACGAGGATTCCGTGAGGCGCTACGTGGGTGACGTGCTCGCCGCGTGGGGACGGATCGACATCCTGATCAACAACGCGGCGCTGCTGGGCGGCCGAGGCGTGCTCGAGGAGAGCCTCGAGTTTTGGAACCGCGCGGTCGCCGTGGCCGGCACCGGCACCTTCCTGAACACCAAGCACGTGGCGATCTCGATGATCGAGCGAGGGATCAAAGGGAGCATCATCAACATCCTGTCCTCGAACGCCTGGCAGGGGTGCGCCGGCGTGATCGCCTACGCGTTCCACAAGGGCGGACTGGCCAACTTCACGCGCGCCGCCGCCATGGACCTGGCGCCGTACGGGATCCGGGTCAACTCGTACTCCCCCACCGCGCCCCGGCCGGATAACCCGGAGTTGCTGAGCGAACTGAGCGAGTCAAGCGGATTGCGCCGGCATTTCGCTCCCCCGCCCGACCGGCCTTCGTGGTGGCGTTCCACCGGCAAGATCGACGTGCGGGGGAACATGCCAATGGCGCCGTCCACGCCGACCGACATCGGGCACTGCGTGGCGTGGATGTGCTCGGACTACGCGCGCCTGATCACCGGCTGTGACTTCGTGATCGACGGCGGGGCGCGGGCCAAGTACTGGGGCTACACGCCGCCGGAGGAGAAGGCGGAGCCGCTGCCGCTGATCCCCTTGTACGAGGACGAAACGATGCCGGGAGGGTTCTAGTGGGAGTGCGTGGAGCGGTTCAGACGGGCCCGATGGCGTATGAGATCCGAGAGTTCGAGCGTCCGTTGATCGGACCGGACGAGGGTCTGCTGCGCGTCGAGGCGTGCGGGGTGTGCGGGTCCGACGTCGAGCAGTATCGCGGTCATCTGGTTCGGGAAGGAATGTTCCCGCTGATTCCGGGGCACGAGCCGCTGGGCGTTATCGAGGAGGTGGGCGAGCGGGCGGCCGAGCGGTGGGGGGTCTCGGTAGGAGATCGCGTCGCGGTCGAGATCCTCAGGCCGTGCCGGGCCTGCGACTACTGCCTCACCGGGCGCTACATGTCGTGCCCCAATCGCGACGGCGCGTACGGGATGACGCCTTTGTCGCGCTCGCCCGGATTGTGGGGCGGGTTCGCCGAGTATCTCTACCTGCACCCCTGGGCGATCCTGCACAGGGTGTCGAAGGACCTGCCGGCGGAGCTTGCGGTCATGTTCAACCCGCTCGGCGCCGGCGTGCGCTGGGCCGCGATGCTGGGCGAGGTCGGTCTAGGTGACACCGTCCTGATCCTCGGCCCCGGGCAGCGCGGGCTGACCTCGGTGATCGCGGCGCGGGCCGCCGGCGCCGGCACGATCATCGTAACCGGCCTGGCGCGCGACGAGGCCAAGCTCGCCCTGGCCCGCGAGTTTGGCGCCGACCACACGATCAACGTGGAGTCCGAGGACGTTGTGGAGCGGGTGCGCGAGATCACCGACGGTGCCATGGCCGACGTCGTGCTCGAGCTAACGCCGATGGCGACGCAGCCCGTGCTTGATGCTGTCGAAGCGGTGCGCCACAGCGGCCGGATCGTGCTGGCCGGACTGAAGGGAGGTCGCGGCGTTGAACTCGTGACGGACCGCTTGATCAACAAGGGACTGACCGTCCGCGGAGCCTTCGGCGTCAACGCCGAGGCGTACATCGAGGCGATCCGGATCATCGAGTCGGGTCGCTTCCCCCTGGAGAGGATGCATAGCGGAAAGTACGAGCTGGCCGACACGGAGACGGCTATCCAGACGCTGGCCGACGGCGACGCCGTTCACGTGTGCGTCTGTCCTGATCCGGGTCCCACCCGCGCCACCCGCCCGGCCATGGCCGGCGTCGCCGCGAGCCGAGAGGAGGCATCCAATGCTGGTTGACATGCACGCACACGTGATCCCCGGGGCGCTCGAGCCGGTCGGGGCCTCCGAGGACCACCGGGGACCGCGCATCGGACCGTGCGACGACCCGAACGCCCGGCTGCTCGAGAACGACCGGGGGATGCAGTTCAAGGCCATCGACGCGTTCTACTCGGCCGAGCGCCGGCTCGAGGAGCTCGAGCGCAGCGGCGTCGACGCCGAGGTCGTCTCACCCATGCCGCCGCTTCTCGACTACGGCCTGTCCGGTCCGGAGGGCTTGGAGCTCTCGCGCCGGGTCAACGAGTTCATCGTGTCGCTGTGCGACGCCGACCCGCGCCGTCTTCACGGCATGGGGATGGTCCCGATGCAGGCGCCGGACCTGGCCGCCGCCGAGCTCGCGCGCGTTCGCGAGCTCGGGCTCGTCGCCGTGGAGATCGCCTCGAACGTGGTCGGGCGTGCGTTACACGGATCCGAGTTCGACGAGTTCTGGGCCGAGGCGGAGCGGCTCGACATGCCCGTCTTCATCCACGCCATGCCGGCCGACTTCGCCGGGCGGCTGCCGGCCGGCCTGATCCCGATCGCGGCCTTTGCCGTGGGCGCCGACGCCCTGCTGGCCTGCGCCGGAATCATCACCAGCGGGCTCGCCGAGCGCCACCCGCGGCTGAGGCTCGCCTTCAGCCACGGCGCCGGTGGGTTCCCGATGATGCTCCCGCGCGCGATGTACTTCTGGGGCAAGACGTGGAACGAGGAGCCCTCGGATTCGGGCGAGGGGCTCTCGCCGGCTGAATTGACCCGACGCTTCTACTACGACGGACTGGTGTTCGACCACCGGGCGCTGCGGTTCCTGATCGATCTGGTCGGCCACCGCCAGGTGCTGGTCGGCTCGGACTTCCCGGCCATGCCGCGGGAGGATCCCTGCGCGCGCACCCTGCGTTCGCTCGACCTGCCGCCCGATGTTCTCGAGGACATCACGTGGCACAACACGTTCCGCTTCCTCGGCAGCGAGGCCCCGCAGCTCGTGGGTGCCGCTACGTCTATGACAGGAGAGACACAGTGAAGACACGCGCCGCAGTCGTTCGAGGGGCCGGTCAGCGCTGGGAGCTGACCGAGCTTGACCTCGACGAGCCCAAGGAGCACGAGGTCCTGGTCCGGGTCATGGCCTGCGGGCTGTGTCACTCCGACGAGCACGTCCGTGAGGGCGGGCCGTACCGCTATCCGATGATTGGCGGCCACGAGGGCGCCGGGGTGGTCGAGAAGGTCGGCCCGAGCGTGTCGCGGGTGCGCGAGGGCGATCATATCTGCACCTCGTGGATTCCTGTGTGCGGTCACTGCCGCTATTGCTCGACCGGGCAGCAGAACATGTGCGACGCCGGGCTGAACGCGGCCACGGGGATGTTCCCCGACGGCACGTTTCGCTTTCACGAGAACGGCGAGGACGTCGGCGGGATGTGCGTGCTCGGCACGTTCTCGCAGTGGATGGTGATCCCCGAGAACTCGTGCGTGCCGATCGATGAGGATTTGCCGTTCGAGGTCGCGGCGCTGGTGGCGTGTGGGGTGACCACCGGGTGGGGCTCCTCGGTGTATGCGGCGGGCACCCGCGCTGGCGAGACCGTGGTGATCTTCGGCACCGGCGGGGTGGGGATGAACGCCGTGCAGGGCGCGGCCTACGCGGGTGCCAAGCA
>JAFASQ010000540.1 GCA_019244395.1 Solirubrobacterales bacterium | reverse complement strand
TACTCGAAGGTCCGTGAGCATCTGTTCGGTCCTGATGTCAAGCCGCATCACACGGGACAGGTGTGCTGGCGCTACAACCTTCCTCGGTTCGAGGGCCTCGAGGAGATCTGGATGTTCTTCGGGCCCGACGGAAGCGCGGGGTTCGTGCCCCTCGGGCAGGACCTCATGTACATCCTGACCATCGAGACCCCAATCCCCGAATGGAGAGCGGTGATCGAGCGCGAGGGCGCCGCAGCGGTCTACCGCCGGCGGCTGGCTCCGTTCGCGGGCGCCGTAGCCGAGGTGCGCGAGCAGATCGTCGATGACGACGCGGTAGTGCTGCGCCCCATCGAGAACATCATCGTGCCGGCGCCGTGGCATCGCGGACGGATCGTGCTGGTCGGCGACGCCGCGCACGGCGCCACCCCGCACTGCGGCCAGGGTGCCGCGCAGGCCATCGAGGACGGGATCGTGCTGGCCGAGGAGCTGGCCAAGGACGTGCGGATGACCGAGGCGCTCGAGGCGTTCTCCACGCGGCGCTACGAGCGCTGCCGCGCCATCGTCGAGGGATCCGAGATGGTCGGGAAGTGGGAGCAGGATCACTCGCTGCCGATCGACCCGGACGCCACGCGCCATGCGGTCGTCATGACCGCTTCGGCCCCCATCTGAGAGGAGCGAAATCGCGATGCGGATTGGAAGAGTTGACCACGAGGGCAGCCCACGCGCTGCGGTGATCGACGGCGAGGTGGCGAGGGTGTTGACGACCGGCATCGACGTGCTCGATGTGCTGAGCGCGGATGTCGTCGAGCGGGAGCGCCTCGCCGGCCGGGCCGAGGCCGAGCTGGGGTTGGACGAGGTGCGTCTGCTGGCGCCCGTCGAGCCGCCTACGATGCGCGACTTTTCGGTCTTCGAGCAGCACATCGAGGGCGTGATCAAGGACGTCAACCCCGAGGCGACCGTTCCGCCTGTCTGGTACGAGTCGCCGTTCTGCTACTTCACCAACCCGCACGCGCTGAGCGGTCCCGGCGAGGACATCCCGGTCCCGCCGGGCTGCCGACGCCTTGACTTCGAGCTCGAGGTGGCGGCGGTGATCGGCCGTGCCGGGCGGAACCTGACGCCCGAGGAGAGCGGCGAACATATCGCGGGCTACACGATCTTCAACGATTGGTCCGCACGCGATCTCCAGATGGCTGAAATGCGCCTCGGCCTCGGGATGTGCAAGGGCAAGGACTTCGCGAACACGCTCGGGCCATGGATCGTCACTGCCGATGAGCTCGAGCCTTACCGGGACGGCGATCGGCTCGATCTAGAGCTCAGCGCCGAAGTGAACGGCAGCCAGCTCGGGACCGACACGCTCGCCAACATGGCCTGGAGCTTTCCCGAACTTGTGTCCTACGCGTCGCGGGGCACGTGGGTGCGGCCCGGGGACGTGCTTGGCTCGGGTACGTGCGGCAACGGTTGCCTGCTCGAGCTGTGGGGCCGGCGCGGCCGTGACTTCCATGCGCCGCTCGGACCCGGCGATGTGGTCTCGCTCCATGTCGAGCGGATCGGGACCCTGACCAACGCAGTGGTCGCCGGCGCCGAATCGCACGTGCTGCCCCGCGCGCGTTCCGGTCGACGCGCCCCGCGGTCGGTGGCGGGATGACTGCGGTCAGGCCGCCCAAGCAGCGCCGCAGTCGCGAGTCATACGAGCGCGTGCTCGACGCGGCACATGCGCTCTTGGAGGAGAACGGCTTCGAAGGGCTGACCGTGCAGGAGGTGGCGGCCCGTTCGGGGGTCTCGGTGGGCGCGATCTACGAGCGCTTCGGCAACAAGGAGACGTTGCTGCGCGACGTGCACGCGCGTCTGATGGAGTCGATGCTGCGGTCCGGCGAGTCGGCGGGCGATCCCGCGGCGAGCGCCGCTGGGGCCGCCGCGGCGGTCGCCGCGGTGGTGGCCGGAATGGCGCGCGTCATGAACGACAACCGCAAGGCGCTGCGTGCGTTCATGCACCTCGGCGCGGTGGACAAGGTGATCTCGGCCCGCGGCTCGAAGGCGAGCATCGCATTGAGCAAGACCTTCAAGCGCGCCCTGATGCCCTATGCGACAGAGTTCGGGCACCCAGAACCCGAGGTCGCGCTCGACGTGGCCTTCCGGATCGCGTACTCGACGCTGGCCCGGCAGGTGATGTACGGCCCGGTCTTCGAGTCCGACCGGCGCCTGAGCTGGAAGCGGCTGGTTGACGAGATCGCCTCCGCCTGCGCCGCGTACCTCCTCAACGCGCCGTCGGCCTGATCGGCGCGTGGGCGGGATCGTCCGGTGGCGGGCGGGCGCGATCGCACACCAGAGGATCCTGGTGCGCCACTCGGCCTCTGCGGGCGAAGCGGTGGCGTGTCAGGCACACCAGAGGATCCTGGTGCGCCACTCGGCGCCTCCGGGCGACGCGCTGGCGCGTCAGGCACACCAGAGGATCCTGGTGCGCCACTCGGTCTCTGCCGGCGAAGCGGTGGCGCGTCAGGCACACGGAGAGGCACGCCGTGAGGTGTGGAGAAGACGTGTCGGCCGCGCGATCCGGAGCATCACCGCCGCAAGCCACCGCGCGGTCTCTTGACGCGGGGGGGTCGAAGCGATAGTCTGTCCGAATCCGAATCCGGATTCTTAAATAGAGACACGTCGTGATCGAGGAGAAGAGAGATGGCCCTGTCCCTTGTCTCGCAGCTTGCCCACGTCGAGCTGACCACGCCCGCGCCCGAGGAATCGCTCGAGTTCTGGACCCAGGTGGTCGGTCTCGAGGAGACGACGCGGGTCGGTCAGTCTGTGTACCTGCGTGCCTGGGGCGATCGGTTCCATCACACTCTGCAGCTGACCGAAGCGCCGCAGGTAGGGC
>JAFASQ010000057.1 GCA_019244395.1 Solirubrobacterales bacterium | reverse complement strand
TGGTCGTCGATGACTCGAACTCCTCTCGTATCGCTTCGAAGTACGTGTTGCAGGCCCGGCAGCGGACCTGACAGGTGATGAGCTGCCCGGCGAACGGGGCAACCACCTCGACGTCGCCCGACTCGCAGAATGGACAGGTCATCGGCGGTACTGCTCGTCCCACTCCGACCAGTCTCCGGGCTCGTCGAGCGAAACCCCTCCAAGCAGCGCCGACAGCCAGTCGCGTACCTGTGCCCGGATCGCGGACGGACTGGACGCGACCATCCCGGCTTCGACCGCCGCTGTGTAGCCGTCGTGCCCGTCGGGCCCCGGCCATCGCGCGGCCGATGCCCACATCTCTTCCGTGCGCCGCACGAGCAGCTCGAGATCGGGGCCGCCCACCCGCGCCATCCGGCGCGCCCACGCCTCGGCGTGGACCTTGTGCGCGCCCTCCTCCTGGAGGATCTTGCGCGCGCGCTGCGCCAGCGGCTCGATCGAACTGTCGCGCGCCCCGGCCACGAACGTGGTCAAGACGCCGTCGACCACGAGGTTGGCCGCGATGAACGAAGCCCAGTCGGGCAGCTCTGAGGAGATCACGACCAGCGGATGCCCCGCGTCGAGCCCGGCGTCCTCGCGCTCGACGCCCAGCTTGGCCAGAACCGGATACGTGGACCGGGCGTGACCGAGTTCGTCCTGGGCCATGGCCGCCGCCGCCACCGCCGACTCGATCGTCGGCGCGCTGACCGCCCATTCGCCGTATCGGCGACCGAGGGCGCCCTTGTTGTCGGCCAGCGACCCGATCAGCGAGATCATCGTGACCGTCGCGGCGTCGACGCGCACAACGCTCACGCGTGTATCGCCTCCCTGATCGCGCTCCGCGGCACCAGGATCATCTCGATCCAGGGCTGCTCGTCGTAGATAGCGCGAGCGGAGACGAGCGCCAGATCCTCGTCCTCCTCGGTGACCGTGCCGACGTGATGCAGCGGCTCCTCGTAGGCCTTCCGGGCGAACACCTCCCACACGGTCTCGTCCGCGCGGCTCATACCGCGATCCCCAGATTGCGCATCCTCGAGCGCGCCTCGGCGCGGATCCGGTCCTTGGTCCATACCGGATCCCACACCACCTCGATGTTCACCATGTCCACGTCCGGGTCGGCCAGCAAAGCGCTCCGGATGTCCTCCTCGATGAAATCCATGGCCGGGCACCCCATCGCGGTGAACGTGATCTCGAGATCGGCCGCCCGCTCCGAAGCCCGGTAGGCCAACGACACGATCAGCCCCATCCCGACCACCGACACGGGGATCTCGGGATCCTCCACTCCTCTGAGCGCCTCCCACAGTCGGGCTTCCACGGAGTCCGAGGTAACGCTCACGCGGCTCTCCGCAAAGACGTCGTCTGATACCCCCGCTGCAGCGTCCGCACGTATTCCGTGTTCATCGGACCCCGGCCGCGCCACCGGACCAGCACGTCGTCCCACGTTATCGCTCCACCGTCGAGCAGCCAGGAACGCTTCTCCTCGTCGAACTGCGCGGGGAACGGGCAATCGATCACGTACCGATCCTGCTCGGCATCGAAGTGCGCCGGCACCCGCACCCCGATCTCCTCCATGAACGGAACGACCTCGGACATCCACCACTGGCGCAGCTCGTCGTTGCTCTTGCCCTTGAAGCCGTAGTCAAGCTGCTCGGAATGTTGCTTCAAATTGTCGGGGAGCCCGAACCACTCGAGCGTCAGGATGAACATCCAGCCGATCGCCCGCTGCACATCGGCCTTGCCGTCGGGCTCCTTGCACAGCTTGCGCAGCCAGGTGCGCCCGTGGCGCAGGTGAAACGTCTCCTCCTTGTCCACCTTCGCCAGGGCCCGCTTCCACGGCCCGAACGTGCTCGACTGGTACACGTCCGACAGGAGCACGAAGCCCGCCTGGTCGTACAAGGCGTTCGCGCACACCAACTCGACCCAGGAGTTCAGCGGCACGTCGAACGCGTACGGGTACTTGAACGACGCCGCGGGTCGCTCGTACACGAGCTCGTCCATGTCGACGCCGAGGTCACCGAGCAGCCGGTAGCCGATGTGGGCGTGGGCAAGCTCGTCCTGGATGATCGACATCGCGGAGCCGAAGTTGTTGAGCGCAGGTGCGTGCTGAGCGGCGCGTAGATAGGCCGGCGCGCTGACAAACTCGGTGTCGGCCGACACGGTGAGGATCCGCCGCATCCCCTCCAGGTACCGCGGCGACATATGCTGGAGCCCCTCCACGAGCTTGCCGGCGGCCAGGTGCTCCTGAACCTGCTCCTCCGTCCACGGCGCCAAGGCTTCGACAGCCAAATCAAACCCTCTCGATATGTGACACTTGACTAACGCTCGGCATCGTATAGTCTCTCCACGGTGAGGTCAAGTGGCCACCATCGTTGAGCTCGACGGCGTCGGCCCGACGATCGGTGAGGATGTCTTCCTGGCGCCGACCGCCGTGCTCGTCGGCGACGTGCGGGTCGGGGAGCGCACCAACATCTGGTTCGGCACCGTGCTGCGCGGCGACGTCTCGCACATCGAGATCGGCGCCGGCAGCTCGATCCAGGACAATGCGGTGATCCACTGCGCCACCGACCTGCCGACCGTGATCGGCACCCACGTGGTGGTCGGGCACGGCGCCATGCTCGAGGGCTGCACGATCGATGACGGCGCCCTGATCGGGATGGGCGCGATCGTGCTGCAGCACGCCCGGGTCGGCGCCGGTGCGATGCTCGCGGCCGGCGCGATCGTGCCCGAGCGCGCGCAGATCGCGGCCGGCGTCCTCGCCGCGGGCGTTCCCGCGCGCGTGAAAAAGGAGCTGTCGGGATCGGCGCTGGCGTGGACCGGCCGGGCAGCCGCCCACTATCAGGAGCTCCGCGAGCAATACTTGCGCGGTAGCCGTGTGGCGGCGGGCCGCGGCGAACGCCCGCTGGGCATGGATGCGCAGCGGAACGGTCCCATGGACGCCGGGCGAAGCCCGGCCCACTGAAATTCGAGAGGAGACAGCTTTGCCTGAGATGTTGATCGGAGGCGAGTGGCGCGAAGCGACCGCCCACGAGGAGCTCGACGTCGTCAACCCGGCCACCGAGGAGGCCGTAGACAGCGTTCCCGCCGCGTCGCGCGAGGACGTGGAGCTGGCCGTGGCGACGGCCAAGCGGGCCTTCGCCGAGTGGTCGCGCACCGACGTCGAGCACCGCGCGTCGATCCTGGCCAAGGCGGCGGAGCTCATCCACGAGCACGCCAAGGACCTGGCCGCCAGGCTCACCTCCGAACAGGGCAAGCCGATCGCCGAAGCGATGGGCGAGGTCAGCCATCTCGCCCACGGGGTCCGCTTTTATGCCGAGGCCGCGACCAAGGTGCGCGGTGCTTACCAGGAGGTGCCATCCACGCTCGGCCTCGCCTACGGGATGGTGATCCGGCGCCCGATGGGCGTTTGTGCGGCGATCACCCCGTACAACTTCCCGCTCACGCTGCTCGGGACGAAGGTCGCGCCCGCGCTCGCCTCCGGCAACACCGTGGTCGCCAAGCCGGCCGCGACCACACCGCTGGCCACGCTCGAGGTGGCCCGCCTGTTCTCCGAGGCCGGCGTGCCCGACGGCGTGCTGAACGTGGTCACGGGTCGCGGCCGGGACATCGGCGACGCGCTGGTCGGCCACCCGGACGTCCGCCGGGTCGCCTTCACCGGCTCGACCGAGGTCGGACGCCATGTGGCGAAGCTGGCCGCGCCCGACCTCAAGCGCATCAGCCTTGAGCTCGGGGGCTCAGATCCCGTGATCATCTGCGCCGACGCCGACGTGGACGCCGCGGTCAAGGCGGTGATCATCGGGCGCTACTGGAACGCCGGCCAGGCTTGCCTGGGCTGCAAGCGCGTGTTCGTCCATGACTCGGTGTACGACGGCTTCGTCTCCCAGCTGGTTGAGCGGGTCGGCCGCTACGAGCCGGGGGACGGGACGGTCAAGGCCGAGAAGCCGAAGCTCCGCATGGGCCCGATCCACACGCGTGCCGGCCGCGACGAGCTGCTCGAGCAGATCGAGGACGGGATCGCCGGCGGCGGCGAGCTGCTGATCGGGGGCGGGACCACGGACCACGAAAAGGGCTATTTCCTCGAGCCCGCGGTGATCGCCGAGCCCTCAGCGGAGTCACGGCTGAACCGCGAGGAAGTGTTTGGGCCGGTGCTCCCGATCTTCCGTTTCAGCGACTTCGATGACGCCATCACCCGCGCGAACGACACGCCGTACGGCCTCGGCTCCTCGATCTGGACCCACGACGCCCGGCTCATCCACCGCGCGGCGCAGGAGATCGAAGCGGGCATGACCTGGGTCAACCAGATCCACTACGGCTACGACGAGCTCCCGTTCGGCGGCGTCAAGGCCTCGGGGTTCGGGAAGGAGCACGGGATCGAGGCGCTCGATTCCTACGTGGAGATCAAGTCGGTGGTCGTCGGAGGTCTCGCATAGATGGCTGTCACCTTCACCAACGAGGGGCCGCTCGGGTTCATCACCCTCGACCACCCGCCGGCCAACTCTTATGACCTGGTCTTCATGACCGAGTTCTCGACCGCGGTCGACGAGGCCCTGGCCGGCGCCACCCGCGTCGTCGTCGTCCAGAGCGCCAACCCCAAGTTCTTCTCGGCGGGCGCCGACATCAAGCGCTTTCTCGAGGGCGACGTCGACGCCAACATGGAGATGATCAGGGTCAGCCAGGCCGCGTTCCGGCGGATGGCCGCGGCCCCGCAGGTGTTCGTGGCCTTTGTGGCCGGCCACGCGCTGGGGGGCGGGCTCGAGATCGCCCTGGCCTGCGACATCCGCCTGGCCGCGACGGGGGGCTACAAGCTCGGGCTGCCCGAGGTCACGCTCGGGTTGCTCCCCGGCAACGGCGGCACCCAGAGGCTCACCCGACTTATCGGGCCGTCGCGCGCGCTCGAGCTGCTGCTCACCGGCCGCACGTACGAGGTGGAGGAGGCGCACGAGATGGGGCTGGTCGCGCACGTGTACGACGCCGACGACGCCCAGTCGGGCGTGCGCGAGTACGCCGAGCGCCTCGCCACCGGTCCGGGCCTGGCCATCGCCGCGATCAAGCGCTGCGTTCACGAGGGCGGCGAGCTGGCCTTGGCCAACGGACTCGCGCTCGAGGCCGAGCTGATGGAGCAGCTGTTCCGCTCCCAGGACGCCTCCGAGGGGCTGCACGCGTTCGTCGAGAAGCGCAAGGCGGAGTTCGTGGGCGCATGACCATGCAGCTTGAAACCACATACGCCGGGTCGTTCATCGCCGGCGCCGAGCATCGCAACGCCGGCGATCCGCTCGAGGTGGTCAACCCGGCCGATGGTCGCGCCTTCGCCTCCGCGGCCGGGGCAACCCCCGCCGACGTTGATGCCGCGGTCCAGGCGGCCTGCACCGCGTTCACCACCTGGTCCGAGCTCGCCGTCTCCAAGCGGGGCGAGATCCTGGGCCGCGCCGCCCACCACGTCGAGCAGCACCTCGACGAACTGATTGCGCTGCTGACGCGCGAGCAGGGCAAGACGCTGCGCGACGCCAGGATCGAGATCACCAAGGCGATCGACACCCTGATGCATTACGTCGGTCTCTCGAAGGCACTTCGCGGCGCCCACGCGCCGAACCTCGATCCCGGCGTCGAGGGCTACGTGCTGCGCCGGCCGCTTGGGGTGGTCGGCGCGATCGTGCCGTGGAACTTCCCGACCACGCTGCTGTGCAACAAGCTCGCGCCGGCGCTCATCGCCGGCAACACGGTCGTGGCCAAGCCGGCGGCGACCACGCCGCTGACCACGCTGCGCTTCGCCGAGCTGTTGGCCGAGGGCGGCCTGCCCGAGGGCGTGTTCGGCGTGGTGACCGGTCGGGGGTCGGAGGCGGGTGACGCGCTCGTGACCCATCCGCGCGTGCGCAAGATCGCGTTTACGGGCTCGACCCCGGTCGGCGAGCGGATCATGGCGCAGTGCGCCCGCGGCGTAAAGCGCGTCACGCTCGAGCTCGGCGGCTCTGACCCGATGATCATCTGCGACGACGCGGATCTCGCCGCCGCCGCCAGCGCGGCCTCGATGGGCCGTTTCTACAACTGCGGCCAGGCCTGCCTGGCCATCAAGCGGGTGTACGTGTTCGAGTCGGTGGCCGACGAGGTGATCGAGTCCGTGGTCGCCAAGGCCCGGCGCCTCACGGTCGGACGCGGCGACGCGCCGGGCACTCAGATGGGCCCGATGCACACCGCGGGCGGCCGCGACGAGATGGCCGCGCAGGTGTCACGGAGCGTGGAGGCGGGCGGCGAGCTGTTGACCGGTGGCGGCCCCCCGTCCGACCCCGAGCTCGCCGGCGGATTCTTCTACGCGCCTACGGTGGTGGCCGACCCGCCCCACGATTCGCCGATGGCCACCGAGGAGGTGTTCGGGCCGGCCCTCCCGATCTGGCGCGTGGCCGATCTGGACGAGGCGATTTTCCGCGCCAATTCCTCCCCGTTCGGACTCGGCTCCTCGGTGTGGACGCGGGACCTGGCCCGCGCCCGCGAGGCGGCGCAGCGGATCGAGGCCGGCTACACCTGGGTCAACTCGCGGACCAAGGTCTACGACGAGCTCCCGTTCGGGGGCTGGAAGTCGAGCGGCTACGGCAAGGAGCACGGCATCGAGGCGTTCGACTTCTATACGGAGACGAAGTCCGTCGTGCTGGGGGCCGGGTGAGCGGCTCGTCGCCGGGGCGGGGAGCTTCCGTGAGCGCCGCTCCCTGGGACCGCGCCAGCCTCCCCTCGCCACTGATCCCGCTCGAGCGAACGTTCGAGGGCTTCCTCGACCTCGAGTGGCTCGAGCTCGGATCCGAGTCCGTCCATGTGCGCTTCCGGGTGCGCGAGAACCTCAAGCAGCCGCTCGGGCTGATGCACGGCGGCATCTACGCGGCGGTGGCGGAGACGGTCGCCTCGGTCGCCACGGTCAACAACGTGTGGCGCGAGGGCTTCATCGGCGCTGGCCTGAGCAACTACTCGAGCTTTTTGCGCCCGATCACGGATGGCGTGGTCGACGTCCACGCCCGGCTGCGCGGCCACGACGAGCGCGAGTGGACCTGGGCGCACGAGTTCCGCGACGAGCGCGGGAACCTGTGCGTGCTGGTCGACGTGACGATCGCCGTGCGGCCCGCGCCTATCCCGCCGGCGTGATGACGCCAGCTGCCGGCGGGTCGGCATAGAGGGCCCTCACCTCGGTAGCCCGGCATTCCAGGCACCGGCGCTGGTTCAGATAGCCCTTGTCGGTGATCTCGCCGGCGTCGAGGCTCGGTGGCGAGCCGAGGAGGAGCAGCCGCTCGACCCTTGCCGCGGAGCCGGCGTCGGCGTTCAGCTTTGCGAGCGCGTCGTTGAGGTGCTCGTGCAACCGTGCGTCGTCGAGCGGGACGTCTTCGGTTGAACCCAGCAGCTTCTTCGCCTCGGACTGGTTGATCCAGGCGAGCGCCGCCACGTAATCGGCGTCCTGACCGCAGATCACCGCGTCGCTGAGGATGCCGGCGGCGCTGAGCAGTCGCGTCCGCAGCGAGCC
>JAFASQ010000044.1 GCA_019244395.1 Solirubrobacterales bacterium | reverse complement strand
CCTCGAACTCAGCGTCCGTCAACACGCCCGACGCTCGCAGCTCACCGAGCTGCTTGAGCTGCGCGAGCTTATCCCCCATATCCGGCGACGCGGACATCGGCGCGGCCGGCCCAGGTGGCGCCAGCGCAGCCGCCGGCATGGTCCCTGCCTGCCCCAACGCAGCCGCCGGTCCTGGGTGGCCTACGGCGGAAGCATGCTGCTGCTGGCGCGCGAGAACTCGCTCGTGGATCACATCGGCCGTCTTCACCGCGACTGCCGCTTTCAATCCCGTCTTCAACAATCCCATCGATCTCTCCGTTCAAACGAGCATGGAGCCGCTCCCTAGCCTAAGAGGACCCCGTAGTATCCGATGCTGTGGGACCGGCCGTTGGCAGGGGTGAAGGTGACCCACACCCTCACGAGGGTCTTGGGCCTGTGACGGGCCAGGAGCCGCCGCCCCTGCGCGTTGGGGGTTACCAGGATCAGCAGTGTCCCCGCCCGCTTGGCGCTTGCGCGGGCGCGCGCGAACACGAACCGCCCAGGCGCGGGATGCAGCAACCTGATCGACCGCGCGTCCAGCGCGCCGTGGACGAGGTTCCCCTTCCACGCCGTGATCATCACGTCAACCCGCCCCGGGCCGGGCACCTTCACCGACACGACGAACGAGCCGTTGCGACGGGCCTTGTATCGCGGGGGAGCTACGAAGCGGTTGGCGGGCAGAACCGACACGGGTGTGGAACTGCCCGTACCGGTCTGCTGGTTGACGCCCGGCGCGGTGACGTTCACCGTCTGCTGGCTCCGCGGCGAGGCCAGGTAGTTTCCGTTGCCCGCTTGGTTGGCGTCGATGATGCAAACCCCCGCGGCGGTAAACGACACGAGGGCGCCGGCAATCGAGCAGACTCCGGTGCCGCTCGCAGGGTCGATCGAGAAGGCGACGGGCAGGCCCGAGCCGGCTGTTGCCGCCAGTGTGTAGCCCCCGCCGACCTGCGGCTGGGCCGGCGGCCGAGTGGTGAACGTGATGGACTGAGGCGCCTTCGCGAACGAAACTGTCGTGCGCTGCGACGACGCCGCGTTGTATTCGCTGTCCGCGGCCTTCGTCGCGGTGACCAGGCAGGTTCCGGCGCTGGACGCACTCAATAGCCCACCACTCACCGAGCAGCCGGACGCCGTCCCATCGACGACGGCGTAGCTCACGTCACCGGTACCCGATCCGCCCGACGTCGTCAACGCCAACCCCGTCCCGAACGTCCCGCTCGTCGAGGTCACCGCCAGCGCCGCCTGATCGGCTCTATTGAGCGTGATGATGAGCTGCTGCGTGACCGTTCCTGCCAGGTTGGTTGCTTGGAGCGTCACGCTGTGGGTGCCGACCTGGCCGAGATCGGGCGCGCCGGATATCGTCGCAGTGCCGTCGCCGTTGTCCGTCAAGGTGAGTCCGTTCGGGAGGCTGCCCTGCTGAATGGACAGCGCGGCGGGGGGATTGCCCGTTGTCCGAACCGTGAACGAGCCGTTCGTGACCTCGGCGAAAGCAGCCTGGTCGACACTTGTGAAAGTTGGTGGGACCGCGAACGTGAATGCCGCAGTATCATTCGAGCTCGCGACGTTGAGCTGACCCCAGGCGTCGTCCACGACACCGGCGGGAACGTGGACGGTGATTCCCCCGTCCTGGGTCATCCCCCCGACGACAACCGTGTAGGTCGATGGGCCTCCGGTGACGGTAACGCTCGGTGTCGCGCCGCCGAATGCGGTGCCCGACACGATGAGGTCCTGGGCCCTCAACCCGGTGTTGGACGGCGGGTTATAGGTCACCGGTGCGGCACCCTGATCATCGGAGAACGAGACCGTGAAGTCGATCGTACCTCCGCGGAGCGCGACCGCCGGCGAGGGAGCGGTCACGGTCGGGCTCGGCGCCGACGGCGGCGCTCCGCCGGTCGGCGTCGCCCACAACTCGTTCACCTCGACCGTGAGGCTGCCCCCGCCTGAGCCTTGGGTCGGGTACACGAAGGTGATCTGGAAGTCGGTTATGTGGGTGAAGTCCAGTTGCCCGCTCTCGTTATTGGTGCATATGCTGTTGGTGCATTGAAAACCATTCGGTCCAGTGAACGGGAAGGCGGCGTTGAACGCGAAGTAGTTGCCGATGCCGGTGCTCGGCTCGATCGCCGTGCCGCCGTTGCTGTCGGTGGCCGACATGTAGACGGTCACGCCGGTCGCGAACTGGCCCTGTACCGGAATCTGGTTGACGAGAGCAAAGCTGACGAGAACCTGGGTGTTGTTGCCGCCGCCGGTCATGTCGACCGAACCGCCCGAGGTCGGCGTGTAGTCGAGCGTGGTGCCGGCAGTTCCGTTTCCGGCGCCGCTCATCGTCATCGTGGCGAGCCCGTTGCTGGCGGAGAAGGTTCCTTGGGGCGTGGTCGAAGTGTTGGGCAGCGGAAGCGCGGTGACCGCTCGTGTGAATGGGGACTGCGCAGCCGTCGAGCTCCCAAACCCGTCGATGACGACCGGCGTACCGATCGCCGACGCGGCCGGCGCGAGTACCCCGGCGGACCCGAGCGCAGCTACCAACAGGACGACAAGACGCAACAGGCGGCTTGCGCCGATCAGACGACGATGGTGTCCCGCACTTTCCACCCTATTCACTTTCCTACCCCCACAACTGGTCCGGTGGCTGGTCAACGATCCCCAAACGTCATCCTGCTTACGGCCTCCCTGCCTCCGACTGCACGATACCTGAGCTACGCGGCTGACCGCAATCCTCGTCCGCCTGCGGCCGAGGGGGGCCGGCCCGGCTCGAGGCTGGGCCCCCCGCGCGAGCTTGGCCGGCGTAACCGCCTCGCTCGGGCCGAGAGCAGCCACTGATTGCCGAACTGATCGCCCAGGCGGCGGTCGGGCTCGCCGTAGAACGCGTCCGTAAGCGGTCCGTCGCACCGATAGGTCGGTTCGGGGCGGGGGTGTGTCCGCGATTGTCCACGGGATCGCAAGATGAGCCACGACCCCGCTACGCACGATGGCGGAATAGCTCGATTTGCAGGGAGCCTTTGAGTACCCCAATCGGATTCGAGCCGTAGATCTCCTGCTTGAAGGTAGCAAGACCCGCGGTGCGACAATGTCCTCATATGCAGGTCTTTTAGGCCTCTCGACCTACTCTCGTCGACCTCGGCCCTCACCGGCCTTCGCGGGATCTTTTCTGCTGTTCTGACCGCAACCGGGGTCCGCGGCCATCCGACGGGCGAACCGCTGCGATCGCCTCATGCCCGGCCGATCTTCTTCTGAACGTGGCGACCATCGGGCGGCCGGTATTTCGCGCGACAGACGGCGCGCGCTCGCGCTCGACTCGGCAGACATGACCAGTGTAAGGGCGGGCTGGTTCTGCTCGGCGCCGTGCGTGACCTCCCCAACCGACGGTTCCTGACGGCCCGGACTGCCTACGGCAACATCGATACCGATGTCCAGAGCCTGGCTGACCCACCGCCTCCCAAAGACACCATCTTCGTTCGCGTCCAGCGTGGAGAACGCGGGCTTACCCCGTCGGCGTCCAGACACACGAGCTGGCCGTCGAGCAGCAGAGTCATCCCGCATCCGGCGAGGCCGATGAGGGCGGGGCGCTGGTCGGTGCAGTCCTGCCCGGGGCGAGTGCGGACGCGCGCCCGTCGCGCGGGTCGGGCGCGGCAGCCGTCGGCGTCTGTGGGCGCCCGATTGTCTCGGGAGTGACCAACCGTCAAAAGACGCCAGCCGGGGACAGAGACGAGGGTGCCGTAAAACTGTCGCTTGACTCCAGCGGTTAGGTACGCACGACGAGATGGACGTGCACAGAATGGCCGCTACGCATCTTGACTTTCGCGGTCGAATCGGATATGACAGGTGACGACCGGGGGAAGGGTCGTTACGACCAAATTGCCACGGGTGGCCAGTCCGTTAGTGGGTGCTGTCATGCGGCACGTGCGTGCTGCATTCTGGGTTGAAGCCGTACTGAGCGCGTGCAGCGGTGTGCTTGTGCTGCTGACAGTCGCGTGGCCGGACTGGATCGAGGGAGTCTTCGGGGTCGATCCGGATCACCACAACGGGTCGCTCGAGTGGATGCTCGTGATCGTGTGCTGTTTGGTCCTGGTTTGTTCCGCGGCTTTGGCGCGGCGGGAGTGGCGCAGTGTCGCACTGGCCCGGGGAGTCGACTCAGCCGCCTTGAGCAACTCGCCGGGCGATGCCTGAGCTGAAGGGGCCCAGCGAAGCGAGCGAGGGCTCTGAGGGACGGGACCCCGAGGAGCCTGAGCGCAGACGGCGCCGGCGCCGGTACGACCGCGAGAAGGACAGCGGGGACGATCCCCTGACTCACGCCCGGATAATCAGTCGGAGGTGGGAGGGGAGCGTCCCGCCGACGGAGGAGTTGTACGCCCGCGCACTGCGCCAGTGGCAGGCACTGCCCGGCGCGGTGGTGTGGCCGGCGACGGGCGTAGAAGGGCCTCCCGCGTCCGAGGACGGCGACAAAGCGGGCGGCGGCGCCGAGTAGGCCATGAGCCTGAACGGCACGGTCTGGGCTCCGATCGGGCCAAGCCCGATGAAGGAGAACGGCGGTCGGGACAACGGTCTGGTCACGGCGATCGCCGTCAACCCCAACAACACGAACGTGCTCTATCTGGGGACCGCTCAGGGCGGCGTGTGGCGAAGTAAGGACGGCGGCAACACGTGGACGCCTCTCTTCGATCGGCAGCGGTCGCTCGGAATCGGCGAGCCCGCGGGCATCGCGATCGACCCGAACAACGCAGACGTCGTGTACGTGGGGGCGAGCGGGCGCGTCGGCGCTATCGAGCCCGGCACGATCTCGCAGCCATCGGCCGGTCTGTTCAAGTCGACGGACGGCGGCGCGAGCTGGATCGCGATGGGGTCCGGCTACCCGGCCGGGAACACGGGCAACGCGATCCAGTTCGTGAGAAAGGCAGTCAACGTCATCATCGTCGATCCCGATCCCGCCAGCGCCGTGATCTATTTGGCGGATCAAAACGGGGTGTTCACGTCGACGGACGGCGGCCTGAACTGGACAGCCGCCACCGGCATCGCTGGCGACACCCGGTCGCTGGCGCTGGATCTCTCCACCCCCTCGAACGCGCGGATCCTGTTCGCCGGGGTGGCGGGGCAGGGGGTTTTCAAGTCCACCGACGGCGGCGCAACGTTCACCCAGGTGCTGAGCGGGACAACCCCCGCCGTCGCGGCCGCGCTCGGCGGTGGCGGCTTTGTCAGGGTGGTCGTCGCGCTGGCTCCTCCGGCGTCGCCGCCGGACCTCAAGGGCGTGCAGGTGATCTACGTCACCATGTCGGCCGGGTACGGCGCGCCGAACGACCCGGTTGGCGTGTTCATAAGCAAGGACCAAGGGCAGACTTGGACGCGGCAGAACGCGAGTGGAGTATCCGGCACGACCTACGGCGGATACGCGTTGGATATGGCGGTGGACCCGGCGTCTCCCGGGGACGGCAGCAACGACGTGATCTATCTCGGCTGCCTGAATCAGTTCAAGTCGACGGACTCCGGGGCCACGTTCAGCGGTCTCAGTGTCGGGCACGCCGATACGCACACCTGGACGCTCGTTAGTGGGTCAGGCGGAGCAAACACCACGGTTTATTGCGGGAACGACGGTGGCATCGACGTCTCCACTGACAATGGCGCAACTTGGAAGCCGCTGAACAGCGGCGGACTCCAAACGGGGCTGTTCTACAACATCACCGTCAAGCCGGACGCGACGGCGAGCGTGACGGCAGGCGCGCTCCAGGACAACAGGATCGAGACCACGGCGGGAGTCGCGGCTCCGGAGTGGAACGCGACCACCGGCGGAGACGGATGGGATGTAGCCTACGACGGGAGCAGCCCGCCGGTCCTCTATGCCACGAGCGGTGGGCCGGCCACCGTTATCCAGGCGTCGACAGATGACGGGGTGAGTTGGCCGACCAACGTCACCCCGCCGTGGACCTCCGCGGACACAGGCGGGTTTATTCTCACGCCTCTCGCAGCCGACCCGAGCGCCGCCGGCATTCTTTACGCGAGCGGACTTCAGAACCTCTGGCAACGCCAGTCCGGCGGCACATGGCGGAAGATCTTCGCTCCGGGTACCACCGGGAATGTGGACGTCGCCGCGACGAACGGCAACCACGTCGTGATCGCCGCGGGCAGCCAGGTATTCGTGTCCACCAACGCGCTCGCCGCCACGGTGGGGCTGCCCTCCGGCGTCACCTTCGCGAACATCACGCGAAACCTGCCGGGCCGGAATGTCGCCCGAGCCGTCTTCGACCCGCTCGACCCCAACACGATCTATGCGGTGCTCACCGGGTTTGACTTCGGCTCCGGACAGAACGTCTTCCGCACCACCGTCGGTGCGACGTCATGGACTAACATCTCTCCCCCCGTCGACGTGCCGTGCGGCGCGATCACCATCGACGGGACGACGACGCCCTCGACGCTGTACGTCGGTACCGACCTCGGGGTGATCCGGTCGGTGGACGGCGGCGCGACGTGGTCGGTTCTGGACGACATCCACTTCCCGCATGTGCCGGTGTCTGACCTCGACTTCAACGCCCAGGCCGGCGTACTCCGCGCCGGCACGTATGGCCGCGGGGTGTTCGAATTCACCAAGCCGACCGGCCCTTCGATCGACGTGAGCCTGCAGAACGGACTCGCGTTCGGCACGGTGTGCTCGGGTCCGAGCTTCCTCACCCTCACCGTCTACAACGTCGGCGGAGCCGATCTCGTGATCACCAGCGTGCAGCGCCTGGTCGGCTCGGCCGACTTCACCGTGCTTCCGACGCCTGCGACGCCAGTCAGCATCAGCCCCGGGGAGGAGATCACGTTTACCGTGGTCTTCATCCCGACCGCGGGCGGCGCGCTCGAGACCGCGACGATCCGGATCATCAGTAACGATCCAACGGCGCCGTTCGTTGACGTTTCGGCCACCGGTCGACAAGGCATGCCGGCAGCAGTCACCGCGATCGCCAACAGCGGGCACTTCGGCGACGTCTGCCTCGGCTCGTTTGTCGACGAGGAGCTCACAATCAACAACTCGGGAGCCTGCCCCCTGGTCATTTCGGGTATCACCGCCGGGCCAGACTTCCTCGCGCCCAGCGTGCGCTCGTATCCCCTGCGGGTCGGACCCGGCGACTCGATCGATGTACCGATCCGCTTCCAGCCCTCGAGCTACGGGCCGAAGGCCGCGACGATAACGGTGTTCAGCAACGATCCTGCCGCACCGGCCACGGTGGCGGTGTCAGGGGTGGTTCCTGCACCTAAGGCCAACCTCCTCATCGCGAACAGGGGTAACTTCGGTGGCGCGTGCGTGGGCTCCTTCGTGGACGAGTCGCTGATCGTCACGAACAGCGGGAAGTGCACGCTCACGGTGACCGGGATTACGACGACGGGCGACTTCTTGGCACCCCAGGTTCTGTCCTACCCGATCACGATTGGCCCCGGCGACGCTCTGCCAGTGCCCATCCGCTTCCAGCCGCTGAGCTTCGGTGCGAAAACCGGGACGATCACGGTGGCGAGCGACGATCCCGCGAGCCCGATTACGATCCAGGTCTCGGGCGACGCGCCTCCCGGCAAGCTCGCGATCACCGGCTCAACGAGCTTCGGAGGCGTAACCGCCGGCTGCTGCGCCGACCGCACTTTGTCGATTTGCAACGTGGGCGATTGCCACTTGGACGTAAAGAGCGTTCACTTCCGGCGCACGAGTCGTCATTGGAGGTTCCTCCACAATCCGTTCCCGGCCAAGTTGCCTCCCGGATCCTGTCTGTCGGTCGTCCTGCAGTACCACGCCACCGAGCGGTGCGCTCGGATTTGCGAGCTGGTAATCGAGAGCGATGACCCGAAGCGCCCCGAGAAGTTCGTTGAAGTCACGGCGTACACCGTGTGGGACTGCTGCTGTTGCGATGAGGACGAGGACCGCCACCGCCGTAATCGCAAGAAACACCATCACGAGCACTGCTGCCACCAGGGCTATCCCTGCGCCTGTGAAGATGACGAGGAAGACGAGGACGACGACGAGCGACGGGACAGGTGAAAGCTCGAGCGCCCGAGCTGATCCCGCCGACTGACCTGGCGGCGGGGGCGCGCGCTTTCGATCCACACGAGCATCGTCGCGCGTCGGCGCCCAGTATGACCGCCGCGCCACGCGCCTGAGGCCCGGATCCGCTCGTGAGGCGACCCAGGGCGCCCGCGGTCCGAACCCGGGGTTAGTCCGACCGCGCCAGGCGGTCCTCGCGGAGTACCGTGCCGCGGCGACTACCGGGGGTCGTGTGATGAGCAGAACCCGCTGGCTTGACGTCGATCGCGCCGTCGGAGCCGTGCGAGCCCCGCCGGAGACCCTCCTCGGTCGCTCGCGGCGTGCTCCCCGTCGCACCTGCCGTTGGCGGGTCTCAGGGCTGGGGCGTTGAGGCGCCCGAAACCTGCTTCGGTATCGGCGCGGTAATCCGCTGCACGCCAAATCGAGCGGAGCTCTTCCGCTCCCGGCAGGAGCAGCAATCAACGGAAGTCGGGGTGGGGCTCGTGCTGCTCGTCCATCTCAGCACACTGGTTGAGCGTCACTCGCGCGCCCGCTTGTTCGAGAAGGCAGCAGAAAGCGAGCTTCGATCACGACCAGCGGCGCCGGATCGCGCGGGCTGAGCGAGCGCCTCCTCGCCGGCGCATCGTGGCGAAGCGCCCGACGGCGGCTCCTGGG
>JAFASQ010000283.1 GCA_019244395.1 Solirubrobacterales bacterium | reverse complement strand
ATCACGGACGAGCCGGAGAGCCTCGTATCTCTGCGACCCGGTCCTGACCGGCTGTGCGGGGATCGGCGAGGCACGTGTCCGTTCCCAATCAGCTTGCATGGCTACCATAACCCTACTGACGACGCCGGGAGGCTGACGGCTTTGCCTCGTTCGGTCGCCTGACCCTGATCCGGCCGTCGCATGAGCCATCGTTTCTTCCCCCGAGCTGTGCAGAGACCGGCTGGCTGGTCGGCGCGTACGCTGGTGCGGTTCGCGTTCCGCAACGGCTTCAAGGTGATCGCCGAGGCTCTGCACGTCACCGGTCAACCTGCCGTCCACGCAGCGACTGCGGCGGCCTGGAACTGTTGACGCTGGCGCCGTCCGTCACGACTACGTCGGAGTCTCGGCGTGACCAAACGTCCCGGGTCGTCCGAGGCCTCCTCTCGGCTTGGCCGCGGCGGCCGTCGCCAGTCCCGGTCGCCGAGTCCGGGGCCGGTGAACTCGCTCAGTCACAGGCGCACGCGGGCCAACCGGCGGAGAGGTTGCAGCACGCGCGCGAACGTGAGACAGTGGTCATCCGATGCCCTTTCTGGTCGCCGACACCGCCGAGATCATGTGTGACATGGGCGACGCACCGGACGTCCTGATCGTCGAACCCGGACCACCACATACGGCCATCTCGATGCCGATGCCGCTCGCCGTCGTCACCGACTTCGCGCCCGGCGTGAATATCACAACGTTCGGGATGTGCAACTCGCCGGCCAACCCCGCCGTGATCGCGGCCACCGCCGCGGCGAGCGGTGTGTTCACGCCCGCTCCGTGCGTTCCCGCCATCGTCGCTCCGTGGGACCCGCCGGCGTCTGTGCTGCTCGATGGCGTCGCCGCGTTCGACGAGTTCGCGACGTGCGAGTGCATGTGGGAAGGCACGGTCCTCGTCACGGATCCGGGACAGGCATCTGTGGTGACCGCGCCCTGACGCGAGGCGTCATGCTGGCCCCCACGTTGCCTTCCAGGTCCGCTCGTCGACGATGCCGTCGACCTGAAGCCGCTTGTACATCTGCAGCCAACGGCATGCACGCGCGCACATCGGGCCGTAGACGCCATCGACGGACAGCGTCGCGAACCCACGGGCGTGCATCTGCTGCTGCCACTCGCTGACCGCTCGCCCGCTCGCGCCCTGCATCAGCGGCTGGCCCGGCCATGCCGGCGGGTTGGGGCTCGGTGGCGGCCTGGGCGGCTCGCTCTGGCTCTGCGCCAACGCATGTAACTCGGCCTCGCTGCCGACGAAGCGGTTGAGGTCGAGCTGCCCCGCGCCCGGCACCGTGCCGCTGCTCGTGTGCTGCCAGATCGTCCACTTGCTCCATGCGGCGGGAACCTGTGCCGTCGGGCCGTATTGCGCAAGCCAGAGCGGGCATCCGAACGAACCGGTGGGGTTGCCGATGCTGTGCTTCCAGAATCGGCCGGTGTAGATCATCGGCGTGCGCCCGGTGCGTCGGTGTAACTCGGCGACGAACGCCCCCGCCCAGCCGTGCACCTCGGCGGCCGACAATCCCGAGCTCCACTCGAGGTCCAGTGCGGGCGGAAGATTGCCTTTGTGCCAGGCGCCCAGCCGGTTCATCGCAGCACAGAACCACGCCGCCTCTTGCGCGCCGGTGCGGCCGGGCTGCGGCCGGGCGAAGTGGTAAGCGCCGCGGAGCAGCCCGGCGATCCCGGCGTTGCCCCAGTTGTCGGCGAAATCCGGATCCCGGTAGTCGAGCCCCTCGGTTGCCTTGATGTACGCGAAGCGATGGCCTGCCCGCGCGATCGCGCCCCAGGCGACGGCCCCGTTGTTGTTCGAGACGTCGACTCCCGGGATCATTCCCAGGCTCCGTCGCTTGGGCTGCCGGTCCCCTCCGGCGGTCCGGTCTGCGGCTGGGCCGGCACGGTGTTCACGGTCGTCGGCGCGTCGAGGGCAGGGTTATATTCGCCGGACGGCTGCAACGGCGGCAGTGCCGTCGGTGGCGCCGCTGCCAGGAGCGCGGCGGCGAGGTTGGGATCGCCCGTACCAGTCGAGGTCTTGTTCGCCTCATACTGCTGCCATCCCGCCAGCCACTTGTGCTGAAGCGCCAGCGTCACGAGTGCCCCGATGGCGAAATTGATCCCCTGGGTGATCATGCCGGCGGTGCTCGAAGTGTCTAGGTTGAGACCCGGAAAGTGCGTGGCGAGCCAGGACGCGGCTGCGCCCGCGATGATCGCCACTACTGGTCCGAACAGCATGACGACTCGATTGGGTGGCAGGTGGGTGTCGAGGAAGCGCGAGAAGGCTGAGACGGCCTCGGTTTCGATGTTCTTCGCTTCGGTGGTCATGTTCACTCCCGTTAGTGACCGGTTATGCCGAGCGCCTGTCGCGTCACCGGACCGACGACGCCGTCGGCGACCAGGTGACGGGCCGCCTGGAGCTTCCGTACCGCGGCCGTGGTCGCGGGTCCGAACGAGCCGTCGATGACCACGTCGGCACTGCCATGCGCCCGCAGCGCCTGCTGCACGACTGCGACGCCGTCGCCGCTAGCGCCTTCGGAGAGCGACCCTGCGGCCGCGCCGGGCCTCGGCGGCACGGGAGGCCCTGCGCTGCCGTGCCAGATCCCAGGCTTATAGAGGACGTGCCACCACTCGCTGGGAGCGTCGCTCCACCGCTTGGACCACCCGAACCCAGCGCCGATGGCGTCGACGACGCCGCGCATCTTCGGCGTCGCAAAGTCAACCGCCAAGCCCCAGCCGTGGTTGGAGGTGCCGGGGCGGGCGGCAAGATTGCCACGACCGGACCGGTGGAGGTTCCAGAGCTGCTGCTGCTGTTGCAGGTCGCGGTAGCTCGACATCGGCCCGAGCGGGTGTAAGGCGAGGTTGAAGCGGCGGATCGACTCGTCATGCATCGCGTTGAACGCCGCCGCCGCGTCGCTGCGCAGGTAGCCGCCGGGGATTGGCGCCAGCTCGCTCCAGGGCATTCGTCCGTTTGTGCTCATGCAGCCTCCAGCTGCAGTTGCACGGCTTCGGTGCCGATCTCGATCGAGTCGCCCGGCGAGACCGGGATTGGCGTCCGCGGCTCGATTCGTGTGCCGTTCACGAACGTTCCGTTCGTCGACCCGAGATCCATGATGGTGACTCCGTCGCCCGTGACGCCGAAGATCGCGTGGCGGCGGGACACCTCAGTCAGGTCGAAGGCGGCACCGCAGTCAGGCGAGCGGCCCACGGTCAGGCCGTCGTAGAGGTCAATCAAGACCCCGGCGGAGCCCGGACCCAGGGATCGGAGCTGGAAGCGCCGCGGCTCCGCGCTGATCCGCACTGCGGTCGTGTCCGGGCCGATGTCCGGCTTGAACACGGGCCGGATGGCCGTGTTGGCTTCGGTGAAGGCCTGCGGCAGATGGGAGAACAGGATCCGCAGGTCGGTCGGGTCGCCGGACAGCGTTTCCACCAGGGCCAGCGGGGCGAGGTACCGGAGGGGGCCATGCGGCGGGACCGCGAGCGGATCCGCGTTCCTGCTCGGCCACAGGATCCCGGTGGGACTTGCGGTCCGGGCGGGGATCATCCAGTAGTCACCGCGGTGATATTCCGCGTCCGCCTTCTCGAACAGCACTTGGACTCCGTCCTCGAGGTCGAACCACGTGCCATCAGCGTCCTCGACCGGAATCCCGCGGTCGGACCTCTTCGAGTCAGGGTGCTGGTCCCAGCGGCGAAGGAAAGGATGCGCCTGGGGGTCGAAGTCACGTTCGCTGTGCGCGTCCTCGAGGATCAGCTGGTGCTTAGCTAGAAGGAGGTGGTCGACGCGCATGAGCGGCGGTGGCGTGCCCGTCGGCGCCCAGCGATCGTCTACCAGCTCGACCCAGTCTCCATCCTGCAGACCGCGTTGCAGCTCGTGCCAGCCCGGCCGGAGCGTCGCCGTCCGTAGGCCGTCCGCGTCGCGCGGACTCAGTGCCTCAAGCGCGATCTCGACCGAGCCGTTGTCGCGCGACCACTTGAAAGTCGCCTCGTGCGCCTCGCCACCGTGATGGATTTCGACGCGGTAGAGCTGGTTCTCGACCCCGGAGTAGCCGACTACGACGGGCGCCGCGGAAGGCCCCGGCTCGATTGGGGCGTGCGGATTAACCCGAGCACCTAGCCGAGGGCGGCGGCCGCCGTCGGAGTTGTGCTCGTGAAAAGCCTCTGCGATTGCTTCGCGGTCAAGCGATGTGAGATCTTCGTGAAGAGGTAGCCGCGCCGTCGCGTGTGGATACCAGCGGACCTGGCTGCGCCTCGTCGTGTCGATGACGCCCGGGCCCAAGGCTGGCTCGACGAGGTTTGCATCCTGCACCGCTCCGACCGACTGCTCCCAGACCACGAGATAGATCACGAACGGTGGCTCGTGCTCTCCGATCGGGATCGCGTCGTCGTCGTCGAGCACCTGCTCGGGAGCCGGTGCCTCGCAGCGGAGGCCGTAGACGTAGTAGTGGCCCGAGCTCAGCTTCACGGCCAAGCATTTGCCATCCTTGTCGAGCGGCTCGACCTCGAACCCGGAGTGGTGCGCCGGCCCCCCAAATGGGCCGATCAGGTCCGTCGTCAGCCGGCGGAGGTAGTCGAGGACGATCGACGTTTGCTCGTTGAGCTCCGAGTCGAGCAGGAACCGCCCCTGCTGCGCCAGCACGCCCGAGTAACGGCCGGACCGGGCGTCGAGGAGACGGGAGAAGTCGCCGTACACGTGATGCCTCCTAACTGGCGAAGCGGATGTCGATTTCTGCCCCGGCGGGTGTGAACTCCCTTAACCGGGCGGTTAGGTCGGCAACGCGAAGTGCTTGCCACAGGTTGTGATAGGCGCCCAGCTCACCCTGGTCCTGGGCGCCCTGCACGAGCTCCGGAGCCGCGTCTGGCGCAAGGCGGGCGTAGGCCGGATCGCCGAACACGACGCTGTCGAAGTGCGGGCTCAACCGATGCAGCGCACGAAGCCCGACTAGCTCCCGCTCGCGCGGCGGGAGTCCGGCGGCCGCCGCCTCGGCGGCTGCCATCCCGTCGTCGGGCTGGCAGCGGCTCCGTCGCGGCGTGCGCGAGCCGCGCGCAATGAACGAGTAGCGAACGGTCCCCTGCTGGCGTCGCTCGCAGTCGAGCGGGTCGGTGAGGATCGAGTCCTCGACCACGTCGACGGCGTGGACGTGCGCTCCTCCCAGGACGGTGACGCGCTCGAGCGACAGCGACGCCCATGCGGGCCGCTCGTCGGCGCCAAGCACCGCCCACCCACCGGGCTCGGACGCGTCGATCACGCTGTCGGCGATGCTGAGCGGAATCGGATCACGGCCGACCTCGCGGCTCTCCACCCGGATCCGGCCGAGGACGGATGAGACGATCGAGATCGGACACGGCATCGCGCGCACGACGATGCTGGCCGCGTGCCGGTCCTCGGCGCGCGGCAGCGCGCCCGGGGGCACGAGCGTGCAGTGCCGGATCTCGACCGCGGCGAACTGGCCATCGAGCTCGAGCGCGTGTCGCGCGATCCAGATCCCGTCCAGGACCAGGACCGGAGCAGGTCTCGGATGCGGCTCGCCCGGAGCAGGTCTCGGATGCGGCTCGCCCGGAGCAGGCCTCGGATGCGGCTCGGCCGGCTGAGACTCGCTTGACTCCTGCGCGTGGCGCTCGCTTCTGCGACCGCGGACCCGCAAGCGGTCCGGACGGTTGCCGGCGCTCGCCAGCGGGATCAGCACGGGCCGGCGGCCCTGCGCAGCCCGGATCTCAAGCCGTTCTCCGGCGACGAGGTCGATCGCGAACCGTTCCTCGTAGACGCCATCGTCCGCGATCTCGATCGTCGCGGACGGCACTGGTTCCTTGCCGCTCGCCTCTCGCCAGGCCTCCAGTGCGGCGGCGACGGTCCGGTAGGCGTCGGCCGATCGCTCGCCGACCCGGAAGACACGCGGCGCCGCCAGGAGCGGCCGAGCGTAGTCTCCGCCGCCGAGCCCGCCGATCCCGAGCCGCGAGTAGGTCACGTACACTCCCTCCTCCGGGGAGTGCCGCGGGTCGAAGGCGATCCGTCCGAGCTCGGGATCGATGCTGACGTGTCCGGGCCGGGTGCGGGCGCGGCGGCGGCCGAGGTCGGTGACGAGGATCTCCGACCGAGGAACCGGCTTTCGGCCGCGGTAGACGCAGATGCTGCGGCCGGACCCGTAGAAGTCTTCCAACCGCTCGGCCAGCGCTCGACGCGTGATCGGCGTCGCGACATCGAGTTCCGTCGACGGCGGCGATGTGACATTCTGCGGCGGGCGCACGGCGAGTCGCAGATGCCGCCCGAGCTGGTCGAACGTGTACCGGCCGTCATCGTCGTCGGGCGCAGCCGGAGCGCGCTGCACCTGGTCGGCGACCAGGCGCCACAGCCACACCGTCACGGACCCCGGGTTAGCCGTGCCAGGTGTCCGCTGGGACGACGAGCGCCGGACATCGGGCAGCGGAGCGGCGGCGGATAGCGGCGTGCCAGGCAACGCGAGCGCGTCGGCGTCCGCGATGTCAAGCAGCGTGCGCCGGCCGACGTCCGGGAGCTTGACCGACTGCGTGGCCAGCACCATCCGGCTCAGCTCGATCGCACGCGCAGGCCAGCCGGTCGCGTCGGCGGCGAGCTGCTCGAGCACTGAGAAGGTGCCCTTCCGGCGCCGGTCGGCGATCGCGTTCGCCACCTGGCGCCGCCGCCAGACGGCGTCGACTCCGGCCACCGCCGCGTCCGCTGTCGATTGCCGCGATGGTCCGAGGTCGACCCCGACGAGCCCGGCGAAGTACGGGACGAGATCGTCGTCGCAGGTCTCGATGAACCAGTTGTCGTAGACCCGCGCGATGTCCTGCGCGACCTCGTCGGCGTTGACGGCGATCGCCTCGAGCAGCGCTTTCAGCGGCCCGCCCTGCTCGGCGTCGCGCATCCGAAAGATCGCCGGCAGCAGCTCGTACAGGCTGTTGTCCACGGGCCCGTCGCTCACGGGGTCGTCTGCTCCTGGAGGATCAAGGTGTCGGGCACGGCGCCGGACAGGTAGGCGACCGCCTCGGGAGCGGGCTGGTCGGCCGTCGCCGCGACTCCCCACTCGGCGGCCGCCGCGGCGAGGGTCAGCACCGCAGGAGGCGGGGCCGCGAGCAAACCGGGCAGCCGTTGCGTCAGCGCGGTGGCCGTTACGGTCGCCGGCACGAGCGCCAGCGCCGTGACCGTGGCCGAGAGCACCGACGGCGCGTGATGGGCGGCGGCGATCAGATCGCTGAGGGCGACGTCTTGCCCGAGCCCTCGGTTCTCGTACCCAAACGTCGACAGCAGCGCGGCGCGGACCGCTTGGGCGGTTGTGTCCCAATCGACCAGCGGGTCCCGGACGATGCTGGCTTGCACAACGATCACATAGAGATCCGCCGGCACGACGCGGACCGGGAGCTGCGGGTCCGCCTCGCTCCCGATCGCCGCGGCAATTCCCAGGCAGATCCCGCCGTCCGGCGGCAACGGTTCCGGGTCGACGCCGGCGATCGTGACCAGAACCCCGTTTTGCCCGTCGATCGGCGAGCTCTCCGCGAGCGCCTTGCCGACGCCGGCCCACGACGCGGCGAGGTCTCCACAGTCTTGAACGGTGACGATCCGGCCCAACCCGCGGAGTCCGCTCGGCGTTGCCTGCCGGACGTCCTCCGGCCCGTCACCGGGGGCGCCGCCCTCGCCCGGCAGCGGATTGGTCACCGATGCCAGCCCTGACGGGCGGGTGAGGAGCTGGGTCACCTGATCGGTGCGGACGTTGCCCTGCCTCCCGTCGCCGGCGCGATAGGACGCCCGCACGTTTCCGCTGCCCGCCGGTAGCGGGGCGGCGAAGGTGATCGTGGTCGCGCCGCGAGCGTCTGTACCGGTCATGAACGACCGGGATGGGGTGGCGGCGTCGAAACGATCGACCTGCTGATAGCCCACCCCGTCCACGGTCACAGTTAGCGACGACTGAAAGCCGCTCGCGGTGGTCGACGGATCGGCAATCGGCGGCCCGCTGGAGAGCGTGAAGGTCTGGTGGGCGAGCGCCGGCTGGCCGCTCCCGAGGATCTCGTGAAGCGTCGCGCCCTGGCGTGCCTGGACGACGTTGCCGAAGATCTGGACGGTGCTGCGCTGATAGGAGTAGGCGAGCGAGGCGGACAGCTGAAGCGTGGTGTGGGTCGTCTCACCGCCGCTCGCGCCGTTGGTGAGCGAAGCCACCATCGCAAGCTCGCCGCTCGTCACCGTCGCACCGCCCGGCAGGTCGGTCCTGACCCCGCGCACGATGATCAACCGCCCGGCCTCCATGCCGGCGATCAGGCCCTCGAGCTCGATCGCGTCGCCCGTGACCGGATGACCCGCGTCGGAAAGCGGCTGCGGGAGCAGGTCGAGCGGGGCCGGCTGGGCGTTGACGGTGACGTCCCTGAGGGCAAACTGATCGACTGCCGAATTGTCGATCCACGGTCGATCGAGCTCGAGTTGAGTCACCTTGGCCGTGATCCCAAAGCCCGCTGCGGCCACGGTCTTGACGGCATTGATCTTCGCGATCAGCGGCTTAGTCGACGCGGTGTCCGGCGCCTTCGGGGCGGCCATCGGCGCTGACCGGATCACCGCCCTGGTACCCGCGACGATCGTCTCGTAGGTGCGGTCGAGCTGCAGAACGTTCGGGTCCTTCACCGGCAGCATGGTCACGATCGAGACGACCACCGATCGAGACTCGGTCCTAACTCCAACCACGCCAATCGACACGTGGTTGGGTGTCGAGTCACCCCTGACCGTCGTCGCGATCAGCGGCTCCCAGGTGAAAATCTCGGTGCCGCCGACCGCGACCGCCACGGCTTCGGTCTGCCGGTCCAGCGACGCGGTCAGCGCGAGCGAGGTGACCCTGGAATCCTTCCCTCCTGTGAACTTGAGCGTCAGCTCCGACGTCTGCTTATCGATTCCCAGCGTGACGGAGCCAAGCTCGCCGAGCGTCGCGGGCTGCCAGGTCGTCGGGGGTGGCGGCCCGGGGTGGGGCGGATACGGCGGCGTGACGTCGATCACCCCGCTGGCGCTCTCCTCCACGTCGCCGGCGGGTCCCGCGAGCTGGCATTCGACCCGCACGACGAGCTCCCGGCGCGCAGCGAGCTGCGCATTCCCTTTGAAGCGGGCCAGGATCCTGTCACTGAGGCCCGGCGACGGAGGCTCAGTGCCGGGCGGATTCATAGCCTGAGACAGCGCCTCGGCAAAGGCCGGCCCGTCCATCGTCAGCGTCAGCGTCTGTGTGCCACCGAGCGGCCAGGGCTCGGTACCTGCGGGCCTGCCGGTGTCGTCGAACACGGGTTTGGGCGCCGCTCGGGCGCCGAATGGCGCCGCCGACACGGTCAGCGCCGATGCACCCGTCACCGCGGCTTCACCGAGCGCCGTGCTGTCGAGCGCCGAATATAGCTGCGCCGCGACGGCCGGCTTGAGGACCGAGAACAACCGCGGGACGGCGTCGGAGTTCTCCACGAAGATGGAACCGGCGTTGCGCTCCAGGTGGTCGACGGACGGAGGAACCGCGGGGGTTGGCTTCGCGAGAGCCGTCGACGCCAGCAGCTTGTCGAGCGCAGTCGTCACCCCCTCGGGTGCGGCCGCGATCGCCTCGCGGGCGGTCGCGGTCGCCACCGTCTGCGTGGTCGCGCCTTCGTTCGGCTGCTGGAGGGAGACGGTCGTGACGTTCGCCTTGTAGTCGGCCGTGGTTGAGCCGACGGTGACCACGACCGGGTCGGCGCCCTGCGCGACATCGATGAGCATCACGTCGTTCGGCTTCAATGTCGACGCCGCGCCGGCGATCTTCACCTCGGCCGCCGCGCTAATCGCGTCCGCCGTCCACGGCATGTCGAGCTTCGGCTTCAGCAGTGTCCAGCTCGGACGGGCGACGATGCCGCCGGTCGTCTCGAACGTCTGCGGCTGCTCGCCGGGGCCCGGCACTGTCTGGCACAGGAGGCCTGCGTCGATCTGCACCGCCTTGTCATCCGGATCCGTGTTCATCGTCACGGCGATGGCAACCGTGGCCGCCAATCCGGGCCGCGGCCGGTGTCCGATCATCGCGGCGAGGGCGAGAATCGATCCCGGCTCGGTGGCGGTTGACAGGAAGCCCTCGGCCGAGATCCGGTCGAGGTAGAAGCCGACCACGTCGCCGACCGTCGCCCACGCGTCGAGCAGCGCGATCGTCGGGTCATCAAGGAATCGCGTCTTGATCGGCAGCGTGTCCGGGTCCATCGCGACCAGGGAGACGAGCAGCTGCTCGAGCAGCTGCGCGCGCCGCGGGGAGCTGTGGGGTGGAACGAGGCCGCTGCTCATCGGCCGCCCTCGATCGTCACCAGCGCGTAGCCGTGCTCGGGGTGAGTCGGATCGTTGTCGAGCCGGGGCAGCTCGAGCGCCTTGAGCGTAAGCGCTCCGGTCGGGCCCCCCGATCCGGGCGGCTGACCGACGAAGCCGAGCCCCGTCAGCGTGACGGCCTGGACGTCCGCGGCGCCGTGCACCGCCGCGACGATCGGGCTCGCGTAAACGGTCTGCCCGAACGAGAGCCGCTGCGGGTTGAACAATGCGGCCGTGCCGTCGGGTAGCCAGCCGCTCCCGAGCATCCGCGCGAGGCGGGAAGCGACATCGACGCGGATCGTGCTCGGCGCGATCGCGACGTGGAGTTCGAGCAGCAGCGCGCGGTAGCGCGGCGCGGTGACCCGGAGGACGTGGTTGATCCGGCGGGCCTGCTCGAGCGCGTGCTTGACTGTACCGAGCAGGTCCGGGTGCGGATCCTCGCCGAGGGTGGGCTGGATCGCGACGTCGACGACGGTCAGGGAGCCGCTGAAGCGGAGCTCGGCGGCGGCCCGCCGGACACCCTCCACCGCGTTTGCCAACGAGACGTAATCGGCGACGGTGAGCGCGCGCGGCTGGCTCTGGAGAAACGAACCGGGGATCGCGGCCTTGGCCGCGATGATGTCTTCGGGCTCGACCCCACCCGCGGCCGGAAGCGGGTTACGGACCGCAGCTATAGCCACCGGCGGGTTCGAGGGCTCGGACCCGTCGTCGTCAGTGCCCGTCGGCGCAGCCAGCCATACGACGGCGTTGATCGTCTCGGCTTCGGCGTTGCCGGCAACGCCGTTGCCGACCCAGTAGCTGGCAGTGAATGACGTCGTCTCGTCGGCGCCGTTGATCCGCAGCCCTGCGATCCCTTGGTCGTCGACCTCGGCCACGACCACGCGGGCGTCGGGCGCGGCGCCGACGAGATCCGCCGCGGGCCGCCAGACGTTGCCGGTACTGTCGGCGAGCTCGAGCACCGGTAGCGCGGCACGCGGATCCTGGGCATCCGATGCGGACGCCGGCCCCCACGATCCCGGCCGCCCCGCGGCCAGTCCGGCCGTCAGCTCCTGCCCCCAGTCGTCGCGAAGTTCCTCGATCAGGACGTGCTCGAGCGGGCCGCGCGCCTCCGCGATCGTCGCGAGGACGTCGAGTCGGCGGCGGCGTCGGGCCAGGACCCGGCCGGCGCGCGCGAGAAGCTCCTCCAGCGCGGTCGCCTCGCGCCTTGCGTGCTCCTCCCGTCGCTCCTCCCCGCCGCGGAACGGCTCGCCCAGGCCAACCTCCGACAGCAGCTCGGCACCGAGCTGTCGCTCGAGCAGCTCGAGCTGCTGCCTCGACAGTGGCGTTCCGCGTTCGGCCGCCGTGCGCCACTCGCCGACTTCGCGACGCCAGCTCCTGTAGAGCCCGCGGAGCACGCGCGCTTGATGACGAGCGACCAGCGCCGGGTCGGGGAACGGGGTCGAGAACGTAAGCTCGGCGCGAGTGAGGCGCCGATTACCAGGCTGAACCGGTTCGCTGACCGCGATCCCGTGTCCGACCAGGACGACATTGCCGGTCGCCTGGCCGACGGCGTGGCCTCCCGCCGTGACCGCAAGGTCAAAGGTGAGCGCGTCCTCGGACGCCCACCGGACTTCGAGCAACGGCTGCCGGTAGAGCCGGTCGAGCGTCCGATGCACCTCGGTCAGGCGCACCGCCTGGCGGTGCGTCGGGTCCGCGGGACCGCGCCCCTGGGTGAGCGGGTCGTGTGTCTCCTCGAGGATCAGAGCGTCGCCGATCGCCAAATCCAGCACCCGGTCCGGCGCCTGGCCCCTGTCCGCCGGGGGCGATCCGTCGACCAGGTGTGCGCTGGTCGCCCCGGTCGCTAGGTGGCTGTCGAGCTCGCCCCAGCTCCACAGCCGAATCTGGTTGTGCGCCGGCTGGAGGGTGATGTCTGCGTAGCGGCCGGCCGGGCCGAGGCGGGCGGGGAGCGGCGTGTACTGCGGCAGAGCCGCGAGCACCGACGCGGGGACGGCAGTCTCGTCGAGCAACGGCGGCCGCGCCTCCAGCAGCGCGCCGGCGGCCGCGAAGCGGATCCGGCGAGGCGGCAGGGTGACGGGCTCGGTCACCTGGACGCTCACCCACGCCCGCGCGTCGCAGCCCTCGTGAAGCCGGTAGTCGACCAGCCGAGCGTGGCGCCGCACCGAGACGCGCTGGCGTGCGGTCTGCAGGTAAGCCTCCGTCGCGACCGCGTCCTCGTAGTAGCTCAGGTCGTCGCCGACGTACGCCAGCAGTTCGACGAGGGTGATCCACGAGTCAGGGACGTGACGCTCGGTCCACGCCGGCATGGTCACGGCTAGCCGGTCGAGCATCAGCTGGCGGAAGCCTTCGTAGTCCCGCAGTAGATAGGAGATGTCGTAGTCTCCGGCGGGCTCACCGGTGGGCGCACCCTGAATCGGCGGCAGTGGTGCGTCGACGTCAAAGACGAATTGCACCTGGTCATAGCGCGCGTCGATCCCCCTCATCGTCCTGTGACCCGGGAGCCCACCGGCGGCGGGCTCGACGAGCCGGAGCCGGTAGATCCCGCCGCCACCGGGGTGGTCGAGCTCGACCAGCAGGTGGTCCTCGAGCTCGGGGTCGTCTTGCGCGGCGCGGCGCACCTCGGTCGCCACCACACGTCGGCCGCCCGGCGGGGCGTCAATCCGGATGTTGGCGGGGTGGACGCCGCGAGGCGCACGCTCGATGAAGTAGACGAGCAACCGTCGCCCGCCCTCCCGCACCTCGACACCCTCGACTCCGTTGCCGTGGCGTGTGCGGACCTCGTCGAGTCGCGCGGTGCCCGCAACGACCAAGTCACCCCAAGGCGTTTCGGTGCTCACGGGCCCCCCGGAACGGTCAGCGTCAGCTCGGAGGTCGCCCCGGTCGCCAGCACGATGTAAGCGATGAACACCGTGAGCCGGCTGTCATCCGCCGTGACGTCGAGCGTCGTAAGCGAGATCACATCGCCCAGCCAGCGTACGATCGCGGCCGTGATCGTGACGTTGAGCGCCGCCGCGATCTCGGGGGAGTTTGGCGCGAACACCATGTCGAGTAGCCCGCAACCGAAGTCGGGGCGGTTGACCCGCTCGCCCGGGCTAGTGAACAGGAGAAGCTCGAGCATCTGCTCGATGTGAGCGTCGTTCTGCACCGTCGCCGTCCGGCCACGGTCGTCAAGCCTGTATGGAAAGGCGACCTCGAGCATTTACGCGACGATGAAGTTAGGCGCCGCCACGGTGAACTTGGTGTCGGCGATGATGTTCACGGTGGGCGCGGAAATCGTGATCCCCCCGGGTGTCATCGAGATCGTCACGGCGCCGTCTCCCGAGGTGATGACGACGTTCCCGGGAGGCGCAGGTCCGCTGACCGGAACCGGGACGTCGGAGACGACGATGCCGTTCAGCGCCGTGACCATCGACATGATCGTCTCCGCAGGAATCAGATCCTCTGAGTACGCGATCGGGGGCAGGTCAGCCTCGCCCCAGAAGCAGCCCGTCCAGATCGGCTTGTCCGGGTCGCCGCGTTCGAACTCGACCCATACGTTCGACCCGATCTGCGGCCGCATGAAGGTTCCGGACTCGATCGAGGCGACGGGCAGGCACGGCAGCGCCCAGTTCGTGACCACGATCCCGGCCACCTCGACCAGAAGGCGCCCTCTCGGGGGCTCATCCTGGTTGTTGACCACGACTCCGCGGTATTTGCCCCAGTGGCGCTTGGCGACCGGCGGCTGCTCGCCGTCGTCATCGCCGCCGGCGCCGGCCGGCCGGTGAACCCACGGTACGGTGAACTCCTCGGTGTAGCCGAGCGAGCCCATCGTCGTGCGCCTGTGCTTGTTCTCGTCGGGCATCGTGTCTCCGTTCGTGGTCGATCAGCCGGTTGGTGAGCCCGGTAGTGAGGACACGACCGCGCCGCCGCCCACTGCGGGGACGACCGGTCCCCCGGGCAGGGGCACGGGTACGGCGGGACCGGGCCCCGGCAGCGGTGGCATCGGCGCCGGCGGCGGCGCGACCGGCGTACCGGGCGGCGCCGCCGAAACGGGCGCCGCAGTCGCAAACGCTGGCAGCTGCTGGCCGCCGAACAGATCGGCGGAAAATGCGCTGCCGCTCGGGATCAGGCGGTTGCGCACCAGCGTGAAGCTTTGTTTGTAGGAGCCTGGCTTGATCGTGTGGGTGACGGTCTGGACGTAGTACTCGCCGTCATACGTGATCCCGGCGCCCTTCACCTCGACCACGGTCCGCGGGCTCAGAATTGATCCGTAGCGGAGGACGTCGAGCGTTCCCTGCCCGCTAATCACGTTCGCGGCGTCGGCCGTCTTCGCGAGCGCGATCACGGCCGCCTCGATCGGCGAGTAGCCGGACAGCCCGGTCAGCGGCTTGACTTTCAACGGGACCGGGTTCTTCTCGCCCAGCGGCGGACTAAGAGGGTTCACGTCGGGGATCGGGATCGGGATCGGGACCGGCACGTCGGGGACCTGGATCAGGACGACGAACACCGTCTTCTTGAAGCCGTCGAACGAGAACTGGAGTGATTCGACGTTGCTGCGTCCATCCCAGTCGATCGCGAACGGCGTGGGCGTCGGCAGGAACGGGATGTTGGCCTGGAGCTTGGGGCCCCAGTAGGCAATGCTCATGCCGGGCATCGGGCCCGGCTGAAGGTAGAACGTGTAGCCGACCCGCTCGGCGAGCATGTTGATGTACTCGAGGTCGGTGCCGCTCTGCCACGGGATCGCGTCGAGCGGGTTGTTGATGTCGAACAGGATGCTGGGGATCACCAGCGGGATCGTCTGATAGATCGGTATGTATTTCGCAACGATCAGCGCGACCCGGGCGAAGTCGGGCATCGCCGGGTACGGGATCAACCCGCCGAAGTCGACCACGTCCATCATCCGCGTAAGGTCTTCGCCCTTGATCGACAGGACGGACTTCCCCGCCTCGTCGCTCGGGACGACGTCCTGCTGAGTGATCACGCCGTCCATCAAGACCGTCGTGACCCCGCGCAGCGCTGCCGAAATCACGACGCGCGTCGGCGGATCGAAATAGCCCGAGGGCAGCAGATGGGTCGTGATCGGCGAACTCTTGCTGGTCGCGAACTTCAGCTCGAACCCGCTCGGCGAGGACCCGCCGGCGCCAATGTTGACGCTGACGTCCGTGAGCGATTCCATCACGATCCGAGGAGCCGGATCGAGGCCGAGGCCGACCAGCAAGCTGAGTGTCAGCTCACTGGCCACTTGCCGCTCCGGGTACGCCGGCTGGCAGCGGGATCACGAGTATGCCCCCGGGCCGGGCCAGCTCGGTCGGACGCATCGCGAGGTTAGCGTCAGCCAACAGCCACGACATCTCGGCGTCCCCGATCTCCGCCGCTGCGATCGTGTCCACCCGCTCACCGAGGCGGACCTCGTGGGTTCGCAACGTGGCCAGCGACCCGGGGGCGGGCAGCAGCCGCCGGCGCAAGTACGGAACATTGCGGCCGCTCGGGGCGGTCCAGACGGCCGTGCCGACGTTCGCGTAGCGGCTCACGCTCACGGCAGGTGCTCCAAGCCGAGGGGTCGGACGTTTGTCGACGTCACCATGCCCGCGAGTCGCTCAACGCTTTGCCGATAGGCGATGTACAGGCTGCCGCCGATGTGGGTGAGCGGCAAATCGCTGCTCGTCAGCACCTTGACTTCGAAGCTCGCCTTGACCCGGATGGGCTGGAGGTGGGGGTCAAACGCCTCCTCCGTGATCGTCAGGTTTGAGACGAGCACGGGCACGACACGCTTGACGCCCCACACGAGCACGCACAGAGGCGACTCGACCGGTGCGACCTCGATCGTCCCCTGGTCGAACAAGGCGTCAATCGCAAGCAGGTCGCTCGCCGGCGGCGTCACCAGGCGCTCGAGCGTCGCCAGCGCCGGCAGCAGACCCTCCATCGCGACCGGCTGGTTGCCGTCCGGGTCGTCGAGGTAATCCGTGGCGTCGATCTCGGCGTCGAACTTAAACGTTTCGTGCGGTGGTCCTGTCAAACGGAGCACCTCAAGCCGGTCCCCTGGCTCACCGCCGATTGCGCGCGGTTGGATCGTCCGCGTCAGCGTGTCGGGGTTGTATTGGAACACCACGACGTCGACCATCGCGTGGGTCGCCGGGTCGAGCCGCACCAGCCCGCCGCGGAGCATCCGCGGGGCGCGTGGATAGCCCGTGCCGAGCGCGCTCACCGGCGGCCACCCGCGGGCAAGGCGGCCGCATGAGCGGCTGGCAGTAACCGGCTGACGGCCAACGCGACGTGCCGAGCTACCGTATCGACCCGCGAGCCCGGCGGCCCGGTTGGCTCGGGCTGCGCCTCCGGCACCGGCGCGCGCGGCGCTGGCAGGCGCATCTCCCGCTGGATCGCGATGATGAGCTCGTCCCGCTCCCGGTGGGTGAGATCGAGACCATCGAGGGCGAGCGTGTCGATCCTGACCTTGACCTTCACGATCAGACCGCCGTGACGCGGAAGTCCGAGTCCTTCACCGGCTGCTCGACCTTGCGGAACTCGACCCTGGCCATCTCGAGCACGAGCTCCATCGTGACCTCGCTCCGTCGCCCGGCCGCGCAGAACGCCGCGTTGAGCGCGATGTTCCTGATCATCCCGCCGCTGGCCGCCAGCCTCGCCAGTCGGTCGATGTCGAGCTCCGCGACCGGCGCCCCCGCCGGGAATGCCCGCTGCCACAGCCGCACTCGCTCGGCCGGCGCCGGAAACGGGAAGGGGACGATGAACCGCAGGCGCCGCAGGAAGGCGTCGTCGAGGGCATGCCGCTGGTTCGTGGCGAGGATCGCGACGCCGCGGTAGTCCTCCATCCGCTGCAGGAGGTAGTTGACCTCGATGTTCGCGTAACGATCGTGACTGTCCTTGACCTCGCTGCGCTTGCCGAACAAGGCGTCGGCCTCGTCGAACATCAATAGGCCGCCGCCCTCCTCGGCGGCGTCGAACACGCGCCGGAGGTTGCGCTCGGTCTCGCCGATGTACTTGCTGACGACCCCCGCGAGGTCGATCCGGTAGAGGTCGAGCTCGAGTTCGGCTGCAATCACCTCGGCCGCGAGCGTCTTGCCAGTCCCCGAGGCCCCGGCGAACAGCGCGGTGACAGCGCTCCCGCGCTTGATCCGGTCGGCCAGTCCCCACGTGCGGAGCACGGTCGCCCGCCCGCGGACCTGATCGACCAGGTGCCGCAACAGAGCGAGCTCGTCGGCCGGCAGCACCAGGTCCTCCCAGCGCGCCGCCGGCTCGATCCGGCGGGCGAGCGTGTCGAGCCGCGGCCGGGCCTGGGCGCGGCACGCCGCCCAGAGGCCGGAGCTGCCCGTACCGGAGTGCTGCACCTGACGCACGATGTCTGCGATGACCACCTGGTTGAGGTCGAACTCCGCTCCCAGCCGAGCCGCCGTCTCGTCGTTTGATGCCCCGAGCAGGTCGCGCCAGAGGGCCTCCTGCTCGGTAGCGGTTGGACGCGAGACGTCGATAACGCGCAGTCGACGCGAGCGCAGCGGCCATGGCTCCCGGCATCCGAGCAGCACCGGTGACTGGAGCCCTTCAAGCAGCGACTCCACGATGGTGGTGTTCTCGCGCGCGAGCTCGGCGGCGTCGACGTACAGGAGGACGGGCAGTAGCAGGGTCTCGCGCTCCCAGATCCGCATCAGGTCACCCAGCTCGAGGGCTCCAGCCGGGATGCGCTCAGGCGTCATTTCGTAAAGCTCATAGCCGAGCTGCCGGGCCGCCGCTCCGGCGAGCCCGCGCCGGACGGCCGGGTCGACGCCGACCAGCTCGATCACTGCCGCACGGCCGCCGTCGGTCTCCTCGGTCAGTGCGACGGCGATCGCTTGCATCGTCTGCTGGTGGCTGGCCGGGAGCGTCCCGAACTCCTCGGTCGCCAGCCTGACGATGTGAGTGAGCCGATCGTCGAGCTCGTTTAGCCCCTTGATGAAGCCGAGGATCCGCTCGTCGATGCGCAGCGGCCTGGCCGTCAGGGCCGAGCTGCGAGGCTCGTCCAGCTCGACGAGCCGCCAGTAGCGCAGCGAACGCTGCGCCGAGACGACATCCCAGGAGGCGCCGGGCAGCGAAGACAGCGCCAGTGCCAGCGTTGGGTACGCGGCGGCAGGATTGCCGTTCGCCACTGCGCACCGCGCGCTCATGCCAGGATCAAGCTCGGTGGCGGCCACCAGCAGCAGCACGAGCCGTTCGAACCGGGTCAATCCGAACCGGTCGCCGAGCAGCTCGAGCGCCGGCGTCAGCTCCGCATGGTTCAGCTCCACCGCGTCCGACCAATGGTCCGCGGGCTGGACGCCGTCGGGATCCAGGCAATCGCGGATCCACGCGAGCCCGCGAGCGAGGTACTCGCCGTTGACCTCCTCCCAGCTACCAGGTGACACGACGGAGGCCATTAGCTGAGCACCAGCTGTTGGTTGGCGTCGATCTCCATCGGCGCTGGCTCGTCGGGATTCGACGGCGACGGTACTGCCGCGACCGGAATGCTGTCGACGCCATCGATTCGGAGCCGGAGCGGGTACGTCCCGGGAACGAAGCCGTTCAGGAGGAAGGTCAGCGTGCTCGTCGCCGCATTCACCGCCTGAGCGGAGACGACCCGGGACCCGACGATGAGCACGGCCGTCTGGCCCGGTTGGGTGTCCGGCTTGCAGTTGATGGTCACGGTCGTATGTCCGTTTGCGTCGAGCTTCGCGTTCAGGGGCGCGGTCGAGTCGATCACCGGCGCGAGCGCCACCGGTAGCGCGTTGCTTACGACCGGCGCCCCGATTCCGGCATCGAACTGCGCCGCGACCATCACCGCCCCGGCGGGGAGCGTCGGTGGGTCCGGGAGCTGCACGGTGAGCGACGCAGCGGTCCGAGCAGAGGGGCTGATCGTGCTCGTCTGCCCGAGTCGGACGTGAGTCAGTTCTATGTTTGTGACTGTGTCGAGCTGGCGCCCGAGCAGCGTCACGGTATCGCCCGGCCGGGCCGCGGCTTGACGGCTGGGGGGCACGACGCTTTCGATCTCGGGGACGAACGCCTGTCCGATGACCGGGCCTACGTCTCCGCTGCCACGCTGTAACACCGGCATCGGCGCCGCCGATGGCTGAGTGTTGTCGATCAGCACCACCGCCGCCTCGTATCCGGCCGATAGCCGGTAGCCGGTGCCGAACGTCGCCCACATCCGTGAGATCTCGTCCTGCGGCGGGGGGTGCGGTGTAATCCGCACGCGCTCGACCTGGTTCTCCAGGTCCGAGCCTGCGGCCGGCGCCAGCGCCTGCTGGATCTCCTTGCGCGACAGCAGCGGCCTGTCGTTGAGCACGCTCATCGCGATCCCCAGCAGGCGGTGGGCGAGGATCTCGTCGTCGTTCTCGCCGTAGCCGGTGATCAGGTACGAGAGGACCAGCGGCAATGGCGGCTGACCGTTCTCGCCCGGGTGAAGAGCGGCCGGATCCTGATTGCGCCAGGCGGCGTCGATCGAGGTGCGATACAGAAACAAGTTGATTTGATTTCCAATGGCGCCCTGGCGTGCGCGGTCCGGGGGCCGGGCGGTGACCTTGCCCCCGGCAACGGTCCCGTCGACGTCGACGGCGCTCTGGATCATCTTTGTCAGCGTCGCCGTGACGGCCGCGATCGCGGCGCTGCTACTCATCCCGCGAGCCCTCCCGCCCGCGCGCGCAGGTACTCATCCAAGCTCGGGGGCCGGCGGCGCGGCCGCGATCTGGGCGCCGGCGGGGTCTGGGCTGCGGCCGCCGCGGGGAGCTTGACCTCGACCCGTCCGATCGTGACCGTCAATTCGGTCGGGACCTCGATGGGAGCCGCGCGCGGGGTCGGGCCGCGAGCGGGGCCCGCCGCGGCGGGGCGCAAGGCGGCGGGGCGCAAGGCGGCGGGGGCATCGGCCCACATCGGCTCTGCGATTTGCGGCAAGCTCGCTGCGCGGGTCGTGAGCGATCCGGCTTTGCGGCTGGGGAGCGACCCGGCCGTCCCGGCTCCGGCGGTTCCGGTGGAGTGCTCGAGCGCCGCCGCCGGTGGCCCGTCGGCGGAGGGGGAGGAAAGCGGCTGCCGGAGGGCGCGAGCGGCTTGGTCGGACGGCTCCGCTCGGCCGATCCCGAGGTGAGCCGGGTCGACCTGAGATTCCGGTATGTCGGGACCCGCCAGGCGGCCGGGGGAAGCCGCGCTGCCCTGCCGAACTCGCGACCGCGACGCTTGCGACCGGTGCGCCGGTGCGCCCGTTGCCGGCCGCAGCGCGGCGTCCACCTCGCTTGGCGATGCAGTTGATGGGGTGGTCGTGCCGCCCGCAGCGTGACCGACGCCGGGGTCGGCACCCGGGTTCCTTCCTCGCCCATCGCCACCGACGGCAGCCTGCGAGCGCCCTTCGCGTTCGCCGGTCGCCGGCGGCGCGCCGCTCGCCGTCGCCGTCAGCGGGGTCTGCGGCTGTGGCTCGAGCCGGCCGACCACGCCCTCAGCGCGCGCGGGTTCCGACGGCGACAGCCCCTCGGACCGGGAGGGGGCAGGTTGCCGGCTGGGGACTTCGATGTCCGTCCCCGCTTCGGCCTCGACCTCGAGCTCGACCTCGAGACTCGCGGAGTCGGACGGCCGACCGTCACCTAGTCCCGAAGCCCACGGACCGTCGACTGGCGCCAGCGACGGCGGCTCGAACAGACCGCGACGCCGCGGGCGAATCGCCCCGGGCGTGCGCGGGCGGAGGCGCGACACGTAAGGGATCACCATCCCAACGCCTCCAGATACCAGCGCCGCCGCCAGGCTCCCATGCCCAGAATCTCAGCCTCCGCCCAGCCATAGGCGCGGGCCAGCTGGTGCACCTCGGTCAAGGTGCGCCCGACCCAATCGGTCAGGTCGGTCCACACCACCGACCTGATGTCAAGCTCGTCGACCCAGGCGGCGCCGCACGGACAGGTGACTTCGAGCAGCGTCTGCGCACCCGGGTCGGCGGCGGCCATCGCCTCGAGGATCGCTTGCTGCAGCTCGAGGGGTAGCTGGGCCGCCGCTACCGGGTGGCCGTCAGCCGTCCTTGCCTCGATGAGGCACCGCTCCACCAGCTCGCCGATCGCCTGCTCGGGTTCGGCCGCGCCGAGCCGGCGGAGATCGTCGTTGCAAGGGACTCTGAAGGCGACCGCATGGTTACTCTGCCGCAGCGTGATCGCTGCGGAAGCGTGCTCGGCGAGCGGTGGCCCGAGCTCCGCCAGCGACAGGTTCAACTCGACGTCTGCGCCACAAGTCGGGCATGTGGCGACCGCCTCCAGCAGATCGCCGAAGAGCGCTCGGCGCAACTCGAAGAGCCGGGCCTCGCACTGACCGACGGTCATCGCGCCGAGGTTCTGGTCGGGAGGGATCTCGCCCAGCGAGCGCAGCAGCGACGGCGCGCGATCGAGCGGCGCCTCGGCGGCTCCGGCCTCCCAGGCCGACAACAGGGTGGAGGCGGTCGGGACCATCTCGCTGCCGGCGGACTCGCTAGCCGTCGAACGACGGCTCCGTAGGCTCCACCACCGTGGTGTCGCGGTCCCATCCCTCGTTCTCGAGCTTGAGGTGCTGGATCGCGACTGCGTTCGCGTTTGCGTCGAGGTCGGGCAGCGACTGGAACTCGGACACCCAGCAGCGGTAGACGTGGTACGAGAGCACTTTCTGGCCCGCCTCGTTGAAGACATCGAGGATGACGTCCTTGCGGAAGTCCTTCAGCGAGACCTCCTGCGTGGGCGTTTGCGCCTGGGCGTTCTTGTAGTCCCAGACCTTGTTGGCCCATTTCTCGAATTCGACGTCATGGGTGACGCCTCGCTCGAGCGTGATCGCTTCGAACTCCGTCCGCCCGGGTGACTTGTGGCTCGTGCTCGGGTCCCCACCGTCCCGGTGCCTAACCACCTCGGTCGTGCGCTTGAGCGCGCTGACCTTGCTGACGCCGGCGACGTAATTGCCATCCCACTTGACCCTGAACTTGAAGTTCTTGTACGGGTCGACTCGAGCAGCGTTGACCGTGAACTGTGGCATGTGCCCCTCCTCCGGTTCCTAGGCCTGGCCGGCCTGCTGCTGGATATTGATGATCACGAACTCGGCCGGTTTGAGCGGCGCGAAGCCGACCAGGATGTTCACGATCCCCAGGTCGATCTGGTCCTGCGGGTTGTTGTCCTTGTCGCATTTCACGAGGTACGCCTCGGCCGGCGTGGCGCCCTGGAACGCACCCTGCCGGAACAACCCATTCATGAACGAAGTCACGTTGAGCCGGATGGACGCCCAGAGCGGCTCGTCGTTGGGCTCGAACACCACCCATTGCGTCCCGCGCCGCAGTGACTCCTCGATGAACAGCGCGGTGCGCCTGACCGGGATGTACTTCCACTGGTCGGGGTATTGATCGGCGCCCGCCATCGTACGGGCGCCCCATACGACCGGCCCGAGCCCCTGCATCGTGCGCAGGGCGTTCACCGCGATCGGGTTGAGCGCCCCGCTGTCTTTCTCGCCGACGTGCGTCGCGAGGTCGCTGATCCCGGTGATTCCCGCGGCCGTGCCCGCCGGCGCCTTCCACACGCCGCGGGCGGTGTCGGTGGCCGCCCACACTCCCGCGATCGCTCCGCATGGTCCGACCTGCTGGCCACCGGGGATGACCAGGTTCGGATAGTACACCGCCGCATATCCGCGAAAGTCCTCGCCTGCTTGCAGCGCGGGGTGAGCGTTGACTGTCTGGAAGGCGTTCGCCGCCGTGACGTTTGACCACGTGCTCGGCGGATCGACGATCAGAACCGCGCGGCGGTCCTTACAGAACTTCACTGCCGGACCAAGGATGTTCGACGCGTCCAACGTTGCGTCGGGCTGAACCGGCAAGCAGAGCATGTTGAAGATGTCGGCCTTGGTCAGTGCGTACATCCCCGTCTTCGCATCCTCGTCGCCGAGCGGAAGCGTTACTGCCGCCGGCGCAGCGGGAGCCGCGGGTGCCGCCGGCTGCTGTGCGCCGGGAGCGGCCGGTTGTGCAGGCGGCGCGGGCGCGGCCGCCTGAGGCGCCGCGAACGGAGTGTCGCCGGTCTTCGGCAACATCTTGTATGTCTTCGTCGCGTCGAGGGCGACCACCCTCGAGGATGCGAGTCGCGCGGCGATGTTGGCCAGGGTCAAACCCGTGTAGAACTCAAACGGATCGCCGTTCACCTTGATCGTCAGGTTGAACTGATTCGTCGGATCGAAAAGGTTCTGGGTATCCACGGTGGCCGTCATCGTCTCCGCCCACTTCCCGGGTGAGCTGGCGTCGAGTGTGATGTCACCCGAGATCGCCGCTGTCGCCGTTGTATCGGTCGGGACGCTATTACGCACCACGAGCGCGCGCGCGCCGCCGTTGAGGAAGAAAAGATATACGGCGTAGCTCAACGGCACGGCAGGGTCCAGCGTCGCTACCTGGGGATTGAGGCTCCCGAAGGTGCGCTCGTAGTCCGACCACGAATCGACTTCGATCGGGTCGTCAACCTGGCCTCGAGGCGCGGTGCCCACGAATGCAGCGATTGACGTCGGAACACCAACAATCGGCCGCACCGGATTGGGCAGCTCCTGCACGTACACGCCCGGGTAGGTCAAACTAGCTGGCACGGTGAGGTACCTCCTCGAGGACGGCGGGTTCCCAAAAGTGATTTATGCGCGACGACTCCCAGTCCCGCGCTCGCCTTAAGCGGACGTGCGCGCACAGCCTCAGACGTCTGTTTACCACCACGCGTAATTTCCCTGAACCGACCCTGCCCACCTGCCCCACGTCTTGCACATGGGTCATCGCGGCTGACCGCCAAGCCCAATCATCGCGGTCCGCGACAACTGTGTCAAGATCTCCGAGCAGGTCCAGCGTCCTGTCACTCGTCCTGCCCGAACGAGATGAATGGTCGGGGTAAACATGGCATGGCAAGCCTCGGATGGTCATGTCCCGGTCTGAGCCGCTGTAAGTTCACCCCCGACGGAGCACGGCCGGCGCGCGGCAGGTACAGCCAACGATGCACCCCGCCCCGTGCCCTCCGCGTGGGAGGCCACCATCCGGTGTCGGACCGCAACTCTTGTGTACGCTTCAGCGACGCCCGTGACGTAGGTCTCGGCGCACCTTGGGGGTGTGTGTGGGCGCAGGTTACCCTCCTACACCTCGCTTACATATTCGCCCTGTTGACAAACTGGCCCCGCTTCAGCGAGAGGTGGGGAGTCCGTTCCGGAAGCAACGACGACCAAGACGGCGTCTCGGCCCCGTCCAACCTATGGCGAACCGATCATCTCCGCTCCGTTTAGCGTTGTCAAGCATGGCTCCGCTGGCTCCGCGCTTTCAGGAGGAATGGTGAAGATTAAGCATGGCAGGACCAAGCACTCGGTCCTTGACAGCGATCTCTCCGGCGTTATGCTCGGTTTTGCGGCACCGCGGGGTCCGGTCGGCCGCCGGCTCAGGGTGTTGCGCATCGAGACCTACG
>JAFASQ010000292.1 GCA_019244395.1 Solirubrobacterales bacterium | reverse complement strand
GCGACGCCCTCACGCGCGCCGCGCATCGCACCGCGGGCGGCCGCCATCGCCACATCGGCGGCCTTCATCGCGCCGGCCAGGCCGTAGATCGCGCCCTGGCGGAACAGCGCCCTGGCCCGCGGTGGCGTCTCGTGACCCGGGGCCTGTGGTTGTGGATGTTGCTCAGCTTCCAAGGCTCGTCTGCTTGCTACCCTGGCGGACCCCGACATAACGCGTTAGCGGTTCACCTACCACGGCCCCGGGTACGCAAGGAAATCACATGATCCTTTAAAGGGAGGGAACGTGGCTCTCGACGACATGATGGAAAGCGAGGTCGGCCTGGCGGTCGTGGCCACCGCGGCGGCCGTCTCCCCCCGTGCGCGGAACATTCTCCGGCGCGGCGCCGTGTACGGACTGGCCGGCGTGCTGAAGGTAGGCGACGTGGTGTTCGGCGCGGCCCGTGGGGTGGTACGTGGTGCGGCCGGCGGCGCCTCCGGGACGCCTTCGGTGGCACCGCAGGCGGGTGGCGCCTCCGGGACGCCTTCGCCGGCACCGCGGGCGGGTGGCGCCTCCGGGACACCTTCGGCGGCACCGCAGCCGGGTGGCGCCGCGAGCACCGCACCCAGCGCCCCGAGCACGGCACCCAGCACTGGGAGCACGGCACCCAGCGCCCCGACGACCACGGCACCGAGCACTCGGAGCACGCCACGTGGGGCCCGGGGCACGTCATCATCCAAACGCACAGGCAATGGCTGACAGCGGCGCGAACGAGCAGGCGAGCGCCTCGGAGCGGGCCGAGCGCACGCTCGAGGACGTGGGTCGCAAGGCCGGGCACTTTCTGGCCGTCGCGGTCGCGCGGGTGCGCGAGGAGGCCGAGGACATGTGGGCCGAGGCCCAGAGCATCCGCAAGGGGGAACGCGAGTAGGGACCGGACGGGCCCTCCCCGGCCCCAGGGAAGCCGCCGCAGGCGGCCCAGGAAAGCCGTCCTCAGGTAGCTTTCCGCTCCGAGATGCGCGCGATCGTGTTCGAGCGGAACGGCGGACCGGAGGTGCTCGAGTTCAAGGAGATGCCGGCGTCCACGCCCGGCGCGGGTGAGGTGCTGGTCGACGTCGAGGCGATCGGCGTCAACTACCGGGATGTGTACGAGCGCCAGGGCGGCGGCTACGGGTCGGATCCTCCAGCCATCATCGGCGTGGAGGGCGCCGGAAAGATCCACGACACGGGCGAGCGCGTGGCCTGGGCGAACGTGGCCGGCAGCTACGCAGAGCAGGTGTCGGCGCCGCGCGACAAGCTGGTTGCGGTACCTGAGGGCCTGTCCTCGGAGGTGGCGGCCGGCGCGCTGCTGCAGGGCATGACGGCCAACTACCTGGCCGCCGACTCCTATCCGATCGCCGAAGGCGACTGGGTCCTGGTGCACGCCGCGGCGGGCGGGGTCGGACAGCTGCTGACGCAGATCGCCAAGGCGCGGGGCGGCCGGGTGATCGCCACCACCTCCACGGAGGAGAAGGCGCACCTGGCCCGCGAGGCCGGCGCCGACGAGGTGATCGGCTACGACGGGTTCGCCGCGCGAGCCAAGGAGATCAGCGGCGAGGGCGTCGCGGCGGTGTACGACGGCGTCGGCCAGACCACGTTCCGGGAGGGCTTCAAAGCGCTCCGGCCGACCGGGCGGATGATCCTGTACGGCGCGGCCAGCGGAAGGCCGGACCCGATCGATCCCGGGATGCTGGTGGCCGGGTCGTGGTACGTTCAGCGCCCCACGCTCCAGACCTACACGCGCACGCCGGACCGGCTGCGGGAGCAGGCTCGCGAGCTGTTCGGGCTGATCGAGGCGGGCAAGCTCGAGGTCCGGATCGGCGCCCGCTATCCCCTCGAGCAGGCGCGCCAGGCCCACGAGGACCTCGAGGCGCGTAAGACGTCGGGAAAGCTCCTGCTGATCCCGTGAAAGAGACCCGGGGCGAAGCTGAGCGAGCCGCGCTGCGGAGTGTGGCCCATCTCCTGCCGGAGCGCGTGCGGCAGGTGATCGACATCGCCGCGGCCGCAGTGCCACCGGCGCCCGAGCAGCGGATCCCCGCACCGAACGACGAGGCGGCGAGCCGGCTGTCCCAGATCGACCACATCGTGGTGCTGATGCTCGAGAACCGCTCGTTTGACCACATGCTCGGCTATCTGTCATTGCCGACCGACCAGGGCGGCCAGGCCCGGACCAACGTCGACGGCCTGCGCGGGGCGGACGTCGACTTCAACGAGTACGCCGGGCAGCGGTATCCGATCCACCACCTGGACCGAACGGCATTCACCGGCGAGGCGGAGGACCCCGATCACTCGGGCGAATCGGTCGACGAGCAGCTGTCGAACGGCGGCCAGGGCTTCGTCGAGAACTTCGCGCGAATCTCCGAGGCGCGCGCGGCCAAGCTCAAGGTGCCCGTGCCTGACCCCGGCCTGGTCATGGGCTACTACAACAGCGACGACCTGCCCGTCTACGACCACCTGGCGGCCGAATACTGCGTGGTGGACCGGTGGTTCAGTTCGGTCCCGGGCGCGACCTGGCCCAATCGGCTGTACGCGTTGTGCGGGCAGTCAGCCGGCAGCCGCGACGACGCCTTGCCGCCGATCTACGACCTGCCCACGTTCGTCCGATACCTCGATGAGGCGAAGGTTGACTGGCGCTGGTACTCGTTCGACCCTGCCACGCTGCGCGCCGCCGATCCGGAGTACCGCCTCAGCCATCACGACCGTTTCGGGTAC
>JAFASQ010000218.1 GCA_019244395.1 Solirubrobacterales bacterium | reverse complement strand
GGGAGTCCAGCTGGGTGTTGCGGCGGCTGCTGCAGACGCATCTCGTCGTCGGCGAGGCGGTGGACGGGTTGATCTCCGACGCCGAGCTGGATTGGCGCCACGAGCGCCAGGCGCGCTTCGCGGCCGGCAACGTGCTCGACGCGCTCGCGCCCACGAACTTTCCATGGTCCAACCCGACCGTGATGAAGGAGACCGTCGATCAGGGCGGCATGAACCTCGCCCGCGGGGCGCGCAACTTCCTGCGCGACTTCCCCCGCATGCCATCCACCGTCGACACGAGCAAATTCGCGGTGGGCGAGAACCTGGCGCTCACGCCGGGCTCCGTGGTGCTCCGCACAGAGGTGTTCGAGCTGATTCAGTACGTCCCGCAGACCGATCAGGTCCGCGAGGTGCCGCTCCTGTTCGCGCCGCCCACGATCAACAAGTACTACATCCTGGACCTGGCACCGGGCCGCAGCATGATCGAGTGGCTGGTCAGGCAGGGCCAGCAGGTGTTCGCGGTCTCGTGGCGCAACCCGGGCGCCGAGCAGGGCCACTTCGACCTCGACACCTATGCTGCCGCGGTGCTAGAGGCGCGCGACGCAGTCGCCGCGATCACCGGACAACCGGCCGTGCACCTGAACGGCGCATGCTCGGGCGGGATCATCAGCGCCGGACTCCTCGGCCACCTCGTCAGCGAAGGCCGATTGAGGGATGTCGCCAGCATGACGCTACTGGTGTGCGCGCTCGACAACGAGCGCGCGGGCACCGCGGCCGCGCTCAGCGGGCGCGAGGCCGCGGCGGCGGCGGTCGCCGACTCGGCCCGGCGCGGCTATCTGGACGGTCAGGCACTCGCGGGCGTGTTCACCTGGCTTCGGCCCAACGACCTTGTCTGGAACTATGTCGTCAACAACTACCTGCTTGGCAAGGATCCGCCCGCCTTCGACGTCCTGTACTGGAACCAGGACACCGTACGGCTCGCCGCCGGGCTGCATCGCGACTTCATTCATGTCGCGCTGGAGAATTCGCTTACCCGCCCGGGTGCGCTGACTGTGCTCGGCAGCCCGGTCGACCTCTCCGCCGTCGAGCTCGACAGCTACGTCGTGGCCGGCCTCACCGATCACATCATCCCGTGGGAGAACGCCTACCGCGGCACACAGCTCCTGGGTGGCGCCCCGCGCTTCGTGCTCTCCACCAGCGGCCACATCCAGGCGCTGGTCAATCCGCCCTCCGAGCAGAGCCGCTCAAGCTACCGCATCGCCGACGAGCATCCACCCGGTCCTGACGAATGGGCGCAGCGCGCGGCTACGCAGCAGGGCAGCTGGTGGCCCGACTACGACGAGTGGCTCGCGACCCGCTCCGGCGAGTTGAAACCGGCGCCCAAGCGCCTCGGCGCCGGGCGCTACAAAGCTCAGGCCAAAGCGCCGGGCAGCTACGTGCACGCATCCTGAAAGGAGAGAAGCGATGTCGATTGAGGCTCTGCCCTACGCGCACCTTGGCGATGCGCTGGCCACCGACTACTTCCACGTCCGCGATCAGTTCACCGACGAGCAGTGGGAGCACTTCATCTCCACCCGGCGCTTCGTCGACCGCGAAGTGCTGCCGGAAATCAACCGGTACTGGGAGACGGCCGAGCTGCCCTGGCCGCTCATGCACCGCTTGGCCGAACTCGGTCTGCTCGGCGAGGACATCCAGGGCTACGGCTGCCCAGGCATGAGCCCGCTCGCCCGCGGCCTCGTGAACATGGAGCTGCACCGCGGCGACGGCAGCCTCGGCACGTTTCTCGGCGTGCAGTCCGGGCTGGCGATGAAGTCAATCGCCCTGCTCGGCTCCGAAGAGCAAAAACAGCGTTGGCTGCCGGCGATGGCGCAGCTCGAGGCGATCGGCGCGTTCGCACTCACCGAACCGGCACACGGCTCGGACTCTGTCGCGCTCGAGACCAGCGCACGCCGCGACGGCGACGACTGGGTGCTCGACGGCGCCAAACGCTGGATCGGCAACGCCTCGATAGCCGACGTAGTAGTCGTCTGGGCGCGCTCGGACGAGGACGGCCAGGTCAAGGGGTTCCTAGTCGAGAAGGACATGCCCGGATTCACCGCCGCCACGATGGAGGGCAAGGCCGCGGCGCGCGCGATCTGGCAGGCCGAGATATCGCTCGAGGACGTGCGCGTGCCGGAGCGCTCGCGGCTCCCCGCGGCCCAGTCATTCAAGGACGCCGGCCGCGTGCTCATCACCACCCGCACCACCTGCGCCTGGGGCGCCCTCGGTCACGCTGTCGCCGCCTATGACGCCGCGCTCACCTACAGCAAGCAGCGTACGCAATTCGGCAAGCCACTCTGCGCCTTCCAGATCATCCAGGACCGGCTCGTGAAGATGCTTGCCGAGGTCACTGGCATGCAGCTCTACTGCATGCAACTCGCGCGCCTCGAGGAGACGGGCCGCCTCACCGACACGATCGCCGGACTGGCCAAGCTCAACAACACCCGCAAGGCCCGCCAGGTAATTGCCGAAGCGCGTGATCTGCTCGGCGGCAACGGCGTCCTGCTCGAGAACCACGTCATGCGCCACATGGGCGATATCGAGGTCATCCATACCTACGAAGGCACCGAGACGATGCAAACCCTGATCGTCGGACGCGACATCACCGGCGTCGGGGCATTCACCTAACAACAACCCCTGGTTGCGGACATCCGTCATCTGGTCGTTCCTGCCCGCCGGACACGGCCGCAGTACGGGAAGCCCCCCGGCCCGCGCGCGCCCAGGCCAGTGACCGAGAACACCCGGCCCGCGTCCGGCTGGCGCTCCAGCGCGGGTTCCTCGAGCCGCTCGCGGCCCGTGGTGACAAAGAGGGTGCGGCGGTCGGCTCCGCCAAACGCGCACGAGGTCGCCTGCGCCGCGGGGATGGGCACGGTGGCGCGCAGCGAGCCGTCGGGCCCGTAGCGTCTGACCGCCCAGCCGCCGTACAGCGCGACCCAGATGTGGCCATGCTCGTCGACGGTCAGCCCGTCGGGCGCCACGCCGGGTTGATCGATGTGCACCAGCGTCCGGCGCTCGCTGATCGCGCCGGTGAGACCGTCGAAGTCAAACGCGTCGACGATCCCGGTGCCGCTGTCGCTGAGGTACATCGTCGCACCGTCCGGGCTCCAGCCGATGCCGTTTGAGATCGTCAAGCCGCTCAGCACCGTGCTGCAGCGTCCATCCAGCTCGAGGCGATACAGCGTGCCCGCCCCGGGCGACTCGTCGTAGGCCATCGTGCCCGCCCAGAAGCGCCCCTGCGGGTCGCACGCTCCGTCGTTCATGCGCACGTCTACCCGACCCGCTTCTGGCTGGGCGAGCTCGCGGACCGAGCCGGCCTCGTCGACGAATAGGAAGCCATGGCCCGCGGCCAGCACGTACCCGCCTTCGGCGACCGGCGCGACAGCGCCCACGTGCCGGTCGAGCGCGATGGTGCGGACCTCGTCGGGGGTGCCGTCGCCGGTGAGCGTGGCGCGGTGAAAGCGACGGCCGAGGATGTCGACCCACAGCAGCTCCTGGCGCTCCTCATGCCACAGCGGGCCCTCGCTGAGCAGCCCCGGCTCGAGCGGCCACGCTCTGACCTGGGGTCTCGTCACGATCCAGGGCCTACCGTGATCGCGACCAGCGCGCCTCGACCAGCTGGCCGGCATTGACCGGCGACAGCGGAGGCTGCCCGGTGAGGACGCGCACCACCTCTTCGGCGGCGAACCGTCTCACCGCGCCGATCGCTTCTTCTGAGTAGTAGGCGGCGTGTGGGGTGAATGACTACGTTGTCCAACCTGAACCGCGGGTCGTCCGCTCGCCAATCCCTGACCTTGGCCGGCTCCTCCTCGATGTCGTCGAGTGAGATTCCCGCGGGGAGGTTGGAGCGGACCAGAACTGCTGGGCTCGGACACATTTCGGGACAGGCTCCGCCGATGCGGCGCATCACGATCCGCCTTTGGTGATCGAGGCCGCAAACGCCTGTTTCTCTTCGGCGGTGGCGGATTCGTCCGCGATGAGACAGCCGAACATCTGCCCCGCGTATTCGAAGGAAATCCAGAGCAGGAGTTCGACGACCTCGGGAACGGTGAATTCTTCGAACAGCACATTCACCTGCTCGTCGCTGATTGCGGTGTGATCATCGGCAACCGCGTCCGCGAACGCCACGGCAAGAGTTTCCGTGCGGACTTCATGGCTCGCGGCGGGCACGCCGAGAGATGCGCAGAACTGACAGCCGGTTCGTTGAGCGAGCGTGCGACGGACCTCTTCTTTGAGGTGTGGCGATAGCGTCGAGGAGGGTCCGAGGAGCGCCTGCTTGAGGTTGTACCAGGCGGCGAGAACCTCGGGCCGGTGCCCCATCACTCGGTCAGCGTTCGTGTCGCCAAGTTCGGAGGGAGGGATGCGTGGCAAGAGTCAGTCCGCAGCGGGGCCGAGGAGATGTTCGTGGCCGTGGTCGATCGCGACGATGAACGGCCGGCCGTCCTCGAGCCAGCTGCTGATGTCCTGCACCGCGATCGTCAGCCGGTCCCGTAGAACGGTCATGGCGAAAGTTTGCGGGCGCGCACGATCGCCGAGCCGGCGTGCTCATGCACGCGATGGGTCTCGGTGATCTCGATGTCTCCGAATCCGGCGTTCTCGAGCGCCGAGCGGAACTCGGGTTCGGTCAGCGCGCCGGCGATGCAGCCCGTCCATGCCGCCGTGTCGGCGCGGGTCCGCTCGTCCATGTCCGGGTCGGCGAGTACGTCGGAGGCGGCGAATCGGCCGCCGGGGCGCAACACCCGGGCCGCCTCTCGAATGACCTGCTGCTTGTCGCCGGACAGGTTGATCACACAGTTGGAAATGACGACGTCGACCGTTCCATCCGCAACCGGCACGTCCTCGAGGTAGCCCTTGAGGAAGTGCGCGTTCGCGACGCCCTCCTCCAGCGCGTTGGCGCGGGCGAGCGTGAGCATCTCGTCGGTCATGTCGAGCCCAATCGCCCGACCAGTCGGCCCGACCCGGCGGGCGGAGATCAGGACGTCGGCCCCCGCGCCCGATCCCAGGTCCAGAACGGTCTCGCCGTCACGAAGGTCGGCCACCGCCGTCGGCACGCCACAACCGAGCGACGCGTTGACCGCGGCCTCCGGGGCATCGCTCTCGCCGCTCGCGGCGTACAGCGAGGCGCCGAACCCGCTGCGGTCCCGCGCCGGGCTGCAGCACCCGGCGCCCGCAGCGGAAGCCGTGGCCGCCACGGCATACCGCTCGCGGACTGCCTCGCGGACCTGCTCGACTGCCGCTGTCGCAACGGCCGCGGAGGCTTGCCTCGATCCGGCCGTGCAGCCGCACCCGGCACCTTGCGCCTCGCCGCAACAGGATGTTTGCTGAGACGGCTCGCAGCACGTCTCCTGTGCGATCGGGGCGCAGCACTCCGTGTTCAGCTCAGCCATGCCGACAGCTCCTCCAAGGCCTCCGGGATGACGTAGTAGTACGCCCACAAGCCCTGGCGCTCGGAGCCGACGATCCCGGCCTCGCGGAGGACCTTCAGGTGATGCGACACGGTGGGCTGGGAGAGATCGAACAGCGGCACCAGCTCGCACACGCACACCGTGCCGGCGTGCCTTCTCAGTACGTCGACGAGCTGCACGCGGACGGGATCCGCGAGCGCCTTGGCGACCTCGGCCATCCGGATCGCGTGATTGCGCTCGACGTCGGGGTACACCACCGGCTCGCAGCACCGCTCTCCCGCCCGTCGCTTGGTCTTTGGGGTCAGCTCGAGGGCAACCGCCACGCATAGGAGCCTATCGATCTAGTTGACAAGGATCAATGGAGCTCTCGAACGTGCTCACCCTGTCCATGGCGGGAGGAACCGCTTCCGATATATCCAGTACCCGGTGGCTCCAGTACCCGGTCGCGTGGTAAGGGGTGCAGAGTGCCGGCGCGTGTTCGTCGTGAGTGATGAGTGATGCGGCCTTGCGTGTCGTGAGGAGTTGGCGGAGGCGCACGAATCCGTCGTACAGCGGTTGTCCCCACGCCGTGATCACTCGGCGTTCGTGTCCATCGTGATGTTCGGCGTCGTCATGGCCGTGCCTCGAGCACGATGTTGAACGGCGTCTCGGTGGCCCTGCGGAACCGGGTGAACCCGCCCGCCGTGACCACCTCGCGCAGGCGCGCCTCGCCGGCCTGGGCGCCCAGCGCGAGCCCGACCTCCTGGTCACGCGAGGCGGGCGTGCACACCAGCGTCGAGGCGCCGTAGTACACGCGCCCGACCGGGTTCAGGTTGCCCTCGAGGTGATCGCCTGCGTAGGGCTCGACGATCAGCCAGGTTCCGTCGGGCGCGAGCGTTTGGAGCACGTGCGCGGCGGCGCCCACTGGATCTCCCATGTCGTGCAGGCAGTCGAACATGCACACCAGGTCGTAGCCGTCACCCGGGTAGTCCTTGGCCGGCGCCGCCTCGAAGCTGACGCGACTGTCTAGGCCGGCTTCCGAGGTGGCTCGGCGGGCCGTTTCGATCGACGCCTCGTGGTAATCGAACCCGACGAACTCCGAGCGCGGGAACGCCTCGGCCATCAGGATCGTTGATGCGCCGTGGCCGCAGCCGACGTCGGCCACCAGCGCGCCCGCCTCCAGCTTGGCCTGCACGCCGTCGAGCGCCGGAATCCAGGACGACACGAGATTCGCGACATACCCCGGGCGGAAGAACCGCTCGGTGCCGGCGAACAGGTCGTGATGGTGCTCGTGCCAGCCGACGCCGCGACCGCTCGCGAACGCCTGCGCGATCCGCTCTTCATCCTTGATGAGCGCGCTCGCCAGCTGAAACGCTCCGGGGACGAACGCGGGACTTCCCTCCTGCGCCAGCGCGAGCGATTGCTCTGCTGTGAGGAAGAACCGATCGCTTGCAGGGTCGTAGCCCACATACCCCCCGGCGGCCTGGTTCGACAGCCACTCGCGGACGTACCGGGCGTCGGTACCCGTGCGCGAGGCGAGCTCCTCGGCGGTGATCGGGTCACCGTCGCTCATCGCTCGGTAGAGCCCGAGCTTGTCTCCGATCACCACCAGGGCCGCGCTGAGCGCGGCCCCGAGGTCGCCGACGAAGCGGCCCAAGAACTCGTCGAGCTTGGTCTGGTCGATTGTCTGTGATGTCGCGGACATCCGCTCTGTCCTCTCACTTCTCATCCCAGACCTGGACGACGGTCTGGCCCGAGATCTGCCCGCCCTCGAGCTCGATCACGGTCGCGCACAGTACGTTGGTCCCGTCCGGGTACCGGCAGGCCTGCGTGTAGGCCGCACCGTTGTCGTCTTTGACCGTGTGCTGAACCGAGTGCGTCATCTCGCGTCCGTACATCTCCTCGAGCCAATCCTTGATCTGCTGGTGCGTTCTCAGCACGCGCGGCGTCCCCGGCTGAGAGACCTTGTCGGCGATTGTGACCGTCGCGTCCGAGCCGTACATCGACAGCTGCGTCGACGCGTCCCGTTCCTCGGCCGCGCGCGTGAAGCGGTCGAGATCGAAGCTGGTGGTGGTGCTCATGGCGTCCTCCTTGGTGGTTGATGTGTTTGCCATGTGCCGTGCAGGCTCGCGACCGGACGTCCTCTCAGCGTCAAACGAGCGTCAAACAGCTAGGAGTAGGCTTTGATGCCGTGCTGCGCGCACGCCTGTTAGGGGCGCTCGAGGTCGAGCTGAACGGGGCCGTTATCGACTCGCCAACGTCGCAGCGTCCGTGGGTGATGTTCGCCTACCTCGCGCTGGCCGGCCGACCAGTGGCGAGGGCCAACCTGGCGAGCAAATTCTGGCCGGACGTGCTTGACCAGAGCGCGCGAGCGAGCCTCCGCAGCGCGCTGTGGGCGCTTCGCCGGCAGCTCGGGGA
>JAFASQ010000198.1 GCA_019244395.1 Solirubrobacterales bacterium | reverse complement strand
GCCCCCTGGCAGGCTGACGCGATGCGGGCGTCGATCGTCACGTCGCTCAATGCGCACGACCTCGTCGGGGCCCCGCCCACGTGGGTCCTCTCGAACCACGACACGGTGAGAGAAGTGTCTCGGTACGCGCGCCCTCAGAATGCGCGGCCGCTGCGTACGCTGAACGACCTGCTCGATCTGTCGGCCGACTTCGACGTTGGTTTGATGCGCGCCCGCGCCGCGGCGCTGCTGATGCTCGCCCTGCCTGGGGGTGCCTACATCTATCAGGGCGGGGAGCTCGGACTGCCCGAGGTCGAGGATCTCCCCGAGGAGTTGCTACAGGACCCCACGTGGGAGCAGTCGGGTCGGACCCAACGGGGCCGCGACGGCTGTCGCGTGCCGATCCCCTGGTCTGGGGACGAGCCGCCGTATGGCTTTAGCCCCGGTGGGTCGGCCGCTCCCGCGTGGCTTCCGCAGCCTGGTTCTTGGGCCGCGCTCACGGTTGAGTCACAGACCGGCGAGGAGGCCTCGACGCTCGAGCTCTATCGCCGCGCGCTGAGCATCCGCCGCGAGTTCTCGGCGCTTGGCGACGGCTCGCTGAGATGGCTCGACGCGCCGGAGGGTGTGATCGCGTTCGCGCGCGATCCTGGATTCGTCTGCATCGTCAACCTGTCCGGCGCTCCTGCCCCGGCCCCGGACGGCGCGGAGCAACTGCTCACGAGTGGTCCGTTGACCGACCTGGGTGAGCTGCCGGCGGACACCGCTGGCTGGTACGCGTACTGATCGCGTAGCGGGGTTGTGCAGCGCCGGCTGACGGCCGGGGCCTCGGGCGTGGTCAGCGCTGGGCGTGGTCAGCCTTGGGCGTGGTCAGCCTCGAGCGTGGTCAGCCTCGGGCGTGGTCAGCTCGGGCGATCCACGCAGCGTGGGCGGGAATCGTTTCCGGATCGGCGCCGTCACCCCTGCGCGTCTCGAGCGCGAGTTCGCCGCGTCTTGCGAACGGAGCGCTCGCGTTACCGAAATTCACGGCTACGAGCTGTCCGCCCCGCTCGAGCACCACGGTTCCGGGGGGCGAGTCCAGCAACCGTGTCTCTGACCCGATGTCGCGACGCAGGCGGATGAGGCGCCGGAAGAGCCCGAGAACAGAGTCCTCATCCTTCTCCTGGTCGGCCACATTGCATTGCTGCGGCTCGTTGGGCGGCAACCACGGGGTCCCGGTGGTGAAGCCTCCGGTGGAAGAACCGTTCCACTGCATCGGGTGGCGGAAGCGGTCCCGCTGGTGGCGGTCGAGCGGCGGGTCCACGCCGGGCCCGTCGGGAGTCCCGAGCTCGTCGCCCTGGTAGACGAACACCGGGCCCGGGAGAGAGAGGAACAGAACACACGCGGCGCGGAAGTTCTCCCCGAACCGGGTGGCGAACCGGGCGAAGTCGTGGTTGGAGAGTACCCACCCCAGCTTGCCGGCCTCGATCGCCGCCGCGACAGTCGTCTTCAGCCGGTCCGCGTCGGGGCCCGCGTTCATCGCCTCGAACGCGAAGACGACGTCGAGTATCTCTGTGTACGGCCGCAGCTGGACGGTGGGTAGGTACGCCTCGCCGATCAGTAGCGCGTCGCCCACTGCCTCGCGAATCGCCCTCAGGGCGACGCCGATGTCCGGTGCGTTGGCGGAGTTGACGTGGCTGAGGCGTCCGTATTCCTCGGGCAGGGGCAGCGCGAAGGGCTCGCTGGCGGCCGGATCATCGCGGAGCTCTGGGTCCTTGAACAGGCGCGTGATGGCATCGAGGCGAAATCCGTCCACGCCGCGTTCGAGCCAGAACCGGAGCGCCGATTGCATCTCGGCTCGGACGTCGGGGTTGCGCCAGTTCAGATCGGGTTGCTCGGGGAAGAACGAGTGCAGGTAGTAGCGCTCCGTGACCGGGTCTCGCGCCCAGGCCGGTCCGCCGAACCTGGCCACCCAGTTGTTCGCGGGAGCGTCCCTCCATACGTAGAAGTCCGGTCGTTCGCGGAACCAGGGATGCTCGATCGACGTGTGGCAGGGGACGAAGTCGACTATCACATGCAGCCCGCGCTCGTGCGCGGCGGCGACGAGGCGATCGAAGTCCTCGAGCGTGCCGTAGTCGGGATCGACCGCGGTGTAGCCGGCGACGTCATAGCCGAAGTCCGCGTTCGGAGAGGGGTAGAACGGCGACAGCCAGATCGCGCTCGCGCCGAGCCGCTCGATGTGGTCCAGACGCGACAGAATCCCGGGCAGGTCGCCAATCCCGTCCCCGTTCGAGTCCTGAAACGAGCGGGGGTAGATCTGATAGATGACTGCATCTCGCCACCACACGGGTGGAGAGGCTAGCTTTGGCGGCGTGGTAGCGCGACCGGTTCTGCGCACAGCGCGCAGTCCGCCCACTCGAAAGGCTGGGCTATTCCGCGCAGCCGCCTGTCGTTCTGATGCCACTCTCGATTGAGATGGCGCCCGATCACCACCGCGGCGATGGAGCCGGCGCCGGCGACCTTGAGCGCCGCGGCGGCGCTTTGGGCGCTCGCGCCGGTGGTCCACGTGTCGTCGATGAGGAGGACCGCCTGGCCGTGGAGGGGTTTGGTGGCCCGGAATTTCGCCTCGCTGAAGGATCTTGCCGGGACCTCGATGTCGGTGCGGAGCAGGAGTCTTTCGTGGCGGTCGCGAGTGGGGGCGACCAGCTCGGCGACGATGCGACGCAGCGGGTGATGCTCGTCTCGGTTGCGGTCGCTGGATGGGACGATGGTGACGAGGTCGAAGCGGGCTACGCCGGCGGCTTGCGCGATGCAGCGCTCATGGTGCGCAATGAACCTCCACAGAATTGCCGCCAGGATCGCCCCAAGGCGGCGGGCCACGTCGCCGTTCAGACGCTTGTAGCTGGCCAGGGCATGATGAAGTTGCTCGTGCGCGACGCTGTAGGAGATCGGGGCGAAGGCGTCGAGTACCGGCGGGGAGTGCGTGCACGCGTAACAGCGCGCGTACCCGGCGGTGAAGTTGAAGCAGGTGCCGCAGACGTCGGGGCCGCTTCGTGGCGCGAGCATCACGTTCTCGTAGAGCGCGCTCAGCTCGCGGACCGAGGGCATGGCTTACGCGCTCAGGCCACGAGCGGCGAGTCCGACGTCATCAGGCGGTCGATGACGTTCGTGATCTGTTCTGGTTCGTGGACCACGTGCGTGCCCGGGCGGTCGGCGTATTCCCGAGCCCAGGCTTGCCGGTCGACGAGGGACCCGAGGAGAAACACCGGCCTTCCCTGGGCGAGCGCCAGGCGAGTCTGGATACGAGCCCCGCTGGTGTGCGAAGCCTCGACCACCACGGTGGCCAGCGCGATTCCCGACATCACCGCGTTGCGCATCGGGAAGCTGCGTCGGGTGGGCGGCGAGTCAGGCCAGAATTGGGAGACGACCGCGCACTGGTCAGCGATGCGGCGCTGGAGGGGTTGGTTCTGCGGAGGGTAGGCACGCGCGAGGCCGGTCCCGATCACGGCGAGCGTCCTCCCGTGTCGGCTCAGCGCTGTGGTGTGCGCGGCGGTGTCGATGCCCGCAGCCAGACCGGACACAACCGTGTACTTGCGCTCGACGAGGTGCTCGGCGATTTTTGCCGCCTGTTCGATGCCGCTCGGTGTCGCCTGGCGGGCGCCGACCACGGCGACTGACCTGGCGTCGCTCTGTCTGAGGGTGCCGGCGACGAACACCATCGGGGGACGGTCGTGGACGGCGCGCAGATTTGGCGGGTAGTCGGAGTCCAGGACGGTGACGAGCCGCATGCCCTGGGCGGCCCAGCGCTCGAGGTCGGAGTGGGCGGTTTCGATGAGCTCGTCAGCGGATTCAGCTGGTTCCGGCAGCAGGGTCGTTTGCCCGCCGGGGCTGCCGAGCTCCTCGTCGAACACGGCCTCGGCGCTGCCGCGCTCCTCGACCAGCGCGGCGTACTCGACCCACGGGCGACGGCCCGTTCTCAGCAGCGCCACCATGGCAGCGCGGTCGTGCTCAGCGGTCACCGGGCGAGCGTACCCCGCCGGTGGGACGGCCCGCGGGCGCGGGATCAGCCCATCGGGTGGGCGATCTCGCTCGGCTGTTCGAGTGGCTCGTCGGTGGCGTCGGTCGACGGCGCGTCTGGTTGTGGTGCGGCCGCGGTTGATGCCGGCGTAGCGGCGGTTGATGCCGGCGTCGCCGCGGGCGGCGGGGCCGGCGTCTCGGCCGAGATCGCGCTGTGATGATCCTCCTCGCCGCTTATCGCGCTGCGAAAGTCGCGAATGCCCCTGCCGAGCGCCCGCCCGGCTTCCGGAAGGCGCTTGGGACCGAGCACGAGGAGCGCCACCACCAGGACAAACAGGAGGTGCGTCGGCTGGAGGATGTCCCCGATCATGCGGCAAGCTTAGCTGGTGTCGGGGCTGGGCTGGGGTGAATCCCTTCGGCGACCTCGCGGTGATCGGTCGCTGGCGGCCGGCGTGCGGCCCTCGATGCCCAATTCCAGGCCGCAGCCGGCGGTCGCCGCACCGGCAGTCGCGTGCTGAGCACACACGAGAATCATTGACCTAAACGTCGCTGCGCTGGCTCAAAGCGAAACTGCTTCGCGTTCGATCTGGTCGCGGGTGTGCTCCCGGGCGTGGCTCAGTCCCCCGGTAGTTACCACATGGACCGGGCATCCGAGCAGGTCTTCCATGTCGCCCTGCAGCGCGGCGAGCTCAAGCAGGCTCCGCCGATCGCCCTTGTCGACGAGCACGTCCACGTCGCTGCTCGGCCCAGCGTCGCCGCGGGCGACCGACCCAAACACGCGCACCGTCCGCGCGCCATGGCGCGCCGCTACCCGCTTGATCTCATCGCGGCGACGGCGCAGCTCTTCGAGGCTTGGCGCCGGTCCGGACGCGCGAGGATATGGATCCGGGGCGCGGCGACGTTCGAGCTCCCTGCCGAGCGCGCCCAGCCTGTGCAATGCCATGTATCTGTCGTCAGCGCACATGCTTAGCGGCGATGCGGGGGCGAGGGGTGTCCGCCGACGATCACCGGAACGCGTTGGCTGGCCGCCGGCGCGTAGGGGTAGTTGCCCATCGGCAGCGAAGCGACCTGGAACCAGTACGTGCGCAGTACGCTCGGGTCACCCGGCCCGAACGACGCCACGGTTGAGAACCGGCCATCGCCGGTCACGTGTTCCTTTACCCCGTACGTGTTGAAGGTCGATCCGTAGCCGATGCGCAGGCGCACCAGCGCGCCATCCGGCGGCAGGTATCCGCCGAGGAGCTGCCCGACCAGGTGTACGGTCCCGCCCCACGCCACGTGGGGCGGCCATACGTGCAGGAGCCTGATCCTCGCCGGCACGACCGTGGTCACCTGACCGCTGGACGGAAGGAGCGTCGTGGTCCCGTCGGTGACGGCGCGGATGATCCGCGATGGACCGGGACGCAGTGTGGCGGACCAGCTTCCGTCACTCGCGGTGGTTGCCGTGGCGAGTTCGGAGAATGCATTCGATTGGTTGTCGGGCGCGGCGAGGATGTGAACCGGCTGGTTGGCCAGCGGCGCCCCCTGGCCCGTCGTATACAGACCGTGGATGGTGACGGGATGGCCGTAGGGCACCCGGAGCCTTTTGGTCACGCGCACCTGTGGCAGCGTGCAGATTTTCTCAAGGCGCCAGCCGTGCCCCGGGATACGGACCCGCTTCTTGGTGCACTGCTCTACGAGCTTGACGACCTTGATGGTCTTGAAGTGGCCGCCGCGTTTGACACGCACGAGCTTCCCGCCTCGATTGACGGTTGCCCAATGCCAGCCGACGCGCACTCGCTCGGTCACGAGCTGCCGGCGCAAGGGGTCGACGATCTTCGTCAAGCTGACCTGCTGATCAGAGGCCAGACGCAGCGGCAGCGCCAACCGCTCGGTCGTTGAGCGGCAGTTGCCCAGCGCGTCACACGACGTAACCCGGAACGTGTAGGCGCCGCGGAGACGAGAGTCGTCAAAGCGTGACGTGAGATGCGATCCGTCGAAGCTCGTCGGCAAACCCGTCCAAGCGTTCGTCCCGGCCGGTGCCATCTGGATCGAGCCGCCGGCAACGCCCGACTCGGCGTCTGATGTGTCGATGACCAGCTCGGTCGGGTCGCGGGGGTTCTGCGGCTCGAACGTGAGCGACGGTGGCGCTTCGTCGATGTGCACCAACAGCGAGTTGGACCCGGTGTTGGGCTGGCCCTGGGGGCCGACGGCCTTGTTCCAGGCCGTGCACGACACTATGTGGGCGCCGTCCCCATTTACCGTCAGCCCACTCGCGGGGTAGGCCTTGGCGGTGCCGCGGTCCAGGCTGCAGTTCATGCCGCCCACCTGAGACGGACCCGCAGTCGCTGTCGCGTTTACGGTTACCGCGTGGTTGACCCACACGGTGGGGTTTGCGTCGTTCGGGGTGGCAAAGGAAACGCCGACCGGATCGTTGTCGACCAGCACGGTCTTCGCCGCAGCGTAGCCAGCCACTCCCGCTGCATTGACTGCGCTCAGGTTGATCTGGAAGGTGCCGTCAGTCGGCACCTGTGAGCGTGTGTCGACGCTGAGGGACCAATCCACCGGGTTGGGGCATTGCTGCCAGACCGTGCCGTCGCGCGGCTCCGGGGGACCGTTCACGCTTTGACTTCCTGCGATCGCTCCTGAGGAGCAGACGCCAGAGACGTCGCTGGCGTAGAGCGCCACCGGCCACAGATCACCTGGCGGGTTCCAGACATATGACCCGCTTCCCCAAAGTGCGCCCTGTCCCGTTACATATGGCGCTGAGTTCTCGGTGCCCTTCAACTCGACGCCGCCGACCGTGAACGACACCGCCCCAGGGCAACCTCCGTGGTACACGTTCTGCGTGCAGAGGAGCTGGATGCCGTAGATCTGGCTGTTGATGTTCGAGCTTCCCTCAAGCCCGGTATTGAACCAGCGCTGGTTCGCCGCCAGCGTGGACCCACCGTACGCGCCGCTGTTCATGTCCTTCCAGAAATCGCCGACGACGAAACCAGATCCCGACGCTGGTGTCGTGCTTACGTCTCCGTCTGCGGTCCAGGCACTATTGATGACGACCCCGGGCGGTGCGGTCGTCATCCAGAACGCATTCTGTCCTTGAGGTACCACGCCGCCACCCTCAAGCGACATCGGGCAGCGCGACGGGATGGAGAACACCGACAGATAACCATAGACACCGAAGGCGTTGCAGCCGCCCGTTTGGCCAGTGTTCATGTTGCCGTCAGTCACCAAGATCGTTCCGGCATGAGCTATCGGCGCCGCGACCGCGCCGAGCAAACAGGCCGCGATCGACGCTGCCGCCGCCAGGCTCCTGATTCTGAGCGCCTCGCGATGCATCCGCCCTCTACATACAGGTGTCCATCACGGTGAAGGTGTGATCCGTAGGCGTGAACGATCCGCTCACGACCACGCCCGTGAACACCATGAACTGCTGGTTAATCCCAGTGGATTGGTACCAAGCCACCGGGAATGCCCCGGCGAGCTGGCCGCCGGGAGGATTTGTGTCCGCGACGGTGACCACCGGTGCGTTCGACCCATGGGCGCAGGCCGCAGCGGTGATCGTCACCTCGTAGGTGCCCGCAGACACATGCTGCACCGAAACGCCTTGTCCGCCGAACAGCGCCCCTGCATTCGTCACGTTCGCCCAGATGCTCACCGCAGGAGTGCCGGGCTGGCCCTGTACTCCCTGCGGGCCCTGCGGACCCAGCTGGTTCCACGTCACCCGCGTCTGGGTGCGCCTGCACTTGCCGCGGTTGTGGAGGTGGAGGATCCCGGTCTTCTTGTCGGCGCAGACCGTGATCGTCTTGGTCTTGCTGGCGGCGAGTGCATAGCCGCCACCGATGCCGACCGCGAGGACCAGGAGAAGCGCAAGGTAGGGAATGGGATTTCTTCGGGGACGGGTCATCGGCGCTCCTTAGCCGTTCGGGGATTGGAGGGGCCCGA
>JAFASQ010000070.1 GCA_019244395.1 Solirubrobacterales bacterium | reverse complement strand
CCTACGCAGCTACGCCATCGCCGGTTGGTTGCGGCGATGACCTGACCGCAGTTTCGCCGCATGACAGCGGCTCGAGCCGCGCGGCGCTGCCGTGGCCAGCCCGCCAAAGTCCTTGGCGGGCTGGCCGGCCGCCCCCACTGTCCCGATCGTGAAGCTTCCAGAGCAGCCTTGCCTGGCTGATCCAAGCCCCCACTTCCCGATCGCGAGGTTCTCAGAACAGCGCGCGACCGCGGCTGGCGAACAAAACCAGAACCGCGAGGATCGCGATCAGGAACAGGAGCGGATGAATCGCGATCCCGCCAATCACGGCAAGGATCAACAGGATGACTGCGAGTGCGAGGAGCATCAACACCTCCGAACTTGACTTTCCCTATGTATCCCGCACTGCGCCAACTGGTGACGGCATTCCGTCTCAGGTCCGACGTCTGCGTGCAGACCGACGCTGTCGGCCTTGGCCGAGCGCCCAGGGTCACGCTCGAGCACTGGTTCCGGGGAGGCTTGAGCGGCTCGGCGAGGCGTCGCAGGGCCGCGGGCAAGCTCCCGATCGTCTGCCCCACGACCCGACGAGCGACTGGGCGGGCATCGGCATCTTTCGACGCGACCCCAGAGGAGGTCGACCAACTCATGCACGACGACCCGCGCGTCAGGGCCGGCCTCTTCACCGACGAGCTGCACCCCGTGCGCAGCTTCCCCGGCTCCAGCCTTCCGTAGAGGCGCGACAAGCTGGGAAGGCGCCACCAGCATTTACCGCGCCGATCCAGAAACCCGCAGATTTCCGAACCAGTTGTCGGCTTGCTGCGCCGCTCAGGCGTGCAATGCGCGGCCGCTCGCGTGTTTGGCCCTCGCCAGCGGACGGTTCGCGTTGCATTGGCTCGGCTGCTCGCACGTTACTCGCGCACCTGTTCGCTCGGCTCGGCGGGAGCCGCGGTGAGATGGCGCTCGACTCGGCGGTCAGGCACCAGCCAGATTAGTGCCACGGCGACGTACACGGCGAGGGCGATCCACCGGTCAGCGAACGCCAGGCCGATCCCGAGGCAGTACAGGAGCACCGAGATCTTGCCCTTGGCATCTGAACCGAGGGCGACGCGTAGCCTGGAGTGGTCTCCTTCTGCGCGGAGGAGCGTGGTCTGCAGGATCAGATACGCGATTGCGGCGGCGAGCAGAACGATCCCGTAGACGGCGGTCGGGATTGCCGGAAACCGGTGCTCGCTCATCCATGCTGTGGTGAATGGGACCAGGGAGAGCCAGAAGAGCAGGTGCAGGTTGGCCCACAGCACCGCGCCGCTCACCCGGGAGGCGGCGGCCAGCATGTGGTGGTGGTTGTTCCAATAGATCCCCAGGTACACGAAGCTGAGCACGTACGCCAGGAGCACGGGAAGCTCGTGCCCCAACGCATGCCACGAAGTACCAGCCGGGGTGTGCAACTCAAGCACCATGATCGTGATCAGGATCGCGATCACGCCGTCGCTAAACGCCTCGAGTCGTCCCTTGGGCACAGAAGGAGCCTAACCGCGAGCAGCGATGCGCTGATTTACGCGGACCGCTGCGCAGCTGTTCGGCCGGGCTCGCGAGACGACGAAGCGCTGGTGGCAGCCCGCGCTGTCGTGTGAACGCTCAATGGTCATGACGCAGGTGAGCGATAAGAGGACAAGTCAGGAGGCGGCGGCCGGGCATCGTCATGGGCCGGCAATGCATTGCTCGCGACCCGGGCTCGTGCCCGACCGGGTTCCGCCCCGGTTCCCAGCAGAACGATCGCGAGGGTGGCGCCCGCGGCGCAGACGGCCGTGCTGATCGCGAGGCTTCGGGAGAAGCCATCGGTGAGCGCCTGCCCGGCGCTACGGCCGATGTCGGCGTGGGTGTGTGCGGCGGCAACCGTCACGAGGATCGCGAGGCCGAGTGCACCGCCCAGTAGCCGGGAGGTGTTCGTCAGGGCGGAGCCGAGGCCGCTCATTTCAGGCGGCAGCCCCCGGGTCGCGACAATGGTTGAGCGGACGAGCGAGAGGCCCAGTCCGGCCATCATGAGAAGGCCGCCTGCGAGTCCGTACCCGGCGTGGCTTCGTCCGGGCGCGATGCCGGTCATCAGCGCCAGTCCGGCCGCGGCGAGGAGCATCCCGGCGGTGATCACGGCGCGTGCTCTGAAGCGGGCGACGAGCCGCGGTGCCAGTACGGACATCACGAACACCGCGAGTCCGAGCGGGACGGACAGCAGGCCGGTCTCGATCGGCGTGTAGTGCAGGACTCTCTGCAGGTACAGGGTCAGGAAAAAGAACATGGGAAAGAACGCGGAGTAGATGATCGCCACGAGGAGGTTGCCCGCGCTCACTCGCTCGACCCGAAACACCTGCAGTGGCACGAGCGGCGTCTCGGCGACGCGCGCCTCGACGATCAGGAAGGCGGCGAGCAGGGCGACTCCCGCGTCAGCGGCGCCAGCACGCCGGCCGAGCCCCAGCCCAGGTGGTCAGTGCGCACGACCGCGTAGGTGACCGCGCCGAGCCCCAATGTCACCAGCGCCGCCCCGGCAAGATCCGGGCTGCCCTGTCCCTTCGCCGGTCGGTGGGCTGGGACGAAATGCAGCGCGGAGGTCACGATCACCGCGCCGATTGGCACGTTGACGGCGAAGATCGCGGGCCACCCGAAGGTCTGGGTGAGCAGGCCGCCGAGCCGCGCGCCCAGCGACCCACCGAGCGCGCCCATCGCCGCCCATACCGCTACGGCCCGGTTGCGCTGCTCGCTCTTGGCGAACGAGCTGGTCACGATCGACAGCGTCGCGGGCGAGACCAGTGCGCTGCCGATCCCCTGCGCCCCTCGCGCCGCGAGCAGCTCACCCTGCGATGAGGCCAGCGCGCACGCGAGCGACGCCACCGCGAACAGAACCGTCCCCGCGATGAACACCCGCCGCTGACCGAACAGGTCGGCGGCGCGGCCGCCGAGCATAAGCAGGCCGCCAAAGGTGATCGTGTAGATGTTGATCACCCATTGCAGCGAGTCGGTGGTGAAGGAGAGGTCGTGCTGAATCGAGGGCAGCGCGACGTTCACGATCGAGACGTCGAGCAGGACCATGAACTGGGCCAGGCAGACGACCCCCAGCAGCGGCGCCGGCTGCTCCTGTCTCGAAGGGTGATCGCGCACAGCCGGCCGATTAGGTGGCGGTCGCCGGGGCGACCGAGTACTGCTCGTCGCTGACATGCTCGCCCCAAGTGACGGGGCTGCCGGAGTCGTCGGCCTCCTGCATGGCGAGGTGGGTCATGAATCGGTTGGGGGCGGCGCCGTGTCAGTGGTTCTCGTCAGGCTCGAAGAAGACTCGGTCGCCGGGCGTGATGACCTCAATCGGGCCCCCCTCGCGCTGGCAGAGACCGACTCCCTCGGTTACGTAGATGGTCTGCCCGAACGGATGGGTATGCCAGGCGGTGCGGGCCCCCGGTGTGAAATGGACGATCGCGGCCCCTCGGCACGAGCTTCAGCGTTGTCGCCCGGGCGGGCGGCGCGATCATCGGCTCGACGTAGCCCGAGTGGCGGCCGTACTTCGCGCGGTAGGCGTCGTCAATCGCGTCATTGACCTGATCGTCCGCGTCGAGAAGCGCGACGTCCCGGTCGACACCGCCGGCGGTGATGTGACCCTCGCGCGAGGCGCAGGCCGCGCGGAACCAGCGCCCGTTCGGGCCGCGCCAGGATCGGACGTAGAGGTCGTCACCGACCCGCACCACCCAGATCGGCAGCGGTCGACGCAGCGAGCCGTCTGCCCGCCGTGGCGCGATCGCGAGTTCCTCCGCGCCGCCGATCCGGTCAAGCTCCTCGACACTCCAGCTGGTCATGGCTTCACCATCACCTTGATCGACTCGCGCTCGGCCATCGCCCGGTACCCGTCGGGTACGTCGTCGAGGCCGACCGTGCGGTCAAACACCCTGCCGGGCTGGATGCGGCCTTCGAGGATGTCGGGCAGCAGCCCCTCGATGTAAGCGCGCACTGGCGCCGGACCCCCACTGACGGTCACATTCCGATAGAAGGCGGTTTGGGAACCGGGCATCATCGCGTCCTGCGGGACACCGACGCGGCCGACGGCTCCGCCCGGCCGGGCGATGCTGATCGCCGTCTCCGTCGACTGGTTCAGCCCCACGCACTCGAGGACCGAGTGGGCGCCGTAGCCGCCGGCGAGCTCCTTGACTCGCTGCACCGCCTCCTCGCCGCGCTCGGAGACGACATCGGTCGCGCCGAACTCTTGGGCCAGCGCGATCCGGTCTGGGTGGCGGCCCATGATGATGATCTGCTCAGCGCCCAACCGCTTCGCGGCGATCACTCCGCAGAGCCCCACCGCTCCATCGCCCACCACCGCCACGCTCTTCCCCGGTGAGACCTTCGCGCCGACGGCAGCGTGGTGGCCGGTGCCGAGCACGTCAGCCAGCGTGAGCAGCGACGGCATCAACGCGTCGTCCTCGCCCACGGGAAGCTTGAACAGGGTTCCGTCGGCGTAGGGGATCCGCAGCGCCTCGGCCTGCGCACCGTTCATGCCGTTGTTGCCAAAGAAGGCGACGTGCGCGCACTCGGTCTGAAGCCCCTCGTGGCAGAACTCGCAGGTGCCATCCGATATGGCGAACGGCATCACCACCAGGTCGCCAGTCTTGAGCGTGCGCACCTCGGCTCCGACGTCCTCGACGATCGCGATCGCCTCATGCCCCATCGACTGGCCGGTCTCGCTCGGCGCCATCGATGCGTACGGCCACAGGTCGCTGCCGCAGATGCATGCGCGGGTGACCCGCAGGATCGCGTCGGTCGGCTCGATGAGGGTGGCATCGGGGACGTCCTCGATCCGAACGTCGCCGGCGCCGTGCATCACAGTTGCTCGCATAGCTGCATCCCTTGGGTCGTTCTCGTGTCCGCCACCCAAGAAAGCAGCTGTTCGCGAGAAGTGAGAGACCCTGTTGAGAGGGGTACCCGCAGGGTCTCCCACCTACCGGCAACCCCGTCTACGCTCATCTGGGATAGACGCGCGCAGCGAGATCAACGAGTTCCTGACCTCCCGCCGGGCCAGGATCACGCCCGAGCAAGCAGGCCTCAACGCGTACGGCCCACGCCGAGTTCCCGGCCTACGCCGCGAAGAGGTCGCCGTCCTCGCCGGCGTCAGCGTCCCCTACTACACCCGGCTCGAGCGCGGCGCCATGCACGGCGTCTCCGACAGCGTCCTCGAAGCCCTCACCCGCGCGCTCCAGCTCGACGAGGCCGAACGCGCCCACCTGTTCGACCTCGCCCGCGCCGTCCAACCTAACGTCACCCAGCGGCGGCGTCCGGGCAAGCAGACCATCCGACCCAGCGTCCAGCACATCCTCGACGCGATCACCGGCGCGGCCGCGTTCGTGCGCAACGACCGTCTCGATATCCTCGCCGCCAACGCGCTCGGCCACGCGCTCTACTCCGAGATGTTCGCCAGCCAAGGCCACCCAGCGAACACCGCCCGATTCATCTTCCTCGACCCGCGCAGCCGAGACTTCTACCCCGATTGGAACAAAGCCGCCAGCGACACCGTCGCCGTGCTACGCGCCTCTGCTGGCCGCAACCCGTACGACCGATGCCTCTCCGACCTGGTCGGCGAACTCTCCACCCAGAGCGACGAATTCCGCACACGCTGGGCGGCGCACAACGTCCGCCAGCACATCACCGGAATCAAATACCTCCACCACCCCGTCGTCGGCGACCTCAGCCTGAGCTACGACCGCCTCGACCTCGTCGCCGACCCTGGCCTAACCATCTTCACCTATACCGCGGAACCCGGCTCGCGCGACGAGGAGACCCTACGGCTGCTCGGAAGCTGGGCCGCGACTGCTGATCCGCCAGAACGGCTCCGCGCCGCCGACGAAGCGTGACCGGGCCATAAGAAACACTCGCGCGCGGCTCGAGGCGCCTGCCCTCGCCGTCAGGAAGGGAGCGGCGCCTGCTCGCGAGTTGCGGGAGCCACCCATCCGATGCTGCAACACCCACGTTACCGTCGACATAGGCTTTGGCATAAGGCGCAGCCATGCCCCGCAACCTGATCCCGTACCGAGGTTACGACCTAATCGACGCTGACGGAGCCCGATAACCCCCGTCGTCCATCGGTCAAAGCCTCAATCAATCCTCGCCGGGACAGTGCTGGCTGCGCCGCTGCGCGCCTCGCCTCTCTCCTTGAAGTGGCGGCCGATCGCGAGCGACCCGACGATGCCCAGCCCGATCGCGGCCACGGGCAGGATCTGGTCGTAGTTGTAGGCGGTGGAGTAGCGGGTCTGGCGGATGATCAGCGCGGTCCCGGCGGCCTGGATGAGAAACAACACCGCCCACAGATAGCTGATGACGTACATGCAGGTGCGAAAGTCTCGGGAGACGTCCCACATCGTGTCGAAGATCGCCATCCCGTCGTGGGTGCCGTCCGTCCCATACCGCTGAGCCATATAGAACACGAGCGGCTTGCGGACCAGGACACACGAGCCCAAGAAGATCAAACCAATCAGGGCCGTCACCGCGCAATCCTTATAGAGCAGCGTCTTGGGCGCGGTACTTCCGATCAGGGCGACGACGGCGGACAGCGCGGTGAACGCGAAGATCGCGGCCGAGGCCCCGCTGAACTTGCGGGCTTTCGCCCAGACCATGAACCCGCCGATGACCGGGGCGATGCTGCCAATCAGGTAGCTGGCCACGTCATTGGCGCCCAGCCGCTGGGCGAGGTGAAACAGCCCGATGCTGCCACCGATCTCGACCGCCGTGACCAGGATGTTGAAGCGCATCCCCTTCTTGGCCGGGTGCTCCTTGAGACCCTGGGCGATCTGCTCATGCACCGCTACCTCGCCGGCGTCCATGTCCAAACACTACGCGTGCCCAGCCGAACGGGCAACCCGGCGGGAAACGCAGCAGTCCCAAACGCGACACGCTGGGATGAAACAAGTGGACCCCCTCGCCTCAGTGAAACCTGATCGGCGTCGGTGGCCGTCGGTTCCATCCGGCTCGCTGGCTTGGCTCTCGATGAGGGCGCGGAGCAGGGCTGCTGCAACTCCCCGGGGCTCCTCCATTGCCGGACCGCGGGTGCGGCGGCAGCTATCGATCCGCTCGTCGATCCGCGCATGGACGCTGTCGCCAGCCTCCTAGCCGGATCGTCTTTCGCAGCGCTGCGCCCACGTGCGCACCGCTTCGCGCGGAGGGTCTTGCAACAACGACCGCGCCTCTGTGTCCATCACAATGAGCTGCCGGGCGAACTCGCGGGGAGCGGGCACGTGCGTGACTTACCGCGCGTATGTTCGTCAAAAGGTGAACCACATCCTCGACCCATCACTGGCCGAGCTCGACTCCGCCCTCCGCCTGCGAATCGCCGCCCGCTCTCCGCTCACCCGCGCCCGGCACGCATTCGAACACGCGCTCGACGCACGCATCGCCGCCCCTCAACTCACCGCCTGAAAGGATGACTCATCCGTGAACCTTCTGGCCGTCAAGAAAGCCTAGGCGCGGAGGTCCAGGCGCCAGTCGTTGCAGGTCATGGCGTGCCCCTTCGAGAACTCGAACTCGGACGCTTCGAGCAGCTCGAAGCCGAGCTTGCGACAGATTGCGTTCGACGGCGCGTTGTCGGGCGCACAGATGTCGACGGACTCAACAGTCGCCGCTCCCGCAACACTGACTGTTGCATCGCGCGGAGCGATCTCCGAGGTGAGCACGATCGGCCAGGCCGATCTACCGTCGACCCGTTTGCTGACAGCTCGGGGTTCGAGTCCCAGCAAGTACTAAAGGTGCTCGGGGTGTTGGGCGTGCGGTGATTGGTTGCGGCTACAGTATCTCGACCGGAACGAGACTCGTAGGACGCCCGTTGGAGGCGAGGACGGCGCCCGTAGTGAGTGTGGGTGCGATAGCAGCGACTGGGTCGGGTTCGCTTCTCGACCGCGATCTGGAGCTAGAACAGCTGGACCGGCTGATCGAGAGAGCGGGTGCGGGTTCGGGCGGGACGGTGGTGATCGAGGGGCCCGCGGGGATCGGGAAGACCGAGCTGCTTGGCGCTCTGGCGGCTCGGGCGCAGCAGCGCGGGTTCGCTGTGCTGAGAGCCCGGGGCGGCGAGCTCGAGGTGAGCATGGCGTTTGGCGTTGCACGCCAGCTGTTTGAGCCGTTGTTGCGATCGGCGCCCACCCCGGGGCGGAGGCGGCTGGTCACTGGAGCGGCCCATGTCGGCGCCCGGGCGATTGGCGTTGGGAGGGGCCAAGCCCCGGCCGACCGGTTTGCGGCGTTACATGGTCTCTACTGGCTGTGCGCCAATCTGGCAGAGCGCGAGCCGGTGGTGGTCGCGGTCGATGACCTGCAGTGGGTCGATGAACCGTCGCTCGCGTGGCTTGACTATGTGCGCCGGCGCTGCGGAGAGCTTCGTCTGCTGATCGCGGTGACGCTGCGGGAAGGCGATTCTCACCGCGATCAGGCTAGCCTGGATTCCTTTCTTGCGGGGACCGTCGAGAGGATCGCGCCGGCGCCGTTGAGCGTGGCGAGCGTCGGTGTGCTCGCCGCCACCGCGCTTGGCGCCCAGGCGGAGGCTGGTTTCTGGGCGGCCTGCCATGAGCTCACCGGCGGTAATCCGTTCTACTTGCGTGAGCTGTTGGCGGCGGCGCGGGCCGAGGGTATGCGGGGGGTGGCGGAGGAGGTGGCGGCGCTGCGCTCGATCGTTCCGGTCAGCGTCGGGACCTCGGTGCTGGCGAGGCTGACGCAGATGGGACACGCGGAGGTTGCCTTGGCGAGGGCCGTCGCGGTGCTGGGCAGCGGGGTCGAGGTCTCTGAGGCGGCGGAGCTTGCTGGGCTCGACCTGGCCGAGGCGGAGCTGGCGGCTGACGCGCTCGCGGATGGGCAGATCTTCGCCCCGGCGCGGCCGCTGGAGTTCTTCCATCCGTTGATCGGGGCGGCGGTGTATGAGGATCTCGGGCTCGGGGAGCGACGGCTGGCGCATCGCTTTGCGGCTGGGATTGTTGATCGCGACGGTGCCCTCGGTCGTGTAGCCGCGCATCTTCTGGCGACGGGCCCGACCGGCGATTGGTGGGTGGCCGCTCGGCTCGCGGATGCGGCGGCGGAGGCGGCGCAGCGTGGGGCTCCTGATGCGGCGGTCGCGTATCTGCGGCGGGCACTCGACGAGCCGCCGGCCGAGGCCGAGCGCGGCAGGCTGCTGTTGATGCTGGGGGAGGCGGAGTGGCGGTGCCGGCAGGCGGGCGCGATCGAACACCTCGAGCAAGCGCTGGCGGCGATCACGGATGTGGACGCGTCGCTTGCGGCCACGATGACGTTGGCGTACGCGTACTTGAGCAGCGACCGGACGCCCGAAGCGGTCGAGGTGCTCGAGCGCGCGTGGGCGCGGGCTGGTGCTGGCAGGCCGGAAGTAGCGCTGATGCTGGAGGGGGCGATCGCCGGAGTGGGGCAATGGGACGAGCGCACCGCCGCCGGCGCCGGTATGCGCGCGGAAAGGTTGCGCGAGCGCGTCGGCGCGCTCCCGGAGGTTCCCGTTGGTATCGCCGCGGCCGTGGCGTTTTATGCGGCGAAGAGTAATCGCGCGGTGGAGGCGGAGGGCCTGGTTGAGCGGGCGCTCGCAGGTGGGCGGTATCCGCCGCCGCAGGACTTCGCGAACCCGCTCTTGAACACGTTGTGGCTGGTCGAGCGCTACGAGACGGCGTTGCGACTGTGCGATGACCTTGAGGCCGTCGCTCGCAGGCGCGGCGACGCGACCGACCTGGCGGAGGTCGCCGCGTGGCGCGCACGCGTGCTGCTGTGCCAGGGTAGGCTCGCGGACGCCGAGGCGCAGGCGCGGTGGGCGCTGGAGCACGCCGCGGGTTCTGTCTCGCGCCTGCACGCAATGGTCCTAACGATCGAAAGCCTCCTCGCGCGCGGAATGACCGACGCGGCGCAACAGGAGCTTGAATGCTTTCCGGATCGATTTGACTCGCGGTTCATCATCGGCGCCCACTGCCTGTTCGCGCGCGGTCTGGTGCGCGCCGCACAGGGGCAACATGAGAAGGGGCTCGCGGATCTGCTCGAGTGTGGCAAGCGATGCCGCCGGCTCGAACTGAGCGCCCCGGCGGGGGCTCCGTGGCGCTCGGAGGCGGCGCTGCTCCATCACGCGCTCGGACAGCATGAGGAGGCGCGCGCGCTCGCGCGCGAGGAGCTCGAGCTCGCGCGCGCGTTCGCTCGACCGCGCACGCTGGGGGTCGCGCTGCGCGCCAGCGGGCTGGTCGAGGACGCTGATGCGGGGCTTGAGCTGCTGCGCGAGGCAGTGGACGCGTTGGCCGGATCCTCGGCGCGGCTCGAGCTTGCGCGTGCACTGACCGATTACGGCGCGCTGCTGCGCCGCGCGGGCCGTCGGGTGCAGGCGCGTGATGCGCTGCAGCAGGGCCTCGACGTCGCCCACCGCTGCGGCGCGGGCGGGGTCGCTCGACGTGCCCGCGCCGAGCTGATCGCGGCGGGCGCAAAGCCGCGCCGCGACGCGATCACCGGCCGCGACGCGCTGACGCCCGCGGAGCTGCGCGTCGCCCGCCTAGCGGCCGAGGGGATGACCAATCGCCAGATCGCTCAGGCGCTGTTTATCAGCGGCAAGACCGCCGAGGTCCATCTCGGCCGCGTGTACCGCAAGGTCGGGATCCGCTCACGCGGACAGCTCGCCGGCGCGCTCGCCGCCGAGGATCCCGACGCGGCCGCCACTTCGTAAGGGACAGCCGCGCAAAAGAATAGGGGGCGCCGCCTGACGCGAGCGGGCGGCCGCCTTTGGACACTGCGCCCGTGGACACGGACTCGGTCACCAAACGGCTGATCATCGACGCAAAGCTGCAGCGGTCGGTGATCGAGGGCACGCTCACCGACGCGTCCGGCGCCCAGCGCGAGTTCCATGGCTGGCTCGCGCTAACGGCCGCGCTCGAAACCGCCCTGCGCACGCCAACGCTCGACACAGCCGAGGGACGGAAATGAGGGTACTGCCGTACACGTCCCCGGCGCGCGGCCACCTAATCCGCCCGGCCCGGTCCGGGTGCTCTCGTCAATGTGCTCGGTGGCCGCACCAGCGGCCACCGGTGCTGAGCACCCGAGCATGCCCCACACCCGCGAGCAAGCCAGAAAAGGAGGTGATCTCAATGTCCACCGAGAGCAATGTCCCCGTTGTAATCGTGGGTGCCGGGCCGACGGGGGTGATGCTTGCGATCGAGCTCGCGCGGCGTGGCGTCGAGGTTCGGGTCTTCGAGAAGCAGACCGAGCGCTCGTGGGCTAGATGAGTGCTGGACGAGATCGTCGCTCACGCCAAGCACCTTCGCAAGGCCAGCGTCCAACGCGCCTTCGCGCCGCAGCTCAACCGCGTCCGCGGGAGCGTAGGCGTGCGGCGATGGGCGGCGCTGATCGCGCTGGACGACCTGCACGTGTGGTTGCCGTTGGCGCACGACCTTGGACTTCCGCCCGCGGAGGTGCGCGGCATGCTGATCGAGACGCTCAAGCGCCTGCTGGACTATCGGAGCTGGCAGCAAAGAAGGCGCACGCCTACTGCTCGCGGTCTGGGCCGCACGGTGCTCGTTCACGCCGCGATCGGGCGCCACGATCGGGCGCGGCGACACCGCCGCACGGGTTCTATCCGACTCTCCACCAACGTCACTCAACCAAAGGAGATCATCGATGAGATTGACCCTACTCATCGGCTGTCTGGGCGGGTCCGGGCTCGCCCTCGCCGGCGCCGCCACCGCGGCCACATACTCAAGCGCCCATGGCCAACCGCCGGCACGGGCGACGGTCCTCGTCGATGGCAACGGCACGTTCGTCGCCAACCGCTTTGTCCGCGAGACCCTCCACTTCGTCCACGCCGACGTGACGATCCGCTCCGGCGGCAAGCTGACCTTCGAAGACGGACCAAAGCTGAGTCTCCCCGACCCGCACACTCTGACAATCGTCAACCGCTCGGAGCTCCCGCGCGCGGTCGGCCAGCTCGACGTCTGCTTCGCCGACGCGCCCGGCACCCCGTGCCTACTTGGCGCGCCGAACCTGCCCAGCCCGGCCCACCCCACTGGGGTGCGCTTCGTCGACGTCGGGAAGCCAGGTCTCGACGAACGCGGCGACTCACTCGGGCTGCCGCCGGCAGCGACCGACAATGGAATCCCACACGGCAAAGTCACCGTCACCGTGACCGCCAAGCCCGGTACCACGCTCTACTTCTTCTGCGCTGTGCACCCCTGGATGCAAGGCGTTATTCACGTGAAATGAGCCGTGGACGGAGATGACATTTGGCTCGCCGTGACCGCGACCGCAGATCGACGCCGCGGTCGTGAACCGGATCACTAGGTCGCTCGTATGGGTGTGCAAGACGGGCTTGAACCCAGACCAGCGGAGGCGAATGGTGCGGAGCCGTCGTTCAAAAGATGTCTCAGGCCGACCGAACGGAAATCGAGCCAAGCCCCGGGATGCGGGCTTGTGGCGAGGAGCGGGAGCTGACGGAGTACCTCGCTCGCAGCTGCTTCCCTGAGGTGGTGGTACGTCAGGCGACAGCCGACCTGGTCGATGTCGCGAGCACGGCGGCGCCTGGCTGTCGCCGCTCTCGAGCGTCTGATTCAGCAGCCCTCGCAGGCCAGCTCGCCGGCCCGCGCCGTCGCCGCGGCCGCGTGCTTCTCGGAGTGCACGACCACCGCGGCGACTACGATCGCGGCGGCGACCAGGCCGGCGGCGATCAGGAACGCCAGGTGGTACCCGCTGGTCAGCGCCTGCGCGTGCGCCGTGCCGGAGTGCACCAGGTGCTTGCTGCGCGAGGTGGACACCGTCGCCAGGACCGCCAGGCCCAGCGCCCCGCCGACCTGCGCGGCGGTGTTGACGAGGCCCGAGGCCAGGCCGGCGTCGCTCGGCGTCGCGCCCGACATCGCCAGCCCCATCAGGGCGGGGAAGCAGAGGCCCACGCCGGTGCCGGTCAGCAGCAGCGCCGGCAGAACGTCGCGCAAGTAGGAGCCGTCGACCGGCGTCTGGGTGAACAGCACCATGCCGGCGACCATCATGCCCAGCCCCGGGAACTGCATCGTGCGGGCGCCGAATCGCTGGATCAGCTTCTCCGAGTAGCGCAGTGACAGTGTGCACATCACGATCGTCACCGGCAGGAACGCCAGGCCGATCTGCAGCGCGTCGTAGCGGAGCACCCGCTGCAGGTAGAGCGAGCCGAGGAAGAACATCCCGAACATCCCGGCCACGGTCAGCACCTGGATGAGGTTCGCGCCGGTCACGTTGCGCGAGCGGAAGATCCGCAGCGGCATTAGCGGCGTGGCGGCCTTCGCCTCGCGGGCAACGAACGCGGCCAGAAGGGCGATCGATACGGCGCCGAGGATCAGCGTCGTCGACGCGCCCCAGCCGTCCTCGGCCGCGGGCTTGACGATCGTGTAGACGCCGACCATCAGCGCCCCCGTGATGAGCGCGGCGCCCGGCAGGTCGGCGCCCTTGCTCAGGCCGATGCCCTCCTCGGCGGCCAGCACCCGGCGGCCGAATATCGCCGTCGCGATGCCGATCGGGATGTTGATGAAGAAGATCCAGTGCCAGTCGATGGCCTGGGTGAGCACGCCGCCGGCAAGCAGGCCGACCGAGCCGCCCGCCGAGGCGACGAACGCGTAGACGCCGATCGCCTTCGCCTGCTCCCGGGGCTCCGGGAACATCGTCACGATCATGCCGAGGATGACGGCCGAGGTCATCGCGCCGCCGATGCCTTGCACGAACCGCGCCGCGACCAGCCACACCTCGCTCTGCGCCAGGCCGCACAGCGCCGAGGCGCCGGTGAACACCGCGAGCCCGGCCAGGAAGATGGTCCGGCGACCAAGCAGGTCACCAAGGCGCCCGGCGAGGAGCAGCAGCCCGCCGAACGAGATTAGGTACCCGTTCACGACCCACGCGAGGCTGGAGGTCGAGAACCCGAGGTCGTCCTGGATGGACGGAAGAGCGACGTTCACGACGGTGACGTCGAGGACGATCATCAGCATCCCCACGCAGAGGACGTAGAGAGCGATCCAGCGGGAACGGTCGGCGGTCATGTCGGTCCTTTCCTTCGGCATTTGAACTTTCAGACCGGAGTCGGA